>JANQFW010000028.1 GCA_028277625.1 Candidatus Gastranaerophilales bacterium | reverse complement strand
TAAATATGAAAGATTCATATGATGGGGCGATTCCATCTGCAAATTCAATTTTATTCCTTGTTATGTTAAAACTATCTGTTCTTTGTGAAAAAGAAAAATATTTATCCTATGCGGAAGAAATAATAAGTCTATTTTCCCAGAGAATCGATGATAATCCAACATCCCATTCTCAAATATTAAAGGGGCTTTTGTTCTATAGAACCAAAATCTCTGGAATTCATTAGCTATTCATGTAGTAGCTCAAGATCTTTTTTGTAGAAGTATAATGTACAGGGATCATGCAATATAAGTAAAGTATAGAAATAAAAGGCCTCTCGGTTTAAAATAATGTTGAAAAAGAGCACTAATAATAAACGAGAGGTTATGTATAATTTTAGCAGAATAGAACAGACTTTTACAACAGGTCTTTTAGCATATGATGGAAAATTCAGTTATAGCAAAGGCTCAGAGGCATTTACTGGCATATCTTCATATCAATTAAAGCGTTTTCTTGATAGACAATGGGATGAGAGTCAAAAACTTGAAGAATATATAAAGTCTTTAGATATTGATTGGTCAACCGGTTGGCTAATGATAGATGATACGATAATAGAAAAACCTTACGCTGAAAAGATAGAGTGCGTTTATTGGCAATATATCAAGTAAAAATAATGGATTTATAGAGGGTATATCTTTAACTGTTCTAGCTTGGAGCGATGGAAAACAAACAATACCAATCAAATTTATGGTTTATGAAAAAGATAAAAATGGTAAAGCAATTAAAACAAAAAATGAATTTGCTGAAGAATCCATAGAATATGCAAAAGATCTAGCTATAATCCCACAATTTACTTGCTTTGATAGCAAATTCAGTAGTAAGAGTCTTTTGAATAGACTTAATTCATTTAATTGGATATATTTTACCCAAATTGCATCAAATAGAGTTTTTGATGGTAAACAGTTAAAAATGCGCCGCTTTCAACCTTACTCACAGGAGGGCTACCTCAAAGGCGTTGGGCATAAAGTCAGTATTACCAAATATTGCAAAAGATATTATGCTACTAATGCAACGGGAAATCGCATTACAAGTAAATTTATTGTTAATCATTATAGGCTAAGATGGGGTATTGAAGTATTATTCAGGGACTTAAAGCAGTTATGCCATTTGCAAAACTGTCAAAGCAAGAGAACACAAGCTCAAAGGCATTTGTTCTATTTAACTGTTATTTTTTTCGATTGTTATAGTCAAAAGCAATAAAACTTTCTAGTACTGTAGAAAAGCTTCTTTATTCTACGAAAGCAATTCTGAAACTATTAAGTCAATAGTTGGCTCTAATTGGATAGTTAATATTTTATAGGCTACTAATTGGTATTAAATTCCCTGAATTCCCGAAAAATTTTTGCTTATCCCTAAATATAGTTGCCTGTTATTTTTTAGGGAATTTTATGATATACCCAACCTAAAAATCAATTCGGATTTTTACGCTAGACGGCTTTGAATAAATGTAATTTAGTGCCTACCGATTTCTTAATTTCTTTTTTATATAAATTTATGTTCTCAAAAAATTCCATAACAGCATCTCTAAAGTCTTTATAACTTTCATAAAAGGTTGTTTTAAATTTTAGCCTGTATAGTAAAGGCCATAATCGTTCGATAAGATTTAAATTAGGTGAATACGGCGGTAAAAATATTAATTTTATTCTTGATGTTTCTAAATATTCTGATACTTGAGTATTCTTGTAATATCTTGCATTATCGGCTATTAAATAGATTGTCGTCTTATCAGGATAATATTTTTCGATATCTTTGAAAAGTTCTATGGTTGATTCCGCATTAATAGTTTTATCTTCTCTGGCAATAACATCCTGTTCTTAAGGATTTAAAGCAGCATTAATATTTATGCCCCCTTATACACAAATCCTAATCGTCGCATTAATTCTATTACACCGCTAAGTTGTTATGGTATCTTCATCAAGCAAAAGTATTTTTGCCACTTCCTGAGTACTATATCCATCATTTAAAAGTATTATGGTTTTTATCCTGTCAGCTTTTCTTTGATCTTTACGACAAGAACGATGCAGAATTATTAATTCATCTATTTCTTCATTTGTTAATTTGATCTGGTACATACCAGAATTATGAATTATTTTTTTAAAATTTTCCGATCTTATTTTTGGAACCGGTATATTTAAGTTTAAATTTCTTTAAGCAATTCTTAAATTTCTGATGCAAATATTCATTAAGTTCTTTAAATGAGTCTACTTCAGGATAAGGGACAAAGAATTTTCTTACTATTTCTCTAACCGCTTTTTCGAATCGATAAGCTATAGCGTAGTATCGGCCTGAACCTCTAAGCTTCATGATAAATATATGAGCTTTAGTTTGTTTACCTTTGAGAAAAAAGTATGCTTCTGTCCAGTCTACTTCGACGTACGTCCCAAGTTTTCAAACTCAAGAGGTATAAAAGCTTCCTGCTTTTTAGGCCTTATTTTTCTTAAGTAATCAGTTATTGCTGTATAACCGCATGTATACCCTTTTCTTATTTCTTCTATTATTTCCACCTTTATCAAGTCCTTTCCTCCTGTATAGACAATACTTCAGTTACATTTATCTTACAGGTTTTATCTCTTAAGATGGTACACTTTTAGACTAGCATTTACAACTATTTATTGTTCTATAATCTGGTTGATTATTTCCACTTATCCACTTTTCCCTTAAGGCTTTTGCTATTTGTCTTGATGAATAAATTTTTTGAGTATATGCATATACAATTACTTTTAACATCATTTTAGGGTGATGGCTGCTTGTGCCTCCCCCTTTGTAATTTTTAAAAACAATTTTTCGATTCATACATATTAATTCCCTTTATTTACAAGCTTTTTAATAGGTTTATTTTATAAGTAACAAAAGAGACTATCCATGACTTTTGGGACAGCCTCTATTAATTATTATAAAATCTTAAAGAATTATTAATGACCTATATATTCTTTAATTTCATCTGTTAAATTTTTAGTATCAATTTTTATACTAGGACCCATTGTTGTTGTAAGGTAAACAGATTTCATATATGTACCTTTTGCAGCAGATGGTTTAACTCTTATTACTGCATCAGTTAGGTACGCAAAGTTTTTCATTAAATCAGCAGGTTCAAAGTTCATTTTACCCAGAGGTACATGAAGCATACCTTGCTTATCAGCTCTGAATTCAACTTTACCAGCTTTAATATCCTTGATAGCATTTTTAACATCAAATGTAACGGTTCCAGTTTTTGGGTTAGGCATTAAACCTTTAGGACCAAGAACTTTACCTAATTTGCCTAACATTGCCATGCAATCAGGTGTAGCGACTAGTGTATCAAATTCTAACCAACCACCTTGAATTTTTTCAATTAAGTCTTCAGCGCCTACGTGATCAGCTCCAGCTTCTTGAGCTTCATTAATTTTTTCGCCTTTAGCCACAACCGCAATTATTATTTTTTTACCTGTACCAGCAGGAAGAACAGTTGTACTTCTAACTTGTTGGTCAGCGTGCTTTACGTTAATACCAAGTCTCATGTGGCATTCTAAAGTTTCATCAAATTTAGAAACTTCCTCAGAGATTTTTTTTAGCTGCTTTATTGCCTCCATACTTGTTGTTGGCTGCTCAACAGCTTCTAATAGTTCTAATACCTTTTGTTTTCTTTTTGTTATTTTTTTCATAAGTTTTCTCCTTTGTGGTCATAATGGATTTGTATCCTGCCACGTTAAAAGTACTTCAAGGCAGATTATTCAGATACTAAAACACCCATACTGCGTGCTGTACCTCTAATCATTTGCTCAGCAGCTTCTATAGTTGTTGCGTTTAAATCAGGCATTTTTGTTTTTGCAATTTCTGCTACCTGATCTTTAGAAATTGTAGCAACTTTATCTTTGTTAGGAACAGATGAGCCTTTTGCTATACCTGCTGCCTTTAAAATTAAAACTGCTGCTGGAGGAGTTTTTGTTTCAAAAGTAAATGATCTGTCTTCATATACTGTGATTACTACAGGAACAATTGTACCGGCTTGATCTTGAGTCTTGGCGTTATACTGCTTACAGAAGTCCATAATGTTAACACCATGTTGACCTAGAGCGGGACCAATTGGTGGCGATGGATTAGCCTTTCCTGCAGAGATCTGGAGCTTTATTTCAGCTATAACCTTTTTAGCCACTTTCTTTATTACCTTTCTTGTTGTTTACCTTTAATTTATAATAGAACTCTTTTGTATCTTCATCCTAGATTTTTTGAATTTGATTATATTCAAGCTCAACTGGGGTGTCACGGCCGAATATAGAAACTGATGCACGTAATTTTTCCTTATCAGGATACACTTCTGTAATATCTCCCTCAAAGTCTGCAAATGGTCCGCTAATAATACGAATCGACTCGCCAACCTTGACATCAAGTTCCACTTTAGCTGTTTGTACCTGACTTCTGTGTAGAATTTTTTTGATTTCAGAATCACGTGCAGGTATTGGTTTTTTCTCAGCACCAACAAACTTTGTAACACCAGGAGTATGTCTGACTACGTACCAGCTGTCATCGTCCATTATCATTTCTACTAGTACATAACCAGGAAATATTTTTTCCTCTTTTTCCTGACGTTTACCATTATTCACTTTTGTTATTGTTTTATGAGGGACAACTATTCTAAAAATTTTGTGTCCTATATTCATAAACTCAATACGTTTTTCAAGGTTTACTTTAACCTTGTTCTCGTGGCCCGAGTAAGTATGGACTATATACCATTTTTTATTTTGTGCATCACTATAGTTATTCATTAACCTACCTGCTTGGTATCAGATTTAGTAACAATTCAAAAGACTTGTCAAAAACATAAATTACAACTGTAAAAAACAAAACTACGCCTAGGACAATAAAAGATTGCATGATAGATTGCGCTCGTTCAGGCCAAGTAATTTTGCCCCATTCGGACTTTACACCTTTTAAATAAATAACAAGTCCTTCTTTTAAAGAGTCTTGTTGTTTTGGTGCACTTTTTTTATTAGTTGTACTCACTATTCAGTCCTCTTTCAGAGTTAGTATCTTTATATATACTTGTCATTAATTAAACTTAAAGACTACTCTTTTCAGAATTTGGGCTATTTTATTAGTTTTAACTCTAATGAATTAATCTGAAAAGTATTTTTGACTTAGTATAATAAAAACAGCTTTCCATATAAAAATAATTATTTATACTATAGAGGTAAGTATATTAATAGAAACGCGCCCTGAAGGACTCGAACCCTCGACATTCGGTTTTGGAGACCGACGTTCTACCGACTGAACTAAAGGCGCATTTCTTAATCTTTATATTGAAAGTTACCTTTTATTTAGTTTCTTTATGTAATGTATGACTATTACAAAATGGGCAAAATTTATTTAGTTCAATTCTGCCACTTGTGTTTTTTTTGTTCTTTGTGGTGGTATAATTACGTCTTTTGCAATCACCACAGGCCATAGTGACCAATCTGTCATTTTTTTTTAATCCCATTTGTAAGCACCTTTTCTTAACATTGTAGAATTAAATATATTCTCAACAAGTATTGCTGTCAAGGACAACATTAGTTTATTTAAATTATCTTTAAAAAAACTTAGCATCTTTAATACTATTATAAGATAAAAATATTATGTTTCAAAAATATTTTTTATACTTTGCTAATGTTTTTTGTAAATTTTGCCTAGTGGTATGTCGGGGGCTGATATTTTTAATTAAACTTAAACTATATCAAAGCTTATAGCGTTAACATAAGAAAAAGTGATGACTATCACCAATTTTTACAATATGATTATAAGTAGTAAAAACTTATGGATAAAAAAATGAACAAAACTTTCAAGGTTAACACTATAAGCAAACCCCTAAAGGGAGCAATCGAAATCCCTTCTGATAAATCAATTTCGCATAGAGCCGCTATGATTGGAGCACTTACTAATCATACAGTGCAAATTTCTAATTATTCACAAGGTGCGGATTGCAGAAGCACTTTAAAAGTCCTCCAGTCATTAGGAGTGGATATTCAATATAAATCCGAAAATACATTGTTTTTAAACGCCCAAAACGGATTAAAAGAATCAAACAATATTTTAGATATGGGTAACTCTGGAACCACAACTCGATTTATGACAGGTATATTAGCAGGACAAAATTTTTATAGCGTAATTGTTGGCGATGAAAGCCTGACTAAAAGACCAATGGCAAGGGTTATAAAGCCATTAAAGTTAATGGGCGCAAAAATTTGGGCAAGAGATAACGATACTAAATTGCCAATGTCAGTTATAGGCACTGAACTAAATGCAATTCATTATCAGTCACCTATTGCCAGTGCTCAAGTCAAGTCAGCACTTTTGCTTGCAGGCTTGTTTGCAAATGGCAAAACTGTAATTGAAGAGCCTTTTAAATCTCGAGATCATACGGAAAGAATGTTATCTTACCTTGAGGCAAATATAGAAATAAATAATAATATAGTAAGTATAGAAAAATCTAAGCTAGCAGCAAAGCCAATAAGCGTACCTGGAGATATTTCATCAGCAGCATTTTTTATGGTTGCGGCATCTATTATAAAAGACTCTGATATCATATTAAAAAATGTAGGTTTAAACACAACCAGGACCGGTATTATTGATGTATTAAAACAAATGGGTGCTGACATCACCATATTAAATAACAGGCTAGAATGTGGCGAAGAGGTCGGTGATATTCAAATTAAGTATGCAGAGTTAAAAGGTATTAAAATAACTAAAGATTTAATTCCAAGTATAATTGATGAAATTCCTATTATTGCAGTTGCAGCCAGTCAGGCAAATGGGGAGACTATAGTAGAAGGTGCTGAAGACTTAAGACATAAAGAATCTGATAGGATTGCAGCGGTTTGCTCTGAGCTTGCTAAAATGGGTGTTGAGCTGGAAGAAAAACCTGATGGGTTTATAGTGCAAGGCGCAAATAAGTTAAAGGGAGATTGTACGCTGGAAACTTATCATGACCACAGAATAGCTATGTCTGCTTATATTGCTGGATTAATAGCCAATAAGCCTATTGGAATAAACGGATTTGAATGGGTTAATATATCTTTTCCAGAGTTTTTAGACAAATTTGAGCAATTAACAAATTAGAGTTGGAGGATAGTAATGAGTGAAAAAAATAATAATTCTAATAAAAAGAAGAATTTTGCTAAAGTTGAAGCGAAAACTTATACTAAAATGCGTGGCTTTTTGCATTATTTAATTATTTATTTTATTTTATACCCGTTTTTTAAAATATTTTATCGTGTTGAAGTCGAGGGTAGAGAAAACATACCTAAGGATAGGTCTATAATTGTTGCCTCAAATCACTTATCACATTTTGATCCTGTAATAGTTTCTCTGGCAATGAAAAGGCCTGTTGGTTATATGGCAAAATTAGAGCTGTTTCACGTGCCTGTTTTATCTCAAATAATACAAACTTTAGGTGCAATAGCTGTTAATAGAGATAAACTAGAAATTGCTACAATCCGCTCCGCAAAAGCGGTTTTAACAACAGACTGGTTATTAGGTATATTCCCGGAAGGAACACGAATTAAAAGTGGAAAAATAGGTAAGGTACAAAAGGGGTTTGGCTATCTTGCCAAATCGACTAATTCAGATGTTTTACCGATGGGTATTGTTGGCTCCGATACATTTTGTGGAAAATTAAGAATTAAAATAGGTAAGCCTATACCTGTCTGCGATCCGGAAGAAATGATTGAGAAGTGGGCTTTATCTATTAGTGAGCTGACAGGCTTTGATTATGAAAAAGAAGAGGAAATTCAAAAAAATTTAGAAAGCAGTGAGTCTCAATCTGTATAAAAAGTAAAAAAAAATATAAAAAAAATTAGCACTGCAAATTTAAAGCAGTGTTTTTTTAATTTTTGTAAAATAACTACCGACAAATAAAATTTTTCATTTATTATATAACTTATATAAAAAAGAGAAAATTAAGTCTAAAAAAGAGGAATATATGTATACTAAATTTGATTTAAATTTATTAAAGGAAAAAAATAAAAGGTTTCAAGAGGCACATTATACTTGTAGAGAGCTTATGGATGAGCGATTAAAAAAGATAGAAACATTAAACAAAATTCTATTACTTCTAGTCAGCGCACTTCTAATACTTAAAATTATTCGCAAGAGTTAAGCAATAGGTTTCATAAAAAAACTCTCGTATAAGTTCAATACGGGAGTTCTTTTTTATAAAATTTAAACAAAACTTTTATTTTTTTAAGCAGGATAATAAACTATTATTTATTTCTGACTCATTTTCCTCTCCGTATAAATTTGCTGCTTTTAAAAAAGGCTCTGGTATTTTGGTAATTTCACCTAATTCATTTTGGTCTATGTAAAACGTACTATTTTTTATTAAGTTTTCTCCTAAATTTGTTTTAAAAACTTTTTAACACAAAATAAAGGTCTACAAGATCGTGATAACCGACAAAGCAGGACCTTTATTTTTATTTTAAATAAATTACTATACTTTTTTATACTTTTTGCGTTTCTATAATCGTGTTTTGGGCTATGACTTCACCAGAGGCAACTTTAGCCTCGCGTTTAATTATTGCACCATCAGCAACAATGCAATCTTCAAGAATCGCATCTTCTTCAATCACAACATTATTCCATACTATTGAATTGATTAGTGTTGCACCGCTTTTTATCACGCAGTTATTTCCAATAATATTCTTTTCTTTAAGTTGTACATTGGATTCAATTATAGTATTATTTCCAACTACAGCTATATCTTCTATGCTACATTTTGCATCAACTTTAGCGCTATCAGAAATCCAACCTGTTTTAAATCTTGTATAATCAGGTTTAATGGATAAATGTTCATTTAATATATCAAAACTTGATAGTTTATATTGGTTCAAAGTACCAATATCATTCCAATATTCTTTTAATACATGGGTATTTATAATTTCATTATTTTCAAACAAAGCAGGAAAAACATTTTTAGCAAAATCAAAAAATGTATCAGCAGGGATGTAATCAAATATTTCTTTTTTGAAGACATAGATGCCTGTATTTACAAGGTTGCTTTTTGCATCCTCTAAGGCAGGCTTTTCTTGAAATTCTACAACTTTTGCATTGTCATCTGTAACAACAACACCAAAATGTTTTACTTCTTCCCAAGGGACTTCTCTTAAAGCCATAGTTGCAATCGCATTACTTTTTTCATGACTTTCAACTAGCTCAGCAATATTCACATCAGTTAAAGCATCACCGCTAATTACTAAGAAAGAGCCTTCAGACTCTAAGAAATGCTGACATTTTTTTACGCCACCAGCTGTACCAGACAATTTATCTTCGTACACATACTCAAAGTTAATACCTAAGGCATTATTACCGCCATATGTTGAATGAATATATTCGGCAAGTGTATGAGTATTAGCGATTACATTTGTAATGCCATACCCTTTTAAGTGTTTTAAAATCATTTCCATAATAGGAATGTTCGCTACCGGAATCATTGGCTTAGGAGTTGTTTTAGTTAGTGGATCAAGTCTGGAGCCTGCACCCGCTGCCATTATCATCGCTCTTCTAATCAATGTTTTTCTCCTTATTTATCTTTTTAGTCTGGATTATCAATCTATTATTTAATAATTTATACTGCTCATCAAATGAATTTTAGCTTTTTCTTTTCAGAGATTGGCTTATTTTATTAGTTTTAAAACTATTAAATAGTCTGAAAAGTATTTTAGATGCGGTATATTTTTTTCAGCATATTTTAATGTTATAACAAATGAGTAAGTTATTTCAATTAACAAAAGGAGTAAATTAATGGTTAAAGTCGCCCCAATGGAAGGTATTATTTATAATATAGATAAAGTAAACATTAGTAAAGTTATTGCTCCCCCTTACGATGTGATATCAGCAAATGAACAAGATAAATTATATAATGATTCTCTTTATAACATTGTTAGGCTAATTCTTGGCAAGAAATATGAATCTGATAGTGATAATGAAAACAGATACACAAGAGCAGCAAAAGACTATCAAGACTGGAAAAAAGAAGGTATATTGAAATCTACGGAAAATCCTGTTCTTTTTTATTATATTCAAGAGTATACCTCTCCAAAAGGAGAATTTGTTTCACGTAAAGGTTTTATAGGCAAAAATCAGCTGGAAGCTTTTGAAAGTGGAAAAATTTTACCTCATGAATACACAATGGGTGGGCCTAAGGCTGATAGGTTTCAACTAATGAAATCTTGCAAAACTAACTTCAGTCAAATCTTTATGGTTTATTCTGATCCTGAGCAGGCGGTAGATAAAGCTTTCACCCTTCCTGAAACTCCTTTTATAGATGTAAAAGATGACCAAGGTGTAAGAAATATCGTATATATTATAGATGACGAGCAATCAATTAAAAAAGTTCAAAATTTAATGCAGGATAAAACTCTTTTAATTGCAGATGGTCACCATAGATATGAAACAGCTCTTGCTTATAGAGATTATATGAGGGAGCAAAAACCTAACTTTAAAGAAGAAGATGCCTTTAATTGGGTTATGTGTTACTACACAAACCTTGACGATGAAAATTTAAAAGTTTATCCCACACATAGAATTATTACCAGAGAGATAGATAAGCAAAATTTAATTGCTAAAATACAAGAATATTTTGATATTAAAAAGATAAGATATGATCAAAATACTAAAAATAAAGAGAAAGAGAACTTTATTAGTGAGTTGGAAGAAGCTGCAAAAGATAATATCGCATTTGGTGCTTGCTTTAAAGGCGAAAACAACTACTGTTTATTCACATTAAAAGACAAAGAAAAAGCTGATAAATTTTTAGAAAGCAAAGACGTGCCACCTGTATTAAGAAAGCTTGATCTAAGCTTATTACATAAGATTGTAATAAGTGATATTTTAGCATTTTCTGATGAAGATCAAATGAAACAAAATGGCATTAAGTATATTAAAAAAGAGGAAGAAGCTTTTGATGCATTAGAAAATAACAGCGCAGAAGTAGTATTTATTTTAGCTACACCAAAAATTAAAGACATCAAAGATGTTTCTCAAGAAGGATATAGAATGCCTCAAAAATCTACTTATTTTTATCCAAAACTTCTTAGTGGGCTGGCGATTAATCCATTAAGCTAAAAATAAGAAATAAAAAGCTTTGGTTTATTTCTTGATGCTGCTATGATGAGTAGTATAAATATTTAGTAGGAGATATGAAATTGAGTTTAGATCTAAACGAAAATAAAGGTTTTTTAGAAATTAACGGCTGTATGATAAAAAAAGATGCTGTTTCTTGTTTTTATTTTGAAGCGCCGTCTAAATGCGGTTGCTCAGGAGAGCACGCTGGTGAACTGCCCGGCGAAGAGTTACCGCAGAGTTTAGTATTAAATGTTAACAACAAAGAATATCAGTATGGCTTTACTGTTAACAAAGATCAGGCTGAGAATGAATTGGAAGCTTTAAAAAATAAGTTAGTTGATCTTTTGAGTTAAGCAACAGCAAGTTAAAATTAAATAATTATGAGTAGGAGTCCCCAAAAGGGACTTCTATTTTTAAAGATAAATTAAAACTTTAATAAAGCTATCTTTTTTTATAATATAATTTGTTAGAGTACTTACATAACTAACAATTTTCGCGCTATAGTTAAATATAATATTCAATTTAATTTAAATCTCAAGAGGTAAGTATGCAAGATTTATTAAACGATGACTCTGAAAATGAAAACAAAGAAACAAATGAAGAACAATCTGAAAGTAAAGATTGGGAAGCTGATGAAGAACAATTTGAAGACAAAGGTGAAGACCTAATTCAAGATAAATCAAAGACTCAAAAAACTAATAAAAAAATCACTACAATGAAAAGTGAGAGAACCTTATTTGAACTAAAAAGACGACACGACAATAATGAAATAAACCTTACTCCTGTTTATCAACGCAAAGACATATGGCTAATTCCTAAAAGATCAAAACTTATAGAGTCAATTCTTATGGGGATACCCCTACAAACCTTTTATTTTTACGAAATAAATGGAAATGATAATGATTATTTAGAAGTTGTAGACGGACAACAACGCTTAAGTGCATTTTTTAAATTTCTAAACAATGAGTTTGAACTTCAAAAATTAACCAAATTAACCAACTTAAATGGAAAAAAATTCAATGATTTAGATGTAAAATTGCAAAGAAAAATTGAAGATTACGCAATAACTATATATACAATAAAAAATGATTCGGATGAAGATGCAAAATTTGATATATTCGAAAGAATAAACATAGGAAGCACAAATTTAAACGCTCAAGAGATAAGAAATTGCATTTATAGAGGCGATGCCATTGAATTTTTAAAAAAACTAACCGAAAATGAAGACTTCAAAGTTTTAACAAAAAAAAGCATTCTTCAAAAAAGAATGAAAGATCAAGAACTAGTTTTAAGGTTTATTTCTTTTTACACAAAAAGCTTAAACGAATATACTTCCATGACTAATTTTTTAAATGATACATTAGAAAACTTTAAAAGTTTTAAGCAAGATGACCTTGATAAAATTGAATTAAGTTTTACTAACTCAATGAGAAATATTAGAAAAGTTTTTGGAGACAAAGAAGCTTTTAGAATAAATGATAACTCTACTCAAATAAATTTTGCTCTTTTTGATATTTTATCAAAATCCTTTGCTCAATTAGATGACCAACAAATAGATATTTATAAAGATAAATTAAAATGTGAAATGAATAAATTAAAACAAAATGACTATTTTAAAACATTAATAACAAAATCTAACACATCAACAAGACCAAATGTAATTGAAAGATTTGACATTTGGAATAAAGTATTTTATTCGATACTAAAGGAAAAGGGGTAAAACAAAAATTGTTAAAAAGCATAAGCATAAAAGACTTTAAATGCCACCAAGATTATAATACTTTTAAATTTCCTGGTTTAACATTTTTATCGGGGGCTAATAACTCTGGCAAATCTTCAATAATACAAAGCATACTGCTACTGGCAAAATCTAATACAAATAATTCAGAACCAACATTACTATTGAACACTAATTTATACCAATTAGGCACATTTAAAGACGTTTTGAATAATAATAAATCTAGGGAAGATTCTATAGAATTTTCTCTAAAATTTAAAGATGACTATTTTAAAACTATTGAACTAGACCTTAAATATAAAGATTTCACTTTTGGCAAAAACATTAACAATAAAGGTATTGCTGTTTTAGAAGAACTCGAAATATTCTCTCTTGATAAAAATGGCAAAAAACAAAGAATAAAAGCTGTTTTAGACGAAACAATAAGTGAAAATGAATACAAAATATTCTTTAATGAAAATGAAAGGCAAGATTTATCAATTCATATATTTGGTTGCTCTATTTCCCCAAGTTTGTCTAAACTAAAACAAAAAGAAAACTTTAATATTGATAAAGAATTTTTCGAATACCTCTTACATTTAGGAACTGTTTTAAATCTATTTGATACTGACAATATTAAATATCTTAGAGCTTACAGAGAAGAGGCTAAAAAACTTTATGAAATGAAAGGGCTTAATCATATAGGCATATCAGGAGAAGCGACCGCTGAAGTTCTTTATAGAAACAAATCAACTAAAATTGAATTTGGAGATAAAAAAAATTTTCAAAAATTATTTGAAGAATGGTGTTATAAAATACTAGGCGATACTTATAGAGTCTATTCTGATGAAAATGGAAGCTTTTATCAATTAAAGGTTGAAGAAAATAATACTAATATATATGATATAACACAGGTTGGATTTGGTTTTTCTCAAGTAATACCTATAATAACAATGATTCTTTTAAGCGAGGAAAACGACGTATTATTAATTGAAAATCCTGAGGTACACTTGCACCCTAAACTACAAGCAAATTTAGCTGAACTATTTGTCTTTGCGGCAAAGCACAATAGAAAAATAATTGTAGAAACCCATAGTGAACATATAATAAATAGAACAAGGCTACTAATTAAAGAGTCCGCTTCAAGCGAAAAGGTAAATGAAAAAGTAAATATTTACTTCTTTGAAAAATACTTTGATGAAGATGAAAGCTATATAAAAAGCGATGAAATACTAATTGATGAGAATGGAAAAATATCTTCTTGGCCCGAAAACTTTTTTGATCAAGGATACAAAGACTCAATAGGTTTAATAAAAAATGACTAGTTTTTATTTTAACCATAAGCTTATTGAGGATACACACAAAAACAATTCAAATGATTTAATATCACAGTTTAATGAACTTGCTCTTATAACTAGCGAAATAAGAAAAGAAAAACATCAACTACTTTTTTGCAGTCATATAAACAATAATCAAGAAATATTTAATAATAAGCTTTATAGATCTAATTGCGAATCTATAAGCGCAATAATAGAAGTCATTAAAAACACAGACTTTTATCCAATTAATTCAAATAACTTTAAATTTGATACTAAAGATGATTATCTTAAAATGTGTGTTGAAGATAATCAAAATCTAGTTGCGTCCTTATCCGACGAATCTTTTTTAAGCAAGCCTGATTATACTGTTAATGATTTTTCTATTAAAAACTTTTTAGGGCTCAACGCACTAAAACAATATATTTCCGAACTTAAACCTCCTTTATCTTTTAAAGGAATAAGGGAAGTTTTTAGTTATTTAAAAGATGTTTATCCAAATAAAATTGAAATACTTAATAATGCGGAAAAAACAGCTAAAAAATGTTCTCTTGATGGCGATATGCTTATAAAAATATATAGAGCGCTTGAACAGGCGATTAATGTCTTGTTACCGCATAATACTAATAATTTGAATCATTTGGAACTAGATTATAAACAAGCTACAGAAGAATATGGTTCTTTTGATATCAGCCCAGAAAGCCAAAAAACATTAAACAAGTATGGACACCTAAGAACTTTTAATATAAATGGAGAACTCCATATTTTTTCAAATCATATAAAAATAGGGAACAACTTTCGTATACATTTTTATATTAAAAATAATAAATTGTATATTGGGCATTGCGGTAAACATCTACCAATAGCAAGTGACTAAAAAAAATTTAAACAGTAGTTAAGCCAATTTTAAAGAGAGAGGGAAAACATCATGATAGATAGATATTCCAGAGAAGAAATGAAGTCAATCTGGGAACTGGATAAAAAGTACGGATACTGGCTGGATGTAGAAATAGCAGTTTGTAAAGCCTACAACAAAAAGGGACTTATCCCTGATGAAGATTTAAAAAATATAATAGAAAAGTCAGCTTTTAGTGTTGAGCGCATTGACGAAATAGAAAACGAAGTAAAACACGATATTATTGCGTTTTTGACAAACGTAAACGAAAACGTGGGCGATTCATCAAGATATATCCATATGGGTATGACAAGCTCAGACGTGCTTGATACAGCACTTGCTCTGCAAATAAAAGACGCTAACAAGATTATTGAAGAAGATATCATAAACGTTATTAAAGCCATAAAAGATAAAGCCGCAGAACACAAAGACACAATCACTATCGGGCGTTCCCACGGTATACACGCAGAACCAACAACCTTTGGGGCTAAGCTGTGCGTGTGGCTTGATATATTTGAAAGAAATCTTGAAAGATTCAAAACCTCGTCAGAAAATATAAGATACGGCATGATAAGCGGGCCAGTGGGAACTTATAGCAATATTGATCCAAAAATTGAAGAGATGGCATGTGAGTTTATGGGGCTAAAGCCTTCTAAAGTTTCTACGCAGGTAATACAAAGAGATTTACACGCAGAATATCTGCAATGTCTAGCTTTAATTGCATCAACAATTGAACAATTTGTTACTGAGATCAGACACCTGCAAAGAACAGAAGTTTTGGAGGTGGAAGAAGGATTTTCTAAAGGGCAAAAAGGGTCATCTGCTATGCCGCATAAGAAAAATCCTATTAGCTCTGAAAACTTAACTGGTCTGGCGCGTTTGATCAGATCAAATTCTTTTGCTGCATTAGAAAATGTTGCCCTTTGGCATGAAAGAGATATAAGCCATAGCTCTGTTGAAAGGGTTGTATTCCCGGATAGCACAATTCTTATGGACTATATGTTAAACAGGTTTAAAAATGTTATCACTAACCTTCAGGTTTACCCTGGGAATATGGAAAAAAACACAAAGTTATTCGGAGGGGTTATTTATTCTCAAAGAGTATTGCTTGCTCTTACTGACAAAGGCTTATCAAGAGAAATTGCTTATAGATTAGTCCAAAAAAATGCCCACGCAGCCTGGAATAAAGAGAATGGCAATTTTAAACAAAACCTGCTAGATGATAAAGAAGTAAGAGAACATCTAGATGAAGTTGAAATTGGAAATTGTTTTGAGCCAAAATATTATTTGAGAAACATAAATGCAATTTATCAAAGATTTGGAGTTTAATTAGTCTGAATCATTTAAAAATCATTACGAGGTAGTAAAAATATGCTTGCAAAAAATTTTCTTGGGTTATTATTATTATTTTCTTTACTTGCTTTTAGCCCTTTGGCCATTGCAAATAATAATGATATTCAAGTTCACAACCTGCCTAACGGGCATACTGTAATAATTAAAGAACAACATAATAATCCTATTGTGTGTATTGATACATGGGTAAAAACAGGTTCTATTAATGAAAATGATAAAAATAACGGGGTGTCCCACTTTTTAGAGCACCTTTTGTTTAAAGGAACTAAAAGATTTAAAGCCGGTGATTTCGATAGGATTTTAGAAGCAAAAGGGGCGGTGTTTAACGCTGCTACCAGCAAAGATTTTACCCATTATTATATTACAATAGCTTCTCCTTATTTAGAAACAGCTGTTGACCTTCAGGCGGATATGTTATTGAATTCCATTATACCTGAGAGTGAGCTAAAAAAAGAAAGAAAAGTTGTAATTGAAGAAATAAGAAGAGCTAAAGACAAGCCTACAAGAATATTATTTAAAAATTTGAATAATATTTTATTTAAAAAGCACCCTTATAAGTATGAAACCCTTGGTACTGCAGATATTATAGCTAATATCCCAAGAGAGCAAATCTTGGATTATTACCGTAAGTGGTATGTGCCATCTAATATGGTAACTATTGTTATTGGTGATGTTGACTCTAAAAGGGTTTTAAGCCTGATAAAAGATAATTTTAAACTGGCTAAAACAAAGAGATATTATAAAATATATCAAAAAGAGCCAATGATTACAAAAAAACAAGAAAAAATCCAAAAGGGTAAGTATAATATAGCGTATCTTAATATTGGGTTTAAGGGCGTTGATATAAAGAACGATAAAGATAATATGGCTCTGGATTTAGCTGCTGAGATATTAGGCGGCAATAGAAGCTCCAGGCTGTATCAAAATATAAAAGAAAAGAGAAATCTTGTTACTACTATCTCTAGTGGGCATTATTCGTTAAAAGATGATAGTATATTTTATATTCAATCTATTTTTGAGCCTAATAAGCTTGATTTGATTAAAAAGCAAATAGGTAAGGAGCTGAAAAGCTTAAGAGATAATTTAGTAACAGACGAAGAATTAGCCCGTGCTAAGACTCAGTTCCAAAGAAGCTTTTTGTACAACAACGAATCTGTTCAGAATATAGCTACGTCAATAGGCTATTGTATGACGTTGGACGGTAACCTAGATTGCTACACCAAGTATATTGAGGGTATTAATAAGATTACAAAGCAAGATATCCAGCGTGCTGTACAAAAATACATTAAAGAAGATAAAATGGCTATTTCTGTTTTGATACCTGAAACTGAAGGTAACGACATTAAGACAGAAACTTATAAACATCTTTCTAAAAGCGTATTGCCTAACGGTATGACTTTAATTACCGGTAAAAGCACTAATAATGATATTATTTCTTTATCTGTATTAGTCAGAGGTGGTAAGTTTGTTCAGACAGTACCGGGGGTTCAAAATATTATACAGTCTACCCTTTTAAAGGGTACTAAAAATCGTAGCTATGAGGAAATAACACAAGAGCTAGAAAATAAAGGGATTAGGATTAGTCCGGCTTTAGCTTCTGATTATTTTGAAATTAGCTTAAAGTCTACAAAACAAGATTTTGATCAGGCCTTTGACATATTATGCGATATTTTAAATAACCCTTTATTTAAAGAAAGTGATATTAAAAAAGCACAAAAAAATATCAAGCAGGGTATACTTGCCAGCAGAGACAGACCATTGTCAGTAGCGTTTGAAAAATTTAAGAAAGCTATGTTTCCAAAGCATCCATATGGATATAACGGTGAAGATGTTGAGAAAAATATCGATGGCATAAGCAGAAACAATGTTGTTGATTTTTATAACAGCTATTTTATACCTGAAAATATAGTTGTTTCTGTTTATGGTGATGTTAACTCAAAAGATATAGCTGAAAAACTTATAGCTTACTTCCCTAAAAAGCAAGGTACAAAAGTTTTGGTGAGTGATTATCAATCTGAGTTTAAGCCTTTAGATAAAAATAAAGTGATTTTTACTCAGAAAGACACTAAAGCTGCCAAAATTGTTATGGGCTGGAAAGCTCAAGGTATCCAAAATGAAAAAGATTATGCTACATTGCAGATTATTGACTCTTTATTAGGTAGTGGAATGAGCTCTAGGTTGTTTGTTAATTTAAGAGAAAAACAGGGCTTGGCTTATGCAGTTAGTTCGGTTTATCCTTTAAGGCTTGATAATGGATTTTTTGCTATGTATATAGGCACTGAAGAAAAGAATACTAACAAAGCTATTAAAGGATTTTTAAATGAAGCTGAAAAACTTAAGACCGTACCTGTTAGCGAAGACGAGCTAAAAAAAGAGAAACAGAAGATTATTGGCAAAATGGCTCTTGCGAAGGAGACTAATCAGCAGCAGGCGCATACCTTTGGGTTGTATGAAATTACAGGTAAGGGGTATAAGTTTGAAGAAAAATACAAAAAACTCCTAGAATCAGTTTCTGCTGATGATATAATAAAAGCGGCTAATAAGTATTTTAAAAATCCGTATATTATATCAGTCGTGTCTAAGAATAACCTTATAGATAGACAGTTCAAAGAAGGATTATAATTGTGAAAGTAAGTGTAAAGGTTCCAGCTACTACCGCAAACGTTGGCCCTGGGTTTGATTGCTTCGGTATGGCGTTATCTATGTATAATGTTGTTACGCTGGAAGAAACAGTGTATCCTACTAAGGGTCTGGAAATAAATATATTAAGTGATAGTAAGGATGATTTATCAGCTATTACTATACCAACTGACAAATCTAATATTGTATATAAAGCTGTTGAGCTACTTTATAATTATACAGGGCAGGTACCACCTGCCCTGAGGATTAATATAAAATCTAATATCCCTATTGCAAAAGGCTTGGGCAGTAGTGCATCTGTTATTGTGGGTGGAGTTATCGCGGCAAACAAGCTGCTTGGGGATCCTGCCGATGAAGATGCTTTATTATCCATTGCTAATGAAGTTGAGGGGCATCCTGATAATACAACACCGGCTATGCTCGGAGGGTTTGTATTATCTTCTGCGGAAGAGGATGGTAGTATTATTCATAGAAAAATAGAGTGGCCTGATGACTGGAAGTTAACTGTTTGTATTCCTGATTATGAACTTGCTACACAGATTTCCCGTTCTGTCCTCCCAGAGAAAGTCGATTTGCAAGATGCACTGTATAATGCGAAAAGGTGTGCTTTATTTGTACAGGCATTACATACAAAAGATTCTGACCTTTTAAAAGTGGCTTTGTATGATAAGCTGCATCAGCCTTATAGAACTCGATTAGTGCCTGGTTTTGACGAGATAACAACTAACTTAAAAGAGATAGATGTTTTAGGTACTGTCCTTAGTGGCGCTGGTCCTAGTATTTTAGTTATATCTGAAAATTCTAAGGTAGATGACGTTAAAAACACAGTGAAGTCGACTTGGGAGTCTATTGGTATTCGCTCCAGTATTAAAACTGTTGATATTGATACGACCGGTGCTATTATCCTATAACTTGGGTCATCAGACTTTATTAAGATATATGCAGCGATTAAGTAATGAAAATATACAAAAAGGCCAATGACAACCGCCCCTCTTTATCAACTTAGAGAGCGAATCATTGGCTTTTTATTAAGCTATAAGTCCTTAATCTACTAATAGTAAGGTTTTTTCTTGTTTAAACCTTCTTTTTTGTTATTATTTA
>JANQFW010000122.1 GCA_028277625.1 Candidatus Gastranaerophilales bacterium | reverse complement strand
TAATCAAATGATAATAGGTAAACATAAAATCTCAGGTACAGTTATAGAGAGATTATCCGAGGTCCTTGAGGTATCTCAGGCAGATATCAAGGCTTGGGTTCTCGCGGATAAATACTCGTTGGATATACTTTGTAGAGCTTGGGACGTTTGCATATCAAAAAATAATGATATATAAAAACCATCTTTAGAATTTGATATAATAAAGATGGTTTTATTATTTATAAAATTTTTCAAAATTATTACTTATCCACAGCCGCAAGATCCGCAATTTCCGCTGCAAGAGCCTCCACAGTTTTTACCGCCTGAGCCCTTTTCTTCACCTTTCAACTGTATATTGTCCCAAAGTCTGTTTATATCGGTATCGCTACAGCTTGGGCAGTTTTCAGGGTGAGGATCATTCATAGATTTGTCTATAGAAAAGAAACTGTCACAATTTTTACATCTATAATCATATGTTGGCATGTGTTTACTCCTTAAAGCTTATTTGTAACCAGGGCAACTATATCATTAAATACAATAAGGATCATTAAACAAATTAAGAATAAGAATCCATACTTGGAGACGCGCTCAATAAACTCTTCATTAACGGGTTTTCCTGTAATTTTTTCTATCAGTAAAAACATTAGATGTCCCCCGTCTAAAGCAGGTATAGGAAGTAAGTTTACTATTGCTAAATTCATACTAATAAGAGCCGTTAATAAAAGTCCGTCCCAAATGCCGTTTTTATCAATAATATCGCCGCCAACTTTTACTATAGCGACAATACCGTTTAAATTGTTCAATGGTATATGTCCGGTAACAATTTTCCACAAACCGTAAACCATCAAATGAGTACTTCTGTATAAATAATCCCACGATTTAGTTATAACTGTAATAGGATTGGTTGTTGCTATGTTAACTTCCTTAGATTGCATCGAAATGCCTATTAATCCTTTTTTATTAGGATAAGCAGGAGCTAAATTAACAGTTTTTCCATTTCTATTAACCACAATATTTACAGGATGAACTGTATCGCTTAGCGCGCTGGTTAAGTCTTTAATGGTTACTTTACCGTCAGCAATCAGTTCTTTTTTTCCTTCAAGACTATTTCTCAGTTTTTCTTGAACTCCAGAAAGCTTGTACCCCTCTGGCTCATATGTAGTAAAGCCTATAATTGTATCTTTAGGAAGAGATATTGCTTTTTCCGGTATTAACTCAGGAATTATAATTTTAAGTCCCTTTTCAACAGGTTTAGTATCTTCAGATGCATATTTTGCCAATGATGGATTTAGCGCAATTAATGACTTTTTTTGCGCTTTAATGTTGTTATATTCAGCATAACCATCAAATTTTTTGCTTCTTTGTGCTATTTCAATAAACTTTAGTGGCGAATCAATTGTAACTCCGTTAGCAGAAACTATTTTGTCGCCTTCTTTTATATTTAATTGGCTTGCATATAAATTTTTATCATTTTGTATGCCTTTAACAAAAGTATCATACTTGCCTGACGGCACACCACCTGTTCCTGCTGCTACTATAATCACTAATATATAAGCTATAAGCATGTTAGCAATAACACCAGCGGATACAATTAGCATTCTTTGCCACACAGGCTTGTTTGATATTCTTCTTGGATCTTCTTTTGCTAAATCACTATCAGGATCATCATCAGGGAAGGATACATAACCACCTAGCAAAAAAGCGTGTATGCATATTGTTGTTTCTCCCCACTTGGTCTCGTATAACGTTGGACCAAACGGTAAACCAAAACCAAATTTTTCAACTTTTACACCACATTTTCTTGCTACCCAAAAGTGTCCCAGCTCATGAACCAGTACTAAAATACTTAATAAAAAAAGCATTATAAAGATATGCATTTTAATTCTTCCGTTTCTTTATTTATTATTTACCTTACTAAAAGCTATTGACTTTATTTTTATAAATAAGTTCAAAAAGTTTATATGAAAACACCATAGCTCAATATATCATTACTATTTTACCATGGTATGAGAAACAATATAGTTATAAATAAAATAAAAACCATAAAATCCTGTTAATAGTTGAATAAATCCTACATTCCATACTTTAACAAAAAAGTTTGGCTTTTTGGGACTGGTATCATTTTTGTGTTTTAAAAGAATTTCTCTTCCAACATTTATTCCATTTGTTATATATTTTTCAGGGGCTTTGGCTGTAGTTAATTTTTTTTGAAGATAAATACCCATTTTTCTCCAGTTAGAAAATAGAAATAAAAATAATATAAAAGAAAAAAGAAACCCTAAAGAACTGCTTCTTAATATAGGAAACTGTTCAGGCAACATTAAAATAAAAAAGATGCCCATTATTAAAACCATCAAATTAGTACCGCATCGCTTATGAAAACGTGGTTGTTTTTTTACAATATCAACTTCCAAAGGCAAACCTTTTTCAATTGCATTTATAGTTTGGTGCTCAGCTGCATGTATTTTTGCAAAAGGAGTTATTCTAACTATAATTAAAAATAACATTATGTTGAAAAGTAAAATAAAAATATTAGAAACATTATTATTAAAATTAAAAAGCATTTCATTAATAAAATTAATAAGAATAACAAAAGAGCTAAAAGTAACCCCGGTTAAAAATAAGCCCAAATTGCCGGCACCTGCTTGATGTTTTCCATCAGTGATATAAACACCTAAAGGCGTAGCTAAACCTCCCAATGAATAGGGTTTAACCATTCTTGTAAGATAAGACACAACTTCTGAGCGGGTTATGCATTTTCCTGTATATTTATTATTTCTATCAATAATAGGTATAACCCTGGTATGCATTTCATGTAAAGTGGAAAACAGCTCTGAAACATTTGTATTTTTATACTCAACCCAAACATCTTTTGTCATTATGTCTTTAACTTTTATTTTGTGTTGATAACTGTCCTGCTCAAGGCTCCACTCCGGCAAAATTTTTGCCAGGTCATACTCAGAAACAATGCCTACAATATTGTCATATTGATCAATGACAGGCAAAGTATCGCTTTTGTTTAAGCTAAACCAAGATGGCAAATTAAAAGCATCCATGTTCTGATATACTGCTATCATATCAGTAGAAATTTTATCAATAACCGGTAAATCTTTTGATTTGCGTAAAATTTTTTCTTTAAACCATTTCATGTCAAACTTTTTCCTTTTTTAGTGTAATATTATCTAATAAAGGTAGGTAATATTTAAAAATTTGAGGTTTTATATAACAGATTATTATAAAATTTATGAAATTACATTAATATGCTGATTAATTTTTTTAGGCAGCTACTAAGCTGGATATATTTTGAATATTGTTATTTATGTAAGAAACCCTCTTATAACGGGGCGGTATGTACAGAATGCCATAATAAGCTAACTCAAAATACAATAGCTCCAGTTAAAATAATTAATAATACACCTGTATACGCATCAGGCTTTTACAATGAGGATACAAGGAAGTTAATAAAAGCTTTAAAATATTATAATAAAAAACAACTTTCTCTATCTATAGCTGTTTTCATGAATGAATTATGGCAGCAAACCCCGCATAGCAAAGAGCATTTTTGTATAATACCAATGCCTTTGCATAAAAAAAGAAAAAAGCAGCGCGGATATGATCATGTTTTACTTATGGCAAAAGAATTTGCCAGGCTAAACAATTATGAGGTAGATAACAAACTTATTACCAGAGTAAAAGATACTAAACCTCAGTATGAGCTAACAAAAGAAGAACGAAAAGAAAACTTAACAGGCGCATTTAAGTTTAATGAACACCTTTATAAAGGACAAAATCTTTTATTAATGGATGATATTCTTACATCCGGGGCTTCTATGGAAGAATTGATAAAAACAATAAAAATTTTTGAAGTGGATGATATATGCGCTATTGTAGGAGCAGAATCTGTTTTAAAAAAATAGCAAAATACCGATTTTTGCATGGATTATTTGAAGGTGATAAAATTTATAATGTAATTAAGAAATGGTAAGGAAATAAAGGGTGAGCGCATTGGTAAAGTCGATGGAAAGCAAGCTCAAAGCACATAAGCCCTCTTGCCAGGGGGCGGGGTAGGTAAAGAAAGAATGTTAATAAAAGAATTTAAATGCCCGGTAAGTAATAAAATAGTGCCAATAGGCCCAGGGCTGGATAAAGATCAAATAATACTTGCAACAGAAACAAGCTGCGATGAAACAGCAGCAGGAGTTGTTTTAAATGGTAGAAAGGTATTATCTAACGTTGTAGCTTCTCAAATAGATATTCACCAAAAATTTGGTGGTGTAGTACCGGAAGTTGCAGCAAGACAACATTTAGAATCTATTAATATTGTTATAGAAGAAGCTTTAAAGCAAGCGGGAATTGCTTATAAAGATATTACAGCCTTTTCTTCTACAGTAGGCCCTGGTTTAGTAGGGGCATTGCTTGTTGGCTTAAATGCCGCAAAAACCTTAAGTTTAGTTCATGACAAGCCGTTTATTGGTGTAAATCATTTAAACGCTCATGTTTGTGCTAATTATTTAGGTAGCGATTTTGAACCTCCTTTTATTTGCTTGTTGGCTAGTGGGGGACATTCACAGTTAATAAAGGTTTCTTCTTATTCTGAACAAGAATTATTGGGTGAGACACTTGATGATGCAGTAGGAGAAGCTTATGATAAAGTAGCAAGGCTACTAGGCTTACCATATCCTGGAGGTCCTTACCTTGATAAGCTTGCACATGAGGGTGATAAAAAACGATTTAAGTTTACTCAAGCTAAAGTAGACAAGTATGATTTTAGCTTTAGCGGATTAAAAACAGCTACACTTAGAGTTTGTCAGCAATTTAAAGAAGATGAGTTGCCAAAAGCTGATGTTGCAGCAAGTTTTCAAGAGACTGTTAGTGAAACTTTAATCAAAAAAATACTAATAGCCGCAAAAGAAAATAATATAAACAAGGTTGCAATTGCTGGCGGTGTTGCTGCAAACTCCGAAATCAGAAGAAAACTATTTGATTTAGCAAATCAGGGCTTTGAAGTTAATGCACCTGAATTTAAATATTGCACTGATAATGCTGCAATGGTTGCTAGCACTGCATATTTTTTATCTAATATTATGGAAGAACTTGATATAGAAGTTTTCTCAAGGATGAAATCCAAATAAAATCAAAAATGTAAAGATCTTTAAAAAATTTTTAATGGCTAGTTAATTTATTTTTTGTACAATCTTTTATCAGGTAGAGAGAGTTAATATAAAAATAAGGATAAAATAATGCTCGCAATCGTAAAACCAAATGTATATGCTATGGTAAAAATAGATCCATTAAAAAAAGAGAATGACTCAGTTGTTGCTAAATGCCCATCCGGTTCAAAAGATTCTATCTGCTCAACTCAACTAAAACCATCAGACTCAGTAGGCTATGCTTGGAGTGTATTAAAAGGTGCAGTTGTAGATGAAAATAATGATGTAAGTATAAAAGAAAAAGAAGCAACTAAATTACTTAAAGATCATGATACTGGCCACGTGCTTCAACGAATATGCAAAGAAAATGGGGTTATCCATTGTTTTGATGGCCGTAATTATGTGATAGTTTACGGTGAAGATAATAATAATGCCCTTATAGATAAAGCAGAAGAAAGCATGATGCGACAACTTGTTGCAGATGAAAAATACTCTGAAGACCTTAAAAAGCAAAGAGGCAAAGAAAGAGGCAACTTGTTAAAGCAACTCAATATTAATTAACGGTGACACTCAGGCAAGTCTATAAAGAAAGAAGTACCTTCTCCTTCTTGAGACTCCAGCCAAATTTGACCGTTTTGTTTTTCAACAATAGCTTTACAAATGCTCAGGCCTAAGCCGGAGCCGCCTTTTTTGCGAGTATTTATATCAGAAACTTGAGTAAACTTTTCAAAGATAACTTCTTTAAAACTGTCAGAAATTCCTATGCCATAATCTTTCACTTCTAAGCGAATAAGGTTATTAACCCTTTTGCTAGTTAGCTCAACAGTATCATTTAGCTTAGAAAACTTAACCGCATTAGAAATAAGATTGGTAAGAACTTGTATGATTCTGTCTCTATCAACATATATATATATGTTAGAGGCTGTATTTTTTATAATAAGGTTTACATTATACTCGGCTGCGTATGCTTTATTTAAATTTATCGCCTCATTAAGCAATGAATCCACACTGTTGCACGAATATACAAACTTCATCTTTCCAGCTGCTATTTTTTGAAGGTCTAAAATGTCATTCAAAAGCATAGTAAGTCGTTCACAATTGCTATTAGCCAATTCTATCAACTGCAAGTATTGTTCAGGGATTGGTTGAGATTCACTGTTGTTGTTTAAAATAAGGCTAATAGCTCCTTTTATAGAAGTTAAAGGCGTCCTAAGTTCATGACTAACAATTGAAATAAAATCATCCTTTATAGTTTCAAGCTCTAATTCTTTTTTATTATAAAAAATACAATTACCTAAAAGGTTTTGTCCATGAATAATAGCCTTAGCTAATTTTTTGCAGTCGCCGTAGCCACAAGCATAGCAATTAATACTTCTAGTTTTCTCACTACTTTTATGTAACTCTTTAAACACTTTTTCGTATTCAGTTTCACTGGGCTCAATACAGTTAGAGAGAATGCTTAACTTGCTTTCGTAATTTCTATAGAAATCTTCTAACCTAAGCTCCTTATCAAAAAAGCCTTTTAGCTTATATTTTTCCTTTTGTATACTGTTAAGTATATTTTGTTTCTTCAGTACGGTTATAGCATAATCAATATCATCTTGGAATAAATCCATGCAAGTACCGGTGCCCATGTTGCAGCCGTCTTGACAGTTTAAAATATCAAGCAAGTCTGGTACAACCAAATTCTTTTGTAGTCTTTCATAATAGGTATCCAGGTATTTATATGCTAAGCTTTGCCCAGAGACTTCTTTAACCCACTTTTGATCAGAATATAATTGAAAGTTTTCTCCAAGCCCGCCTGGCCGACTAAAGGTAAATCCAATCCCATTCTCAAAAAGGTGATAATTAGCTTCATTATAATTAGATAAATCTATTTTATTTGCTTCTAAATATGCTTTTATATTCTTAAAAGTAATATTAGCTTTTATATAGCCTTGTGTGTTTGGATCATTAAATTCATCATATTTGCCTATACAAGGAGAGATGAAAAGTAGTTCATCCTGTATATTTAGATACTTTTTTAAATATATGGCTAAACTAGCTGCAGGGCTATGTAAAGGAACAAGATAATCGATTAATTCCGGCTTATATTTTTCTATATAGTTTACTATAGGTGGGCAAGGTTGAGCGATGGCATTTTTTATATTATTTTCAGAAATATATTTTGCGTAACACCAGGTAGTAATATCTGCCCCAAAGGATACATCGTAAATATTATTAATACCTAAGCTTTTAAAAAATCCGAAAAGTTTTTTATAGTTGGGAAAGTGATGCCTAAAAGATGGTGCTATTAATAATGATAACTTATTTTTATTATTATTTTCAAAAAATGCATCAGTATCATCAATAAACTTTCTTGCATCATTGTCGCATACTTTTATACAGTGACCACAATGAATACATTGAGAGGGACACACTTTTATTTTATTCTCCCCTTTTTTTATATAAGCTATATTGGCATTTTGGACAGGACAATTTAATATACATTTATTGCACCCAACGCAGTTTTCTTCATCGATGTATATAATGGTTTTTATATTATTTTCCATTACTTTGCCTTTATTCAACCAGTCTATTACTATTTTTTTAATAAAAAAATAAGTAAATAAGTTACATACTTAATACTATTGTTTATTATACATATTTAAAATATATTTAACTACCCTATATTATATAGTTTTTACTTGTTACAGAGTTTTTTATCAATTATTTTTCTTCACTGGGTTTGTATAGTTGGGCTTATTCCTTTTAAATCATTTAATTTAATATTTATAAAATTTTATAATTTGACTATACTTAGATAAACAAGGCTAGACAAAAAACGAACTTTTAAATCAGTTAAGAAAAGAAAAAAAAGAAAGTTTATAAGGCTAAATAATGATACTGGCAAACAATTATCAATATACAAAACAAAAAGTAAGCTTTAAAAATCCCCAAACAAGCTCACAAGAATATAAAGAAAAACCTATCCTTGTGCCTGCAGTTTGTTCTTTTATACTGCCTGGAACAGGTCAAATGATTCAAGATGGATATAAAACTAAAGAGGTGAAGAATGCGATTAGCTCATTAGTTATACCACTGTTGGGAGGCGTTGGGCTTGCTGTTCTAGGCAAATTTATAAAAAAAGATTTTGTTGTTAACTTTTCAGAAGATTTGGCTTTTATATTGGCACTTTTACCAAGAATACACTCAGTTTTTGGCGTTATTAATCCAGATTCTGCAAAAAAGTAAAAAAATTCTTTTCTATTTTGTTATCTTATATTATAAATTTTTGTAAAAAAAATTTCTCCCTAATAATCCCTACAACTTTTCCATCGGCGAATAGCTAGGGTCCAAAACTTTTATGCCTACAGTTTTAAAGTTAAACTTATAAAACTTTTTACCGTCATGCTTAAAGACTTTTTCTACAACACCTACGCCATACTGCTGATGTTTTACTTTGTCACCTTTTTCAAAAGTCGTATGCTCTTCATCACTAGATGTATCATCTTCATCAGGAGAGTAAATAGGAATGTTATGATTTACACCGGAAAAATCTTTTCCCCCAATTTCAACCAAAACATCCTCAGAGTCTTCTTCAGAATCATCCTCATCCTCTTCTTCGACTTCCTGAGCTTCAGGTTTTTTAGCTGTATATAAAGATTCTATATCCTCATCATTGGATAGGTCATTAAGTGGCTCATTCTCATAGTCCTGACTCTGATCTTCTTCATCAATATCTTCATCATCTTCACTATCTTCATAGTGACTCTCATTATATTCATCATCGTCATAGTAGCTATCGTGGTCATACCCCTCATTTTCACTTTCGTCCGGCTCGCCTTTGGCTTGTTCGTAAAAATCAAGGGAAAAATCATCAGAATCTTCATCATCAATACTTAATTCTTCAATATTTACATCATCTCCACTACTTGATTCTTGTTGGTATTGCTCGTTGTCATAACTATGAATTTCTTCTTGTTGAGGAATATTTTGGTATACTTCGTTTTCTTGAGGTTGATCATAATTATAAAAGTTTAGCTCCTCTTCATCTAAAGCTTCGTCAATTTCTTCAAATTCTTGTTGAGTTGTGCCTGGGTAACCTTGAGCGGCTTGAGGCTGAGAATAATTATAATAATCTAACTCATCCTCAGAAACTTGAGTCTCATAATTTTGCACTTGAGCATGAGGTTGTTCACTGCTATTATACTCAGGCTTCATCTGTGGTGTAAGTTTAGGTTTTTGAGTATTAAAGTTTTGGTTATATTCTTGCTGCGGAGTTTCTTGATATTCATTGCTTTCTTGATGCTGAGCATTGTTATAGTCTTCAAGTCCTACCTGTGGACTAAGCCCAGGGTTTTGCACTTCAAAGTTGTTGCTATATTCTTGCCGTGGAGCTTCTTGATAATCCTCACTTTCCTGATGCTGAGCATTGTTATAATGCTCAAGTCCTATCTGTGGACTAAGCCCAGGGTTTTGCACTTCAAAGTTGTTGCTATACTCTTGCCGTGGAGCTTCTTGATAATCCTCAATTTCCTGATGCTGAGCATTGCTATAATGTTCAAATCCTAACTTGGGATTAAGCTCAGGGGTTTGCGTCTCAAAGTTTTGATTATATTCTTGCTGCGGATTTTCGTGACAATCTTCATTTTCCTTAGTGTGAGCTTTTTTAGTCTCTAGCTTTGCTTGTAGGATAAGCTCAGGATTTTGAATAGCAAAATTTTGATTATACCTTTGTCGCACAGGGTCTTGATAATCTTCGCTTACTTGAGTTTTATCACTATTATTCTCAGGTTCATCCTGTAGATCTTGCCCAAAGCTTTCAATGTCAAAGTCTTGGTTATACTTTTGTTGTGGATTATCTTTATAATTAGTGTTAAATTTAGGCTTGGCCTTAGTAGTGTCTGGCTCCTCTTGAGGTGTGGCCTCAGGCGTTTGAACCTCAAAATTTTGATTATATCTTTGCTGTATAGGATCTTGAGAGTCCTCGATTTCTTGAGGCTGAATATTGTAATAATCTATTTCAGCCTGAGCAATTTGACTAAGATTTTTAGTCTCAATATCTTGAGTTGATGTTTGCTGTAAAATCTCTTGATAATCTTCGTTTGCTTGAGGTTGAATGTCATAATAATCCACTTCAGCAAGAGACGCCTGGCCAAATTCTTCAAGCTCAATGTCCTGAGTAAGCTCTTGCTGTTGCTCTAAATTTTCATCTTTTGTGGGCTCTTGTAGTATTGCAATTTCTTGTACAATTTCATTTTGATTTTCTACAGTTTCTTGCTTTTCCTCTACTTCTATATCTGTTATATCTGTGTAATTTTGTAGTATTTCATTCTCTTCAAACAATGTATTACAGCCAACCTGAACAAACAGTGGAATATACTTAGAAAGCTGTCCATAAACCAAAACCTCATTATTGCCAAGCTTGCTTAAAAAGTTATTAAATTCTATAAACTCATTAGTATTAACTTTTGGGGCAAATAATAACATGTTCTTGGCAAATGATAAAAGTTGCTTGTTCAAATCAGACTCAAAATGAGTAATGGTAATAGGCTTTATACCGCTACTTAGCCCTTGTATAAAGAGCTTATTAATAACATTACTATCTAAATTATTAGAATTAGAGTCCAGTATTAAGAAAAAGTCTTTCTGTAAACTGTTTATGTTGCAATCAATAATGTTTTCAACAAAATATTTATGCCAAAGTGTTGATATTTTAGACAAATCTACAATAATAAGATCATTATTATTAAAATATCTTGCAAATGATGTTGTTTCAGATCTTTTATTTGCAAAAACACCTTCTTTTTCAAGTTTTATAAGCTTATTTCTTAACAAAGCCAATTCTACAACTCTACTTTGACGATATTCTGCTTCAATTACATCTTTAAAGTTCTTAAAAGACACAAGCAGGTTTTTGCCAGAGCTGGTAAAATCTTCGATATGAAGAAAAATATCTTCAATAATAGCTCTTGTCTCATCAGAAATATCAGAAATAAGAGTCTCATAAAGAGATTGAATACCTCTTGTATTTAAAGGAAGTTTAAAGTTTTTGCCGGCTACAATTTTTTCAACAGAATCACCAGCATTAAATTCACCGTTAAAGTCAAGAATAACTAACTTATTATTTGTTTTTATCAGCTCTTCAGTTAAAAGGTTTGTAAATTCAACCTTTTGAAAAAAGTCGTCAGAAAAAACTAATGTAGGACTTTTAAATGTAGAAGGATTTAATTTGAAATCTGTATTATAAGAGGACAGGACTCCCAAATTAACTGATGAATCATTAACTTGTGTGCTAATTTTACTCAAAAGCTCATTTTTTTGCACTTTTTTTATAAAGCTTTGTTTAGCAGGTATATTACCGCTCCAGTTAAACCAACTTGTAGAATTTTTTATCGTAAATAAAATTTTTGCACTGGCTATGTTTTGCGCAGAAGCATTAGAAGAATAATTTATTTGAAAAACCTGTGCTAATACTCCATATCCAGAATCATCAATTATTTTTAATAAATCACCATAATATAAATGCTCATCATTATTATCAAAAATAATTTCAATTGTTTTAAAGTTAATAGACTCAACTATCATTGTTATATCCTGCTACTCTTCGGTGGGTTACATAAAGAAATCACTATCATCAACAAGATTACTAAATAACTTCTTAGAATATACTTTTATGTCTTCAGAAGAAAGATCAAACTCAAAATCACTCGTCTCTGGATTTATTATAATCGAAATAGGACCAAGATGTTTAGTAACACCTTTCCAAATATAAACAGGAATAATGCTAACATTAATAATACCACCGGAAAACTCAATTTTTCCTCTTTGAAAAGTAACTCTATGGTATTTTCCCTGAATAGTAAATCTGTTAGCACCTTCTTTTAAAAAGCTGATAACCTGAGCTCCCAGCTTGTTATTAATTTCATCAGACAGGCTTTGAAAAACAACTACAAAATTTTCATTAAAAATTTTATTTATGATAGGTGTAGCAACTTCATCCCTATACTTTTGGCACTCTTGCTCTTTTAATAGTTTTGATCTAAATTTTTCTACCAGTTCATCAATCTCAGACATTCTTCTTTTTTCCTTTAGCTACCGCTAGTATACAACTATTTGGGGTAAATATAAATTTTTACAGGTCTCTAATTATACTATATTTTTACATTTAAAAAGAATGATTTATTTGTTTATTAATAAATTAAAAAGCCCTGCGAAGTAACTCCCCACAAAACTTCATGTCATTAATTAATATAATTAATTTTCACTATTCAGAATTATAGCAAAGTTATTTAGTAATTTGAACCATATGTTTAAAAAAATAAATATTTATTCAAATAAAAAATCATAGCTATCAACAAAGTTTTTTTTGAAATATTATTATTGGTATAAATATTTATATAAATAATTAAGCTTAGCACGGAGAAGTAAAATGATTGCCAATATATATACAGGCGCAGTACAGGGGATTGAAGGCTATAAAATAAATGTAGAAGTTGACATAACAGCAGCAATACCGGGCTTTACCATTGTAGGGCTGCCAGATACAGCGGTTTCAGAGTCTAGGGAAAGAATACGCTCAGCTATCAAAAACTCAGGGTTCAGCTTTCCAACAAAAAAAATCATAGTAAACCTGGCCCCCGCTGATATAAGAAAAGAAGGCTCCGGCTTTGATTTGCCTATAGCAATAGGTGTTCTAACCTCAAGCGAAATCTTAGAGCCGGAAAAGCTAAAGGATTATGCCTTTATAGGTGAACTTTCTTTGGATGGCTCTCTAAGAGGTGTAAGTGGTATTTTACCAATAGTTCTCCAGCTAAAAAAATCTAATATAAATAAAATAATCCTCTCAAAAGAAAACGCATCAGAAGCAGCACTTGTAGAGGATGTAGAAGTTTATCCCGTTGACAACCTAGGGCAAGCAGTAGAATTTTTACTTCAAGATAACCCGGTTAATGAGGTTGTTAAACCCTTTAAAATTAATGTAAGAGAATACTTAAAAAATAATCAAAAAAATCAAATCACAGTAGACTTTAAAGATGTAAAAGGCCAGGAAAAAGCAAAAAGAGCTTTAGAAGTAGCAGCCGCAGGCGGGCATAATATACTAATGGTAGGCAGCCCCGGCTCGGGCAAAACATTGCTTTCCAAGTGCTTAGCAGGTATATTGCCCCCTTTAGAGTTTAGCGAAGCAATGGAGTTAACTAAAATATATAGTGTCAGCGGAATGCTGGAAAAAAACACACCATTGATAACGTCTCGCCCTTTTAGATCACCTCATCATTCAGCTTCATCCGTAGGTATTATAGGTGGGGGTATCAATCCAAAACCCGGAGAAATAAGCCTTGCCCACAGAGGTGTACTTTTCATGGACGAAGTCGTAGAATTTCCTCGAAATGTTCTGGAAGTTTTAAGACAACCACTAGAAGACGGTGTTGTAACAATATCGCGAGCACAATTAAGTATTCAGTACCCTGCTGACTTTATGTTTATGGCAGCAATGAATCCTTGCCCTTGCGGGTTTTATGGCGATACAAAAAAACAATGCGTTTGCTCAGAATACCAGGCCAAACGCTACTGGTCACGCTTGTCAGGTCCTTTGCTAGATAGAATAGATATTCAAATAGAAGTGCCAAGGCTAAGCGAAGACGAACTCTTAAGCTTTGAAAGCAAAGGGGAAAGTTCAGAGTCTATAAGAAATAGAGTAATAGAAGCCCGCGATAGACAATTATCCAGATTCAAAGAAGAAAGTATAGTTTCAAACTCTCAAATGACAACGGGTTTTATCAAAAAATATTGCAAGCTAGATGAACGTTCAGAAACGTTGGTTAGGGCTGCTATTACAAAGTTTAACCTCTCCGGTAGAACTTATGATAGACTTTTAAAACTTGCCAGAACAATAGCAGACTTATACGCCTCCGACGATATTAAATCTAATCATATAGCCGAAGCCATTCAGTATAGGGGTGTAAGTAAAATATTCTAAAAAATTTAAACTCACAAAAAAGAAACCCCCTTATGAATAATAATTAATCTAAATAACCTTTTATTATTCTAAAGAAAGTTTCTTTTTTGATATGACGTTTATTGACAATAAGTGAGAAATACCCTATAGGACTAGTTGTTTCTTGATATGCATTATATACATTGATAAAATTATTATAAGTTTTTTATGATTTCTAAGAAGAGGAGAATTGGAGTTTTTTTGTTTATCAATGTACTGCTGGTTTTTAATGTTGGCTTTCAATTAAATTTCAGACTATCCTTTTCAGAGACCAATTTATTTTACTGGGTTTAATACGATTGAATAACCTGAAAAGGATTTTGGATATAAAACCTATGATGGGTCGCGACAATTATAATTTATATACATAACAGATCCTCCTTAAAAAACTAGTAATGCCATAAAAGTGAAGCTGCGTTTGGATTTTTTTGTTTAATTTGTTGTGCGAATAAGTTATTATACTGCTCGTGAATTAAGTTTGGTGCTACTCTTTTCAGATATTAGTTTATTTTAAGGCGATTCAATAATCTGAAAATCTTTTTAGAGTAAGTATAATAGATGGTTGTACCGGAGTTATTGGTTGTGTGCTATTTTAACTCCATTTTTTAATTGGTAAAATATCCTCCTTGTTTTTTTAAATTTTGCTGTAAAAACAACTTAAATAGAACCTGTTTCAATATTAACTGGGGAGAGGAAAGTTATGTTTCTACTATCACCTCCTATTCTTTTTGTTGTTAGATTTTTTACGACTGATTAACTAAAAAATGTTCTTAAAAGTTTAGTGTACAGTTATAGACTGAGGGTATAAAAGGAAAAGTAAATAGGAAGGAAAACGTTAAAGTAAGGTTAATTAATGTTTTTGTGCTGTTGTGTTTTTAAAGGGTATTCAAGATATAGAAAGAGAAAAAGGTAAGAAAGGGTAAAAGGTAAGGTTTAATAAATTAATAAACTTTTTGATAAATATAAACATATTTTTCATTAATGATGATTCGGGTAGATGATTTTAAAAATATAATTGAATTTTAGATAAAATAACTTTTATTTTAAATATAGTAATTTGGCTAAGATAGTTAAATACTTTACTTTAAGTTATCCCCAAGCAAATGACTTAGTATTTACAGGGGATTGTTTAGAATTACAGGAGCCCATGCAGCCACATCCACATCCGCTGCCGTTTTGTGCTTTAGCTTTGGAGAAAGGGTTACAACATTGACCTCCTCCGTTACATTTGCACTTGCCGTCAGCTTTGGGTTTAGTGCTTGATTTTTGGGTATTAAAATTAGAAGTCTTCTTAGCGCCAGCGCTGCCACATCCACTACACATAAAATATCCTCCTTGAAAAACTTTAATACATAATAGTTTGAATTGATGATGATAACTCGGGTTGAAAAATTAAAATATAAGACTTTTAGATAGATAATTAATTTCCCTAATATATAGGAAGTTAATAGTTTAAAAGCTGTTACTAAAATAATGATTTCTCAAAATAATTTATACGGGAATAATAAATTTAAAAAACTTTTTGATAATGCGAAGTATAAAACTTAAAAATATTAATCTGTTATTACTTAATTCTTTAAAATGATTAATCTGTGCTAAAATATCTTTCTTATATTTTAATAAAGTAATTTTTTTGTATTAAATTGCTTTATTTTTCATAAAAAATAAAAAAATATTTTTTCATATATTTAAAATGCTAGTTATTACAGCATTAATAGTTTACTCTTATATCTGCAATAGAACTGGAGGCCCCTTATTTTTTGTGTTACCCTTTATTATGAGGAATTTATAAATAAAAAAGGAGCTGGAATTTAATGAGTACTTCTAAATGTGCTAATACGTCTAAAAGATTAGATAAAATACCACCGTATCTCTTTGCAGAAATCGATAAAAAAATAGACGAAGCAAAATCTAAAGGTATAGATGTTATAAGTTTAGGTATCGGAGATCCTGATACTCCAACTTTACCTCATATAGTAAAAGAAATGCACAAAGCTATAGATGATGTATCTACCCACAATTATCCACCATATCAGGGTACAAAAGAATTCAGAACAGCATGTGCTGATTGGATGAAAAAAAGGTTTAATGCAGATTTAGATCCAAATAAAGAAGTTTTAGCTCTTATTGGCTCAAAAGAAGGCATAGCCCACGCATTTTTTGCATTTGTAGACGAAGGCGATTATACCTTAGTACCGGATCCCGGTTATCCTGTATACACCAATGCTACATACCTGGCAGGCGGAACCCCTTACTTTATGCAGGTAGGTCCCGATAATAACTACATGCCAGATTTAGATCAAATCCCTGAAGATGTAGCTAAAAAAGCTAAATTAATGTTTTTAAATTATCCTAATAACCCGACTGGCGCAGTAGCCACCCTTGAGTATTTTAAAAAAGTTCTTGAGTTTGCTAAAAAGTACGATGTTATTATCTGTCATGATCAGGCATACTGTGAAATGACTTATGATGGATACGTAGCACCAAGCTTTTTAGAGGTAGAAGGAGCAAAAGACTACTGTTTAGAGTTCTTCTCTCACAGTAAAACCTATAATATGACCGGCTGGAGAGCTGGATGGGTTGCAGGTGGAGAACACTTAATCAAAGCTCTTGGTACTATTAAAAATAATATTGACAGTGGTATATTCAAGGCTATTCAGCAAGCTGCCATTGTAGCGCTAGAAACCCCTCAAGAGGAAATTGATAAGCTAAATGCAATGTACAAATCTCGTCGTGATGTTGTTGTAAATGCTTTAAGAGAAATGGGCTGGGATATTAAAGATCCTAAAGCTACATTCTACATTTGGCTACCTGTTCCAAAGGGCTACACTTCTGCAGAGTTTGCTGCTTTAATGCTAGAAAAAGCTCATATTGTAGTACCTCCAGGAAATGGATATGGTCCTAATGGTGAAGGATTCTTTAGAATTGCACTAACTGTAGGCGAAGAACGTTTAAAAGAAGCAATGCAAAGAATGAAAGACGCTGGAATTAAATTTAACTAATTTGGCTTTATAAATAGTTAAACAGAAAAAGGATGCTTTTAAGCATCCTTTTTACTTATTATATCTAATCTTAAAGGATTTAGGCTGCGTCTTCTTTATCCATAGCCTGTTTTAAAATACTTTTAATATATGTTTGATATGGTAGACCCTTTTTTTCAGCAATTCTTTTGCAGCGTTCAACCTCTGCTTGTGTCCATCTAAAATTAACAGTAGCTCGCTTTTTAGAAATGTCTTCTTCGGCCTGTTCTATCATCTTATCAAATTTTTCTTCTTCTTCAGGAGTTAATTGGGCTTTACCATGTTTTTTAATTTCCATTTGTTATCTCCTATTCCTTGAAAGCTGTAATTATTAATACTTCATTATTTTTAATTTTTTTAAAAAAATAATATATTGTTATTCCGTCTTGCTTTGAGTACCCTTCCCATCTGTCACGAATTTTATTATATGACTTTTCAGATATATTAAAAAAAGCTTCTATAACTTGCTCAGGCTCTAATAAGTGTCTAATCCAAACGTGTGGCACATATTCCTTTGAAATGCTATCATAATCAAATTTGAAATAAAATTTATAACCGTTTGCCTCGTATATTTCGTACATTTAATCCTCTTTTCAATAATTAAATTATAGCATTTTGCATTGTATATGTCAATACATATACAATGCAAAATGCTATAATTTTTACAATGAATTAAATGATTAAAATAAAAAACAATCACTTTGTAAAGTTACTATATCTAAATACTATCAGCATAGCCACTTTCTTTTAAGATATTTTGTATTTTTGCCATATCCTCTTTTAAATCCAATATATCAGCCTTATTGCTTAGCAATATTTTTACTAAATCAGTTATTGAGCGGTTAATATCGGTGGTTAACTCATTAATAAGCTCATTTTTATTCTTTTTCACTTCAAAAATTCCCCAAATTATTTTGTGGTAGTATTATTTTTAAATATTTAAAAAATTCCCTAAATTTAGTTAGGGTTTAAATTTTTTGATAAATTTAACTCTAAACGTATATCTTTTTTAACTTATTTTATATTACTTCATTTTTAAAAAAATGTCAAATATAAAAAACTGAGGAGGTTTGCTTATTAATCTATGTCGTATGTGCAAAAAAATATAGAAAAAATATTAAAAGAAAAAAAAATTACTATATATAGGGCAAGTCAGCTAATAGAAGTAAAAGATAGTGCTCTTTACGAAATGGTAAAAAGACGTTCAAATTTTTCTGAAAAATTTATCAATAAAATTATACCCTTGCTGGAAGTTTCAAGAGAAGAATTTGAAAGCTGGATTATTGCGGATAAAAACCCTAAAGAAGTAATACAAAAAGCCATATCAGTTAAGCAAAATCCGCCATCGTCGGTTGAAATACCTCAACAAAAAACAAAAGATACCGAATCTCCTATATTAACAGCACAAATAGATAAATTAATTCTAAAAAAAGGACTGTCAAGAACAAAGTTAAGTAAATTGATAAACTATGGGCAAGGCATTTTTAACCAAATGATAATAGGTAAGTACAAAATCTCAGATACTGTAATAGAAAGGTTGTCAGAAGTGCTTGAGGTGTCACAGGAGAACATAAAAGCTTGGGTGCTGGCGGATAAGTATTCGCTTGAGCTTCTATGTATGGCGTGGGATGTTTGTACATCAGAGAAAAATATAAACAGTTAATGTTTATATTTTTTTAAAAACTTTTTTTACTTTGTTTTTTAATATTTTGGATAGTCTTGGAGCATTTATCGGTCTTCTTACATATTTTTTGAGCAATCTTTTATTTACTCTTTTAAAACTAGAATTATGCTTATTTAATTGTTCACTCGATTTATCAGAAGGTTTAAATGTCACAAAATATTGATATGCAAAGGATTCATGATCTTTTTTAATAAAGTTCAATACTGATGAAGGAATTTTATTAAACTTAACCGGCTGATCAACGGTACTCGACTCAACATATATCCTCTCAAATGATTCTACTAAAAAACCTCCGGCTGTAATCATATAGAAAAGGCTATTAAGGGTAAAAAAATGAATATGGGTAGAATCAAGAAGCCCATAGGATGTATACCTAAAATTGTTTAATAATAAATTTAGCTTGATACTTGCATGTGAAATATTAGGCACAGAAACAATGAATTTTCCTGTTGGACTTAGCAGTGACTTTAATTTTTTAATAACATCTGCCGGGAAATAAAGATGCTCAAGCACATCTAGCATCAGAATATAATCAACTTTATTTTTGTACTTATCAAGCTCATCATTTAGTTTATTAAGATCAATTTGATAAAGATCTGAGTAAACGCCTTTCTTATTAGCTTCGTCAATATGTTCACGGCTACAGTCAATACCAATCAGTGTTGATTGTTTTATTTCTTTTAATAGTTCCCCAACTTCGCCTGTAGCACAACCTACATCAAGAACTATCCTATCGTTTTCTATTTCTTTTAAAGCTTTTACATATGTTGAATTTTCATCTTCAATATTTACTTTTGGACTATAAAACACAAACTAGCTCCTATAACTATCTATTTATGTTAAACATTCATTTTTTTAAATAATTTTACCATACAATCTTAATAACAAAATATATTGCAATTCAGAGAGTTAACAAAGTAAGAATAAATCAGAAAAAAATTCTCCTGGCAATTTTTTTTATTTTTTTAGCAAAAGATTTATTTTTTAATTTTTCATTTTCAGTTTCTATTTCTGAAATATATTGAGCGATAAAATGCTTTTTATAATAGTAGTCTTTATTTCGATTAAATATTTCTTGTGCGTTTGTTAACTTGGATGAAGTTTGACAATGGTTGTGAAAAACAAAAACTTTAGGGGCAATTGCGTTTTTATAACCTGCATACAAAGTTCTGATACAGTAGTCATCATCTTCAAACCAAGCAGGAGTAAAGTTTTCATCAAGAAAACCAACTTTTTCAAAGACTTCTCTTTTCATACAGGCACAACAAAAAAAGCAAGTATATTTATATTCAATATCAGCTTTGTTTTTTTCTATAATTGATTTGGATTTTTCAAGGTAATTGTTAATATTAATGTTAGCATTATCAAATTCATTAATAATAGGGCTTATTAGACCTACTTCTGAGTTGTTTTCAATTAATTTGACTATACTATCAAGCCAGTCCGGGGTGAATAATATATCATTATTAATAAGGCAAATATAATCACCTGTTGCAATTTTTAACCCTTGGTTATTTCCTTTACTAAAACCTTTGTTTTCGGAATTTAAAATAACTTTTATATTACTATATTTAGACTTGATTTTTTCTATATATTCAACAGTTCCATCAGTTGAACCATTTTCAACAATAATTAACTCAAATAAATCTTGATTAGTGTATTTATATAAGCTGTTAATGTATAATTTGGTAGTTTTTTCTAAATTGTTATGCGTCAATGTGATTATACTAACTTTTTTCATTTTTTAATCCTAAATTAAAGTAAAGACAAAATCTCGTAAACTTTAACCATTACTTTTGTTTTCAAGCTGAGCAATAAAATCTTTTAACTTTTTTAAAATAGTATCTTTATTCTCACTAGTTTTTTTGGATTCTAAACTATTGTCGCTAAAGTAAAGTGCATTTGTAATTATTCTGGCTATCAAAAAAGGCTGTATTATTATACTTCCAATAATTATGGCTAAACTTTGAGAATCAAACTTATCAGGATTTGATGAAATAAAATAAATAATCCATATTATTTCACCTATTATAAATAAATAAAAGAAAGGAGGTAAGAATATTTTGATTAAAGTAGAAGCCTTGTGATATTTAGCAAGACACTGGTGCTTTACACTTTCTTGTGTATTATAGTCGATATCAGCTTTCTCTTTAGATTTTTCTAGAACACTTTGGTTATCTAAAGGTGATCTGGAATTTTGACGTATTTCCTGAAGCAATGATTCTTCATTATTAGTACTCATCTTCTAGCAGCCCTAAGTTTAATAGCCTGATTGCAACAGCAGATTTTGATACTTCAAACTTATCTGAAAGCTTCTCAAGGCTTTTATGTTTTCTCCAGGCTTTTGCAACTTCCTCTTTTGGCATTATTAACATAGAAGCAAATAAATTTGCTTGGTATTCTTCCCTGTCATAATTTGAAGTAAATAGCCTGTAATCAACAACAGCTTTGTGACCTAAACACAAATGACCGATTTCATGAGCAATTGTAAAAAGCTTACGTTTATAACTTTGACTTTTGTTTATAGTTATAGATTTTTCTTCTTTATCTATTACTCCAGATATATTATTATTTGAAAAGTCAAACTCAAATACTTTGTAGCCAAGTTTTTTTGCTATGCCTATTACATCTATGGGTATTTTACCACTTTTATAGCCGGTTAAATCTCTTAAGTTAGTTGTCATTGATTCAATCATTCCATTAGGGATAAACTCAGGTAGTTCACTTGTTACATCATAAATACAAGTTTCTTGATTTACTTTTTTTTCTGCACCTGTATCAATAAAATCATTATCAAAACCAGTTAAACAAGACTCCCCTGCGTTTATTGCAATAATTCTTTCCCTATTAACACTCATTAGAATCCTCTCCTTCCAAAATTTCTCTCATTTTATCATTTATAGCCCAATTAAAAAAATTATAATGAAAGTTATTTAGTTTATTTAAAGAATTTTCAACTTCAGAAATATTAATAGGACCAGAATCTATAGTATCAATATCAAGTACTATTTTCACTAAGCTATCGTTATTTAATAAGTGATTTTTTACTATTATTTTTACTTTATCTTTTTCTATTGTAAAAGCCTGCTCAAAATTTGATAAATATCTTTTATCTTTTATAAACTCATTACTTATAGTACTAATTTTTAAAAGGTTAAAATAATCAAAAATCTCATCAAATTTTTCTAAGTTTTCAATTGCAATAATATTTTCTTTTTTAAGACCTATAAAGTTTACTTTTTCTATATTTAAAATATCTTTTATGGTTTCTAAAATGAATTTTAAAACAGTACTAAAATCCTCAAATTTATTATATTTTCTATCTATTATTAATATAGAGTTATCAATAAATTGAATAACATTTGACTTATCAGAATTAGTATATTCTAATCCGGCAACAATAGAGGATTTTGTAAAATATTCACTATTTTTATCAGAAGAAACATCAATGCTTTTTTTGTAAACTTCATTTCCTTTACGAAAACCTTTTTCAGCTAATTTAGAATCAAGTTGTTCTTTTATGTTTATAATTTTTTCTTTTGTTAAATTATTAAGCTCAACCCTTGAATAAACAGCGGAAATGAAGTGCTTTTTAAATTTGCATTCGGCTCTCTGCTTTGAATCTATTTTAAGTATTTTGTTTACTTGACTTTCAAACATTTTATAATGCCTTTTTAAATGTTAAGTTAGAATAAAAACATTTTATCACTAATATATGGTTTAACATATAGCTTAACTTAACCCTTTATTTCAGGCTTTTTGCCTATACAAATATAATCAAATCCTCTTTTTTTAGTCCTAATAGGATCGTACTGATTTCTACCGTCAAATATAACCAGATGACTTAAAAGGTTTTTAATCTTGTCAAAATTAGGCCGCTTAAACTCGTTCCACTCCGTCACAAGCAATAGCGCATCCGCTCCCTCAAGTGCATCATAACTTCCATCAGCATAATCAATCCTATCCCCAAAGACTTTCTGAGCCTCCTCCATTGCCTTAGGATCATAAGCTGCAACACTTGCACCCTTCTCCAATAATTTGTTTATTATAGTAACAGAAGGAGCCTCTCTCATATCGTTAGTTCTGGGCTTAAACGACAATCCCCACACCGCGAACCTTCTACCCTCAATTTTATTATTATAATAGTTTAATATCTTATCAATAAACAACTCTCTTTGTTGCTTGTTCAACTCATCAACCGACTCAAGTATCTCAGAAGAAACATTATTATCCTTAGCAACTTTAATCAAAGCCTTTACGTCCTTTGGAAAACAAGAACCACCATAGCCTAAACCGGGATACAAAAATTGCCTACCGATTCTGGAATCTGTATAAACGCCGATTCTAACCTGTTCAATATCAGCCCCGACTTTTTCGCAAATATTAGCCATTTCATTGATAAAAGAAATCTTTGTAGCCAAAAACGAGTTAGCCGCATATTTTGTCATCTCCGCAGATTTAACATCCATAACAATAACAGGATTGCCTGTTCTCAAAAACGGACTATAAATCTCCTGCATAATCTCGCTTGCCCGTTGCGAGTCAGACCCGATAACAACCCTGTCAGGCTTTAAAAAATCGTCAACAGCAGCCCCCTGCTTCAAAAACTCAGGGTTAGAAACAACATCAAATTCATAATTAGTATGCTTTCTAACGATTTTTTTAACCTTATTAGCTGTACCAACAGGCACAGTACTTTTATTTACAATAACTTTGTATTCATTCATGCTTTTTGCAATATTTTCAGCCACAGCATATACAGCCGACAGGTCAGCAGAGCCGTCATCACTTTGAGGCGTACCAACAGCAATAAAGCACACTATAGAGTTTTTAACGGCAGAATCCAAGTCATTAGTAAAAGAAAGCCTATCTTCTGCTACATTAACTTTAACAACCTCATCCAAACCAGGTTCATAAATAGGTATAATGCCTTGCCTAAGCTGCTCTAGCTTTTCTTTGTTATTATCAACACAAATTACATCATTACCCATTTCAGCAAGACAAGCACCGGTAACAAGCCCGACATATCCTGTCCCAATTACACAAATTTTCATTGCTAAACCCCTCTTAAAACTCTATCAAAATACCCGATTGTTTTTTGCAAACCCTCTTTTAATTCTACCTTTGGCTCCCAGTTTAATTTTTCCTTAGCCAAAGATATATCAGGCCTTCTTTGCTTTGGATCATCCTGGGGCAAAGGCTTATATACTATTTTGGACTTACTGCCTGTTAATTCAATTATTATTTTAGCAAAATCTATAATAGGTGACTCCACAGGATTACCAAGGTTAACCGGTCCATTAAAGCCGTCATTATTCATCATTTTCATCATTCCGCCAACCAAATCACTTACATAACAGAAAGATCTTGTTTGGCTGCCGTCACCATAAATTGTTATATCCTCGTTTTTCAATGCCTGTATAACAAAGTTGCTTACTACCCTACCGTCATCTTGTGCCATATGTGGACCATAGGTGTTAAATATTCTAATTATCCTAATATCTGTATTATGTTGTCTGTGATAATCCATCATAAGGGTCTCAGCAATTCTTTTGCCTTCATCATAGCAGCTTCTGATTCCTATAGGATTTACATGCCCCCAATGGTGTTCTTGTTGCGGGTGCTCTATAGGGTCACCATACACTTCAGAAGTAGAAGCCTCTAATATACGAGCCTTCACTCTTTTAGCCAGCCCCAACATGTTAATGGTGCCTAGCACATTTGTTTTTACAGTTTTGATGGCATTAAACTGATAGTGCACAGGCGACGCCGGACATGCCAGATTATAAACCTCATCAACCTCCAGCAAAATCGGCTCAACAATATCGTGCCTAATCACTTCAAACTTTTTATTATCCATTAAGTTTATAATATTATTTTTAGAACCCGTAAAAAAGTTATCCAAGCAGATAACCTCGTTATTTTGATCTAAAAGTTCTCTACACAAGTGTGAACCAATAAAGCCCGCACCACCTGTAACTAATATTTTTTTACCCATAATTCTCCACCTGTGATACTAAAAAATTTTTTCAAAAGAATTCCTTTTATAAGGAATATATTTTTTATTTATTTAATTTTAATATAAAGCTTAATAATTTAAAAGCAGTATATACATATATAAAATCATCCTCTGTATTTACAAAGGATGATTTATATTATCTCTTTACAAGCCTATACTAATTATAATTAGTATAGTATCTACCCAATAATTTCGTCCGGTACCCGCCTATAATTAATTTGCTTCTTTAGCTCTTAAAACAGGAATATTAGCAATCAATGCAATAGAATTATCTTCACTTTCAAGGTTCAAATCCAAAGCATCTCTGTCAATTTCCACATAACGAGCGATTACATCCACCAACTCATCCTTCATTTCTTGCAAAGTTCCGGTTGATAAATTACTTCTGTCATGCATTAAAACAAGCTTAAGCCTGTTGCAAGCCGCATTTTTGCTATCTTTATTGTCATTTATGGTTGGTTTTGTTGCAGTAACATTAGTAGATAAAATTCTTTTGCTACTCACTATAATTTCGTTTATTAAATCGTTTATTAATTTCATATCCATATCCCCTTTTTATGAATTTGCCGGTGCAAGAAAAATATTTTTAATTTTATCAAGCCAATTTTGTTGGGCATCCAGATCCATAAGCGGAACATCTTCCCCCATAATTCTTCTGGCAACATTGTTATAAGCTACGCTTGCTTTAGAATTATCAGCATTATTAACTATAGGCTCACCCTTGTTAGTACTTACAATAATACCTTCGTCCTCCGGAATAACACCAATCAGCTTAACAGACAGGATATCAGTTACATCGTCTACACCCATCATATCGTTTGTTCTTACCATTGCAGGGCGAACTCTATTTAAAAGCAGTTTGTAACTAATAATTTCGTCTTTTGCTTCCAGCAATCCAATAATTCTATCAGCATCTCTAACAGCAGACATTTCCGGGGTTGTTACAACAATAGCTTCTGTAGCACCTGCAACTGCATTTTGAAAGCCTTGCTCAATACCTGCCGGACTGTCAACAATAACAAAATCAAATTCTTTTTTTAATTCTTCGCATATTTCAGACATTTGCTCAGGGGTAACTGCTGACTTGTCTCTTGTTTGCGCAGCTGCCAAAAGCACGAGATTAGGATTCTTTTTATCTTTAACAAGTGCTTGATTAAGCTTACATCTACCTTCAACATAATCAACTATTGTATATACAATGCGGTTTTCCAATCCCATTAACAAGTCTAAATTTCTTAAGCCTATATCTGTATCAATAAGGGCTACTTTAGCACCGCTTTTACTTAGAGCCGTGCCAATATTGGCGGTAGAAGTAGTTTTCCCTACGCCGCCCTTACCGGATGTTACAACGATCACACGTCCCGTCATACTAAGTTTCCTCCTTAATTCTAACCATTTAAAGGATAAATAATAATTTCGCCCTGTGATATTCTTGCCTCTTCAGGGATGAAGGAGCTTATTTTGTTTAGTTTGTCCACCTTTGACCTGTCGGGCTTTCTTGCAAATAAGTTAGCTATTCTCAACTGTATAGCATTTATTTTTAATGCACGGATATTGGTATTATAGTCTCCACTTGCCCCGGCATGTGCTATTCCACTTATTACTCCCCATACATTAATATCACCTGTGGCTATCACCTCAGAACCCGGCTTGCAGTCCCCTATAATAACAACATTGCCATCATAGTTAACAGACTGCCCCGACCTGAGAGTTTGCTTTATATATAAAGTACTTCTAGCCTTATCTTCATCAAAGCTTTTAGTCATAGACTCTAGGTCTATAGCGTCTTCCAGCTCTTTTTCAAAAGAGTCAGCATCTTGATTTTCTTGACCATCCTCAGGTTGATTCTCCTGATTATTTTCTTCCTGATTTTCTTCTGCATTATTTTCTGCAGAGTAAAATTCTTCTAATTTTTCAGATACAACCAATCCCGCGCCCAGAGCTGCCAGCTGTGTTTGCGCAGAGGTTGTGAATAATATATCTATAGTTATATCAGAGCTTTCTAATATTGTTTTCAAGCTAAAAATATGCGCGTTAGTTAGCGTTAATTCACCAAGGTTAACTTTTATTTTTTGTTCGTTATAGCAATTACAATCAAGTATTTCGTTCAGTGTTGCCAACAAATGCGCTGCCGTGTCGCAATGTGACAAGTCCATTTGGTTTTTACTAACGGTATTATTCATCTTCCCCACTTACCCGTAATTTAAAATAATTAAAAAAATCCGGTACTTAATAACAAAACACATATACCATTTATTTGAGGATATATTAAATTTCATTCAAATTCAATCCAGATTAACTATTTATTAAAAAATCTTTATCTTTCTAAATCTTTCTAATTTAAATAATCAAAAATTTTACCTAAGTAAAGTGAACAAAATAAAAAAGGTTCTTTCCAGAACCACCATCGTTAGCACATTACCAAATTTTCGTTTAATTCTTTTTTACTTGCCTTTACCGTTTTGTTTATCCTTTACCCAAGTATATAAAGTACATGTTTTTATAAAAATTGCTATACTTTACAAAAATATTAAGTTTTACTAAGGAATAATATTTTTTATCTTTTTAATCATAATTAGATTTATCATCTAATGCTATTTGACAATTTATAGAATAAAAAAGATTTTTTGTTATACTAATACAGTTATTAAAATTTGAAAACTATACTTGAACCTTGAAAATGGAATAATGCTATAAAGATAATGAAAACGCTGGACTAGCCCGCCCACGTGTGGCGGTACAAAATAGAAAGGCGGTTCATGATGGAGTTTAATTGTAGAATGTTTGAAAGGGTTACGCGGTATTTAATTACTGTTATTGCTGTGGTGATAGTGGCTTTAATATTCAAAGAGTCCCTCAACCCGACAGTCTTGGAACTCTTAAAGATGTTCTTTTAAATTCCCCTTGGAAGGTTGATATTTAGCCGTTTCGACCTTCCAAGGTCTTTTTAGCATTATAGCAAATTTTTAAAAGCATTTAAACCCTTTTGTTAAAAAATGTTAGGGCTATAAATAGAAAGTAGTTTTATTTATACTAAACACACTTACTTAAAATTTGAAAACTATATTGCACCTTGAAAATAAAATAATGCTATAAAGATAATGAAAACGCTGGACTAGCCTGCCCACGTGTGGCAGCACAAAATAGAAAGGCGGTTCATGATGGACGTTAAAGTTAAGATGTCTGACAGGGTAGCACGGTATTTAATTACTGTTACTGCTGTGGTTGTAGTGGCTCTAATAAATAAAGAGCTCCTTAACCCGGGGTGGTCTTGCAGCTCTTAAAACATCTATTTTAATGACCGACTCAGAAGGTTGTAAATTTGACCGTTTCCGACCTTCTGAGGTCTTTTTAGCATTATAGCAAATTATACATCTCTTTTAAACCCTATTGTTAAAAAATGTTAGGGCTATAAATAGAAAGTGATTTTATTGTATTAAATACAGTTATTAAAATTTGAAAACTATACTTGAACCTTGAAAATGGAATAATGCTATGAAAGATAATGAAAACGCTGAACTAGCCCGCACACGTGTGGCGGTACAAAATAGAAAGGCGGTTCATGATGGAGTTTAATTGTAGAATGTCTGAAAGGGTTACGCGGTATTTAATGATAATTGGGATTCATTAAGCCAATACCTAATATTTATGAAACAAACTTTAATAGAGTCTCATAGGGTACTAAAAGAAACCGGTTGTATCTTTTTACACTGTGATAAGTCCGCATCCCATCATTTAAGAGTATTACTTGATGAAATTTTTGGTATAAATAATTTTCAAAATGAAATAATTTGGTCCTACATAAAGATGGTCTAACTCTAAAAAAGGCTTGCTTAGAGGCTTTCTGAAAAGTTTATCATTTAGCTAATCGCTTAAGCATTAAATGTAACATTGCCAGATAAATGATACTTTTGCTACTCTCTGTAGAGTA
>JANQFW010000119.1 GCA_028277625.1 Candidatus Gastranaerophilales bacterium | reverse complement strand
GTTAGTCGAATGTATCATGATTTTATATCTACCTAAATAATTTAAAAATATTCCCCTATTATATAAAAAATAAATTTTTTATTTATTGCTATTTTACTATAATTTTTACAGATTACAGATTTTGAATATTTTCTTTTTTTGTGTTTCCATGTCTTATACTAAGACATTTTTTAGAATTAAAATTTGCACTGGACCATTGGTTTCATAACTAAGCTTGGATTCACCATCGCACCCTGAAATTATAACATGGTCACTATAGGCATAAAGCAACTCTTTGACTTTGTCTCTGGTTATTAACTCTTGTGCTAATACATCGGTGCTGATTTTAGATAAGCAGCCGAAAGTGGCTTTATTACTACAAATTCTTTTCATTACTTTTCATTCTTTTTGACTGACGGGATTAAAGCCCCTATTATTACTATATTTTAGGTGATCTAAGTACCCCTTTTATTTAACTATATAATATAGAAAATTCTAACAAAAGTCAATAGAAAATTCTAAATAAATTTAGAAAAATCTTAAGAGGTTAAAAATATTTTCACTAATGGAGCAAATAGGAGAGAGATTAAAATTTTTGAGAGAAGAGCTTAACTTGCCACAAGGTAAGTTTGCTAAAAGTATTGGAACTTATCAAACTAAAATAGCTGACATAGAATCAGGTAAAGTTAAAAGCCTTTCTGCTGATTTAGCTCTAGAAATATCTAAATTGTATAAAATTAATCTTGAATGGTTAATTTTGGCTAAGGGTGAAATGTATAGCAACAATACAGGGGATGATTTCATAAAAATCTCTATATTAGGAGAAGTTGAATGCACCGTAAGCTCAAACTGCTACACTAACAATGAAAACCCTGAAAGTTACATAAAGATACCTGAAAAACTACTTAAACAAATAAGTGCTAACATAGAAACCAGTCATATTATCAATGTAAAAGGCGATTCAATGGAGCCAAGCATATTGGCTGGCGATAAAGTACTGGCAGACAGCTCTAAAAAGCAGGTGTTAAATAATAAAATATATATTATAAGAATAGAAGACATTTTAACAATTAAACGCTTGCAAAAGCTGCCCAAAGGAGCTATTAAGGTTATAAGCGACAATAAAGAGTATGATTCATATACTCTAAAGCCTGACGAAGATAACTATGAAGTCTATGCTCAGGTACTCTGGCTAAGTAGGTATGTATATTAATTTTTACCATTTTTTGACTTTGCGGAGAATAAGAGGTATAATCTCCGCATAAAGTGCGGAGAAAAATATGTATATCTATCAAGACCCCAAGTGGCCTGGTTTTTACTGGGATAACGAAAAAATACTGGAAGCTTTATCCAAAGTAAAGCTTACTCAAGGTATGCTCTTGGGAAAAATGAATGCACTTGGATTTGAACTAAAAGATGAAGCTATTTTAAACATTTTAACGCAAGATATCCTTAAATCCAGTGAAATAGAAGGTGAAATACTGGATAAAGAGCAAGTAAGGTCGTCTGTTGCAAGAAGGCTTGGCCTGGATATTGGTGGTGGCATACACGTTGATAGGGATGTTGAAGGCATTGTTGATATGATGCTTGATGCAACTCAAAATTACAACGAACCTTTGACAAAAGACAGGCTAATTGCCTGGAACGCTTCTCTTTTTCCCACAGGATACAGTGGGCTATGCAAAATAGAGGTCGGTCAATTTCGTGATGATAAAAATGGACCTATGCAGGTGGTTTCTGGACCTGTAGGCAGGGAAAAAATTCACTATCAGGCTCCTAGTGCCTCATGCATTGATGCTGAAATTGACAACTTTATTAATTGGATAAACAATCCTAATCAGGTAGACGGTATTCTAAAAGCTGCAATAGCTCATTTGTGGTTTGTTACCTTGCACCCGTTTGATGATGGGAATGGTCGGATAGCAAGAGCTTTAACTGATATGCTACTTGCTCAGTCTGAAAATACGTCACAGCGTTTTTATAGTATGTCAGCTCAAATAAGGCGGGAGAGAAACTCATATTATGAGATTTTAGAAAAAACTCAGAAAGGCTCTCTTGATATAACTGATTGGCTTATTTGGTTTATACAATGCTTATTTTGCTCTATCGAAAGCACACAAGAGCTTTTGACTTCAATCTTTGATAAGGCATTATTTTGGCAAGCATATGGACATTTTTCTTTTAACAAGCGCCAAAAGAAAATTATAAATAAGCTTTTGGATAGCTTTGAAGGTAAATTGACTTCTTCTAAATGGGCAAAGCTTTGCAAGTGTTCTCAGGATACAGCAAATAGGGATATTGCTGATTTATTAGAAAAAAAGGTTTTACTAAAAATCGGCGGCGGGCGCAGCACTAATTATGTATTAAATACATTTTGATGCCGGAAAAATTACTTAAGCAAACCTTCATCAAGTCAAATGTAACAGTTTTTTAACAAAATAGCGTTTTTTTTGGAAAATCCGAAGCGTTTCCTGCAAAGGATTTTTAAAATTGATATAATATTAATTAAACAAATAAAAAATATGTTATATCTAATTTAAAATTAAAGGTAAATACTTTTGGACAAACAAAGCGCAAAAATTGAAGACACATGCCCAAAAGACAACGATAAATACGCAGCATTTCTATATTACAGACTGCGAAATAAAATTGTTATCTTGCGCCGTTGGACCAAAAACGA
>JANQFW010000118.1 GCA_028277625.1 Candidatus Gastranaerophilales bacterium | reverse complement strand
GTTTAATGATAAAAACTTTAGAAAAGCTGTAGATTATGCACTAGATAGGGAAAATATGGTATCTAATGTATTGCATGGTGTAGGTGCTCCTTTATTTACTGCAGAGAGCTATTCTTCTTTATATTTAAATCAAAGCCTTAAAAAAGGACACCCTAAAAATATACAAAAAGCAAAAAAATTACTCGCACAATCAGGCTTTAAATGGAATAAATCTGGTAAGTTACTAGATAAATATAATAACAAAGTAGAATTTGATCTTTATACCAACGCTGGCAATACCGAAAGGGAAGCCGTCGGAGTAATGTTAAAGCAAGACCTGAAAGAATTAGGCATGCAGGTTAACTTTAAGCCTATTGAATTTAATGTTTTAGTTGGCAAGCTTAATAATACTCTTGACTGGGATACTATTATAATTGCATTAACAGGTAGTTCTCTGGAGCCGCATGGTGGTAAAAATGTTTGGTCAAGCACGGGTGCATTGCATTTGTTTGATCAGAGAAAAGAAAAAGATATGAAAAACAAAGCAGATATTCGAGAATGGGAAAAAGAATTAGATGACCTGTTTAACTTGGGGGCAAAAACATTAGATGTCGAAAAGAGACACGAAATCTATGATAGATATCAGGAGATAGTTTATAATCAAGCTCCTATGGTTTATTTATATTCTTCTTTAAGAATATATGCGATAAGAAAAAAGTTTGGTAATATAAACCCAACAAAGCTTGGCGGCATGTTGCATAACCTGGAAGAAATTTACATAAGGAACTAAGGATTTAATTTATGTCTATACCTGTATATATTTTAAAAAGAATACTTCAAGCAATTCCACTGCTTATTATTGTTTCTATAATGAGTTTTGCAATAATTAAGCTTAGTCCTGTTGACCCTTTTGCAGAGCTAAAGCTTAACCCTGCAATTTCTCCGCAAACATTAGAAGCAGAAAAAGAACGATTAGGGCTTAATTTACCTGTTTATATGCAATATTTTAAATGGCTAACAAGCGCACTGCAAGGTGATTTGGGTATATCAACATCAGGAGAAAAAGTTATAACACGTTTAATGGAGCGTATTCCAAATACTTTGTTACTAACAACATCTTCTATATTGTTAACTTGGTTAATTGCTTTGCCTATTGGTATTTTTGCTGCACTTAGATGGCGCTCGGCTATTGATAGGGTATTGACGGTATTATCTTCTATCGGAATGGCAATTCCCAGTTTCTTCTTTGCATTGTTGTTATTAATATTTGCAGTTAAAAGTGGCTTGTTTCCTATTGGTGGCTTAACAAGTGTTAATTTTGACAAAATGAATATATTTCAAAAAATATTAGATGTCGCGCATCATTTAATTCTACCTGTTTTAGTTTTATCAACAGCAGGTTTAGCCGGGCTTCAAAGGCAAATTAGAGGAAATCTTTTAGATGTGCTAGAGGCTGATTATGTAAAAATGGCAAGGGCAAAGGGCCTTCCTGAAAATAAGGTAATATATAAGCACGCTGTAAGAAATGCTATAAACCCTATGGTTACAATGTTAGGATTTGAATTTGCGGCTTTATTAAGTGGTGCTGCACTTACAGAGTTTGTATTTCAGTACCCGGGACTTGGTAGATTAATATTAGAAGCAGTTATGAAGCTGGATATTAATCTTGTAATGGCTTCGTTAATGATGGGGGCTGTAATGCTTATATTAGGTAATTTGCTTGCAGATATATTATTAAAACTCGTAGACCCAAGAATTTCTTTAAATTAACGCTATGTTATAAAACTGGCGAGCGAAGCTCGCCTAAAGGAAAAAATAGCCCCCTTACAAGGGGGTGGGGGTAGATACAACAACAGGAACAAAAAATGAAAAAAAGAATTAATGATAGAAGCTTAAGATCAATATTTCAAAGATTATTAAAGGATAAATATACATTTACAGGATTGATTGTTCTGGCAATATTATATTTGTCAATTGCTTTTGCAGGGTTTATTGCGCCTTATTCAAAAGAATATTCAGATAGGCATTTGTCTTATGCTCCGCCTTCTAAAATTTTCACCATAACACCGGAAGGTAAGCTTTCCTGGCCGTATACATATAATTACAAGCGTACTTTTAATCCAAATACATTTAAAATGGATTTTAAGCTTGATAGGTCGCAGCGCTACTATCTTAGATTCTTTTCAAAAGGAGAAGATTATAAACTTTTTGGGTTTATACCAGGTAATATTCATTTGTTTTCATTGAATTCTTCAAAAGGTAGGCTGTTTTTATTAGGAACTGATATAAATGGGCGCGATAATTTTTCAAGGCTTCTTTATGGTGGCCAGATATCCTTGACCATTGGATTCATTGCCTTGTTTATCTCTTTTCCGATAGGCCTTCTTTACGGGGGTATTTCTGGTTATGCAGGGGGCAAGGTTGATAATGCAATGATGCGTTTGACCGAGGCTATAATGAGCATACCTAGTTTTTATCTCCTTATAAGTCTTGCTGCAATATTGCCTGCGAATATGACGAGTTCGCAAAGGTTTACGCTTATAACGGTTATATTAGCATTTATAGGTTGGGCTGGTTTTAGTAGGGTTGTTAGGGGTATGGTATTATCTATTAAAAAACAAGAATATATTGATGCTGCCAAGGCTATAGGTGCGCATCCATTGAGAATAATTGCAAAACACATATTGCCGCAAACCGCCAGTTATGTAATAGTTGCTATTACCTTAAGTGTTCCTGGTTATATACTTGCAGAATCAGGTTTAAGCTTTTTAGGACTAGGAATTCAGCAGCCTGATGCAAGCTGGGGTAACATGTTAAAAGAAGCTCAGGAATACATTAATGTTATAAATCGTCCGTGGCTTTTGATACCAGGAGGCTTAATCTTTGTGGCTGTTCTTTCTTTCAACTTGATTGGGGATGCTGTGAGAGATATTCTTGATCCTAAGAGTAAGCTAAACTAAAGTGAGAATATTAAGGTGATTGCCTATTACTTGAGATTTAATGCCTAGTTTGTTATTCTTATTTTAGAGTAAAGAGTTTGGTTCGGGTGAATATTAAAAAGAATGGATATTTTTCTTACAGGTTCTGAATTAGAAATTATATTAAGGCTTGCAGTATCCTTGCTATTAGGTTTTATCATAGGTATTGAGAGAGAATTGACAAATAAATCTGCGGGTTTAAGGACTCATATTTTGCTTTGTTTAGGCTCTACAATATTTACGGTAATATCTATTTACGGTTTTTCTAATATTATGGATTTTGATGGTGCTTCTAGGCTAAATGATCCTGCAAGGGTCGCAGCTCAAATCCTTACAGGAATTGGTTTTATTGGTGGTGGCGTTGTGTTGCATCATGGTGTCTCCATTTATGGTTTAACTACAGCTGCATCAGTATGGATAACAGCAAGTGTTGGTATGGCTGTCGGCACTGGATCGTATAAAATTGCTACTATGGCTACACTTATTTCCTTCTTAGTTTTAGTTTTAATTCGTAAGCTAGAAACAAGCTTTTTGTATAAACTAACTAAAAAAGAAGCACGTATAAAGCTTAGAATAACTTGCAAAAGAGTACATACGGAAAAAACTCAGGAGTGGATGTTTGATAATTTTTATAATGTGTTAAAGCTTGATACAAAAAAATCTCCTGAAGATGAAAGTATAGACGAAATAGTTGCTTTGCTTGATGTACATGAAACAAATCCTGCACAAGAAGTCTATAAAAAAATAAAAAAGCTGGAAAACGTAGAATCTGTTAAGTTAACTCAAGTATCTAATAAGTTTTAATAAAACTAACCGAATATATAATCTCAAAATGAAAAAAATGATTTAAACTAATACTAATTTACAATTTAAGTAAAAAGAGATTATACGCTTGTGAAAGATAAGATTTTAAATAATGAACACGTAAAAAAAATATTGGATATGATCCAAATTTATATTTGGAAAGCTAAGTTAGATAAGCTTAAGTTGCTTATTGAAACTTTTTTAAATAAATATGAGTTGCACCTTTTAACTTTGGCAATGCTTGCAGTTATTTTAGTTATATTGGTTTCTTTTTACAGTCAGCCTGAAACCCTTTCAAATATGCTAAAAACTGGAAGTAAGTATATTGAAGAAGGTAATAATGCTAAGGCTCTAAAAATTTATACAAAGATAACAAGAAAATTTCCGGATTCTTATGAAGGACACTTGCAGCTGGCAAGAGTCTATAAGCAGATAAAAGAAAAAGACAGGGCAAAAATTGAATATTACAGAGCAATGAAGCTAAATTATCTTTTTAACTTTGATGCTTATTTTGAACTTGCACAAATGTATGTAGATGAAGATAATTATGAGTTTGCCGAAGAAATTATCAGACCATTAAAGAAAAAGACGAACTTAAAAACACTTAAAAAGCGTATAGGAGATTTTTATTACAATTGGGGTAATCATTTATCCAATAAATTAAATCAAAAATCAAAAGCAATAAGAAAATATAAGATAGCTATAGAGTATTATGAAAAATCTGATAAAGAATTGGTTGATCATACCAAAGAAACAATTGTAGATACTTATATAGACATTGCAAATAATTATTCTCTTCATAAACAGAATAAGGATGCGATTAAAATACTTAAAATGGCTTTAGATTATAGGGAATCAGCAACTATTCATTATGAACTCTCTCAATTATATAAAACTTTTGACTTGAAAGCAGCTTCTGAAGAGCTTAAAAAGACTATTTATATGGAGCCTGAAAACGAAAGATTCTTAGCAGCATATATAAATATTTTAATTGCTCAGGCAGAAGAATCTATCGAGAAGCAGGAATTCAAGAAAGCTAAGCTTTTTTATGAAAGTGCTAAAAAATACAAAGAAAAATATCAATTTGAAATTGTTAAGAAAAGACTATTCGTTGTTAATATACTTGGTATTAAATACAATGAATTACCGAAAAGTGATGAAACTGTACCAGGTATAAGCTTTAAAATTACTAACAATAGTAATAAATTAGTTAATAAGCTCGAAACAAAAGTTATTTTCCTTAAAAACGGTAAATATTTTAGCAGTATAACGCAGAAAATAATAGGCTCTAAAAACTTGCTAAAGCCTGATGAAACCACAGATGAAATTATTGTGTTTTCTCCTAATGCTATGAAAAAATTAAAAAGCCATGAAAAAATTAAAATAAAGGTATTTTTATCTAATCAATTGGCAGGTGGTTGGAGCTTGTATAGGGTAGTAGATTTGAAAAAAGATGCTAATCAAGATATAAAAAGTAAAAAGCAAGAGTCTACCCTGCAGTCTCATCCGCATAAGAAAAAAGAAAATGCTAAACATCATAGCCAAAAGCATTCTTTAAAAACAAAAAATAACCACACAGAACATAAAAAAGAGAAAAAACATACCGCTAATAAGCATAAGCATCATTGATGATAGTCAATCATCTTTCTTATGTCATAGCTGTAAGCTTTTAATACATCTTAAGTTAGCTTGATAATACCAGACCTCGATAGATTACGACCGCAGCTTTAAGGGAGAGTTTTAAATGATGGAAAATACTAGATTTTTTAGAGAAAATCAGCTTGTGATTTTTGGTATTATAATAGCATTTGGAGTTATTTTTGCAGCTGCAATAGTGGGCAATACCGCTTATCAAATAAAAAAGCTAAATAGTGAATTTATCAAAGTAACAGGATCTGCTAAAAAAAATATTAAGTCAGATCGTGTGATTTGGGAGTTTCAGGTATATCAACGGTCAATAAAGCCTACAGATGCTTATAAAGGCCTTAATAATGCTACAGGCAAAGTAATAACATATTTAACAACAAAAGGTATCTCGCCTAAAAGTATAACCAAGTCCATTATCCGTACAAACATGCTTTATAAAAGAACAGACAATGGTAGAGTAACGCATGAAATAGATGCTTATCAGACTTATCAAACATTTAAAGTTGAGTCTAATGATGTGGACAAAATAGCTCAACTCTCTCAAAGTGCAGCTGAATTAATAAACCAAGGGGTTTTTATTCGGGGTTCATTTTTAAAATATTTTTATATAAAATTAGAATCTCTTAAAATTGAAATGCTTGCAAAAGCAACAGAAAATGCAAAGCAGCGCGCGCAGAGCATGTTAAAAGCTACAAAAAACAATATTTATAGCATGCAGTCTGCCAAAATGGGTGTATTTCAAATAACCCCGGCTGATTCTACTGCTGTATCAAGCCTTGGAATAAATGATACAAGCTCACTAAATAAGCAAATTACTGCGGTTGTGTCTGTTATCTATACAATCAGATAATAATATTACTGGTTATTTTTGTTATATCCTCAGTCATAAAAGAGTAGTATAATATAAAAATAAAATTGACCTGGCAGTCAACATTATGGTAGAAATGAAATAGAATCTTTTTATTTATGTACGGAAGTGGAAGTAAAAAATGGTAATGGCAGAAAACATGCAAGAGAGAAAATTGAGCAAGATTAAAACACATTGGTGTAGCAAAATAACCGCACAAAACATTGGTGAAAGAGTTGAAATCGCTGGATGGGTTTCTACTGTAAGAGACCTTGGCGGTATTATTTTTGTTGAAGTTAGAGATAGAACAGGATTATTTCAAATAGTATCCGATCCTCAGCAAAACCCAGAAGTCCATAAAATTTTTGAGCAGTTAAAAGACGAATATGTTATCCATGCTTCAGGTATTGTATCAAAAAGACCTGAAGAAACTCATAATGAAAATCTTCCAACAGGAGAAGTAGAAGTTTACCCAGATAAAGTTGAAATCATTACACAGTCTATGACACCTCCATTTCTTATTAATGATGATCAAGAGGTTGGTGAAGATTTAAGACTTAAGTACAGATATCTTGACTTGAGAAAGCAGAAATTATTAAATAATTTAATTTTAAGACATAATATAGTTACAAAAATTAGAAATTTCCTTAATAACCAAGAGTTTTTAGAAGTTGAAACTCCGGTTTTAATTAAAACAACACCAGAAGGTGCGAGGGATTTTCTTGTTCCAAGTCGTACACATCAAAATAAATTTTATGCACTGCCGCAATCACCGCAAATATTTAAGCAGCTATTAATGGTTGGCGGTATTGAAAGATATTATCAAATTGCACGTTGTTTTAGAGATGAAGACACAAGATCTGACAGGCAGCCGGAGTTTACTCAAGTTGATATGGAGATGTCTTTTGTTGAACCTGATGATATTATGAATTTGATTGAAGGGCTACTTGTTGAATCCTTTAAATGTGCAGACATAGATGTTAAAGGATCGTTCCCAAGAATGACTTATAAAGAAGCTATGGAAAACTATGGTATAGACAGACCTGATACCAGATTTGACCTGAAGCTTTTTGATATAAGTGACATAATGAAAGCCAGTGCATTTACAGCGTTTGCTGATATTGTAAAAAAAGGTGGCAGCGTAAGAGCTATATGTGTTCCCGGTATTGCAAATTATAGCCGTAAAGATATGGATGATATAAGAAATCTTGCTATTTCTTACGGTGCAAAAGGCCTCGCCTGGATAACATACTTAGAAGATGGTTCGATTAAATCACCAGTACTTAAGTTCTTAAATGATGAAGAACAAGCTCAAATGCAGAAAAGAACAAATGCAAACCCTGGCGATGTTGTATTTTTTGTAGCGGACCAAGATCCTGTAGTATTTGATGTACTAGGAAGATTAAGATTGCACTTTGGAGAAAAGCTTAATCTAATTGATGAATCCAAGCATAATCTGCTTTGGGTTGTAGATTTCCCAATGTTCGAGTGGGATGCAGATTCAGAAAGATTTGTAGCAGTTCATCATCCGTTTACTTCTCCAAATCCAGAGAGTATGGATAAGCTTGATGCTGAACCTCAAAACTGTAACGCGCTAGCTTATGACATTATTTATAATGGTACAGAAATAGGCGGTGGCAGCATAAGAATTCACACTCCTGAGTTACAGCAAAAAGTGTTTGATACACTTGGATTGTCAAAAGAAGAAATTCAAGATAAATTTGGATTTATGATAGAATCCTTTAAGTATGGTACACCACCTCATGGAGGTATTGCACTGGGCCTGGATAGGCTAGTTGCACTTATTGCAAATGCACCTTCTATTAGGGACGTAATCGCATTCCCTAAAAATAGTCAGGCTAAGTGCTTAATGACAGACGCACCAGGTTCAGCTGACGATGAGCAGCTTAGAGAACTTTACTTAAAGCCAGTTTATCCAAAAAAATCAAAATAAAAGACTAAAATTTACATAAAAAAGAAAAAAGCGATGAGTTTATTCTTCATCGCTTTTTTCTTTACAGAATTTATCAAATTGTTCCATCAAATTATTCTCATCAAGAAAAGACAGCATATCCTCCAGCATCATTTCTTGCGATTCAATATGGAAAAACATTGATTGGATTTGTTTAATTAAGTTATGGCTTGCTGAAATCATGTCATCCGAAAGACTCAAAAGAGTAAGTACATTTTGATTTCTGCTTTTGCTCCATTTTCCAATATTTTCATTAAAAGTTTTTATAATAGTATTTATTTTATTAATACTTTTGTTTATATCTTCTTGGATCTCACTAGCATTATTCTCACCACAAGAGTTTATAAAATTAGACAGTACTTCAAGCTCTTCTTCGTTATAGTCTGAGTAGTTATACATAATATAGTCATAGCCTTTTAGAAAATACATGTTAACTTTATAGCTTTTCTCTTCATCTTCGGCAGACTCCATTGAGTCTAGAAGCTCAGATTGTAGATCATTCATTTTGTTAAAGTAATCTTTCTCTTTAAGAGTCTGAATAATTACTTTATAAAAAGAGCTTGATAACTTTAGCTTTTTTAGTATATTAAAATCGTCTTCTTTTTGAATTATCTTTAAAAAACAAATAGCATACAACGCCTGTAGCTGATCCATCTCTTCAATTATTTGAATATCTTCTTCGCTTATATTAGATTTATCAATTTCCAGTTTTGCTAACTCATCGATAAAAGCCTCTAGGTTTTTATCGTGTATCGAGTCCCCTATTTCTCTTTTTTTGTCCACTTATAAATCACCTTATGTTTTTCTAACTACTAGATTATTATATTGTAATTCATATTAAGCTTACAATATATTTTTATTTTTAACTAATCAAGAAAAATTTTCTTTGATATAAAAGGGTTTTGGCGTAACAAAGTATTAAGTAATGGTCAATTAAAATTCTAAAATGGATGCCCCACTAGTTTGTGTAAAGCATCCATTTTATTTTTACCCGTTAAATTAAAGTGTTTGAAAATTTATTAGAGTTTTATTAGTTTATAGATTTTTACAAATCAGCTCACCCATTTCTTTGGTTCCAACTTCTTTCATTCCAGAACTCATAATATCTCCGGTTCTATAGTTGGATTCAAGAACTTTTGTAACTGCTTTTTCTATCGCATCAGCTTCTTCTTCAAGATTAAATGAATATCTAAGCATCATAGCCGCAGACAAAATAGTAGCAATAGGGTTAGCCTTGTTTTGACCTGCAATGTCAGGGGCAGAACCATGAATTGGTTCATAAAGACCTGTTTTACTATCACCTAAACTTGCTGATGGCAACATGCCGATTGATCCTGTGATCATGCTGGCTTCATCAGATAAAATATCTCCAAACATATTAGATGTAACAATAACATCAAACTGTTTAGGATTCATTATAAGCTGCATAGCTGCATTATCAACATAAAGATGATTTAATTCAACCTCTGGATAATCTTTTGCAACTTCTGTTACTATTTCTCTCCAAAGCCTGGAACTTTCTAATATATTAGCTTTATCAACGCTTGTAACTTTTTTATTTCTTTTCATCGCAATATCAAAAGCGTTTTTAGCGATTCTTTGAATTTCAGGAATGCTGTAAGTTAGAGTATCAAAAGCTTCTTCATTACCTTGGTTATTAATCATTCGACCTCTTTTGCCAAAATAAATACCGCCTGTAAGCTCTCTTACTACAACAATATCAAGTCCATCACCGATAATCTCAGGTTTTAAAGGACATGCATCTTTTAATGACTTATGTAAAATAGCTGGTCTGATATTCGCATATAAACCTAGTTGCGATCTTAAGCCTAAAAGAGCTTTTTCAGGTCTTTTATCCCCTGGCAGATTGTCCCACTTAGGTCCACCTACTGCACCAAGAAGAACAGAGTCACTACTTTGACAAGTTCTTATGGTCTGCATTGGCAACGGTTCACCTATTGCGTCAATAGCGCAACCGCCAGCTAATACTTCAGTAAAATTAAACTTATGTTTAAATTTTTTACCAATTTGATTAAGTACGTTAATTGTCTGTTCAACTATATCAGGACCAATGCCATCGCCTGATATAGTTGCTATATTAAATTCCATCACTATTCTCCAGCTTTAATTTTGTTACTAGTGTATTTTACCAATCCATCAGCCTTCATAATTTCCTGAATAAACTCAGGAAATGGCTCAGCTTTATAAGATTGACCTTTTGTCTGGTTATAAATAATGCCTTCATTAAAATTAATTTCCACAGAATCCCCTGCATCTATATTTTGAACCGCCTCATCACATTCAAGAATAGGTAAGCCTATGTTAATAGCGTTTCTATAAAATATTCTTGCGAATGTACTTGCAATTACGCAGGATATGCCAGCTACTTTTATAGAAATAGGTGCGTGCTCTCTAGATGATCCACATCCAAAATTTTTACCCGCAACCATAATATCACCGTCTTTTACCTTTTCAACAAAATTTGCATCTATATCTTCCATACAGTACTTTGCAAGTTCTTTAGGATCAGATGTATTCAAATATCTTGCAGGTATGATAACATCAGTGTCTACGTTATCGCCATATTTAAATACAGTACCTTTAGCTTTCATCTTATATATCTCCCTTTTATTAAAATTATTTCGCTTGTGATGCAGTTTGTGAACAAACAATTTCTTCCAATTTTTCAGGATTAGAAATTTTACCTGTTAAAGCAGAAGTTGCAGCAACTGCAGGGCTTGCCAAGTACACTTCAGATTCAACATGTCCCATTCTTCCAACAAAGTTTCTGTTAGTTGTCGCAACTGCTCTTTCACCCTTAGCAAGAATTCCCATATGCCCACCCAAGCAAGGTCCGCAAGTTGGTGTACTAACAACAGCTCCCGCATTAACGAAAATTTCTAATAAACCTTCTTTCATAGCTTGTAAATATATTTTTTGAGTAGCCGGGAATATTATAGTTCTGATGCCTTTAGCTACTTTTTTACCGTTAAGGATTTGCGCAGCTACTCTTAAGTCTTCTAACCTGCCGTTTGTACAAGAGCCAATAACAACCTGGTCAATTTTTATATCACCAACTTGATCAATTGTTCTTGTATTATCGGGTAGATGAGGGAATGATACGGTTGGTCTTATTTTGCTTAAATCTATTTCATAAACTTTTTCATATTCAGCATCCTCATCAGGTTGATAAATAGTGTATTCTTTTTTAGAATTAGCTTTTACATATTCAATGGTTTTTTCATCAACTAGAAATATACCGTTTTTACCACCGGCTTCAATTGCCATATTTGCCATAGATAATCTATCATCCATAGAAAGGTTCTTAAGCCCTTCGCCAACGAATTCCATTGATTTATATAGCGCACCGTCTACACCGATCATACCAATAATATGAAGAATAACATCTTTGCCGCTTACCCATTTTGATGGCTTGCCGGTTAGAACGAATTTTAATGCAGTTGGCACTTTAAGCCAAGTTTCACCTGTTGCCATACCTACTGCCATATCTGTACTTCCAATACCTGTTGAGAAGGCTCCCAGTGCTCCATAAGTGCAAGTATGAGAATCTGCACCTATGACAACATCACCTGGAACAACAAGCCCTTTTTCTGGAATAAGAGCGTGCTCAATACCCATTTCACCAATTTCAAAATAATTGGTGATATCTTTATCATGTGCAAATTCTCTAATATACTTGCATTGTTCTGCTGCTTTAATATCTTTGTTAGGAGTAAAGTGATCCGGTACAATAGCAACTTTATCCTTGTCAAAAACTTTATCAACACCAATTTTAGCAAATTCTTTTACTGCAACAGGTGTTGTAATATCGTTACCAAGAACAAGATCTAATTGAACTTTAATTAATTGTCCCGCCTTAACGCTATCAAGTCCTGCATGTTTTGCAAGTATTTTCTGGGTCATTGTCATTCCCATGATTAGAAGTCTCCTATTTAATCTATATATATTAATTACTGTAACTACATTGTTTTTCTGATTTTTTTGACTGAGAATCCAGCATTATCTTATATTCGATCATATCTACAAGTGCTAACCAACTGGCCTTTACAACGTCAGTAGACACACCAATTGTTGTCCATACATTATATCCGTCAGTAGATTCTATTATAACTCTAACTTTTGCAGCAGTGGCTTTTTTTGTATCAAGTACTCTAACTTTATAATCAGTTAAATGTACTTTTTTAAGCTGAGGATAAAATATTTCAAGAGCTTTTCTTAGTGCCTTGTCAAGTGCGTGTACAGGACCATTACCTTCTGCTGCAGTAATTTCTTCCTTACCATCAACAATTATTTTAATAATTACAGATGAATTTAAATCTTTGCTTTGGTCTAAAGAGTTTTCTTGAATGATTCTATAATGGTCAAGCTCAAAAGCCGGCTTATATTTACCAAGCTTTTTATGTATTAATAGCTCAAAAGAGCTTTCGGCTCCTTCAAATTGATATCCCTCAAACTCGTATTGCTTTAACATATCTATAATTTTTTGAGTTTCTTTTGAATCTTTTGATAGTTCCGGGTTTACTTTTTGGATTCTTTTTAATATGGTGCTTCTTCCTGAAACTTCTGACATTAGCACTCTTCTTGTATTTCCTACAAGTTCAGGGTTTATATGCTCAAATGATTCTGAAGCTTTAGCAACAGCATCAATATGCATACCACCTTTGTGTGCAAATGCACTCTTTCCTACATAAGGATCTTTGTTTTCTATTGTTATATTAGCTATTTCAGCCATAGCTTTAGCTGTATCTGTCAAATTTTCAAGATTTTCAGCTGGTATACAGCTTAAATTCTTTTTAACCTGCAAGTTTGGAATAATAACAGAAAGGTTTGCGTTTCCTGTTCTCTCTCCAAACCCCAAGTAAGTCCCTTGTATATGAACTGCACCTGCTTCCATTGCTATTATTGAATTAGCAACAGCCATCCCTCCATCATTATGGCAATGTATACCAATTTTTACAGGAAATGTTTCTGCTACTTTTTTTGTTATTTCAAAGATTTCAAATGGTAAACTTCCGCCGTTTGTATCGCATAATGCCAAACAATCAGCTCCGCCTTCTGCTGCTGCATTTAAAGCAGCCATTGCATATTGAGCATTTGCTTTATATCCGTCAAAAAAGTGCTCTGCATCAAAAACAACTTCTTTTCCATTTTGCTTAAAGAAAGCAATAGTTTCTCTAATCATATTCAAGTTTTCATCAAGAGTGGTTTTTATGATTTCAGTTGCATGAAAGTCCCAACTTTTGCCAAATATTGCAACAGCTGGGGTTTGAGCTCTTAATAAAGACTGTACATTGTTATCATCTTCAACTTTTATATTTTTTCTTCTGGTACTGCCAAAAGCAGTTAACTTAGCATTCTTTAAGCTTAAATTTTTTATCTGATCAAAAAATTCCAAATCTTTTTGATTTGAACCTGGATTGCCCGCTTCAATATAAGCCACACCAAGTTCGTCGAGCAGTTTTACAATTTTAATTTTGTCCTCTACAGAAAAGGATATACCTTCCCCCTGAGCTCCATCTCTTAAGGTTGAGTCAAAAATGTCAATCTTTATCTCTGTCATATTCAAAACTCCAAGCCACTTAATACCAGTGTATGATTTACCACTTTAAATATATTTTACTTCAAAAAAATTAACTTATATATTATATTATTAAAAATAAAAGAAACCCTAATTTATCTCGATTTTTCATCTAACCAGATTAAATACTTATTACAAGTGTACTTTAGCTAAAAGAAGAAATTTAAAAGATTAACATACCTTAACTAATTCTTGTAATTTCTTCGATACAAAGGTAAAATATCTTAATGATATAAAATATCATTTCTTGATATATTATATAGCTTGATAGTGTTTGTATGTTTTAATGATCAGCTTTTTAAGCAAAGGATCTTCTTAACAATGCTTAAATCAGATATTTTGCATATTACTGGATTTTATATCGAGCTTTTGGTGTGTTTAAATAATAATTTTTTATTAGAGTCATTTTTGAAAGCTCTAAAAAAAACAATGGTGCTGCAATAATAAGAGAAATATAGCCCTGTTTTTCGTAGGAATTAAGCAAATAAATACTGTATCTGTTTGATTAAAATAATATTAGTTTGTCTAAAATAAAACTAGGAGTTAAAACATGGATACTCTTTTGAAAATAATATTTATATCAATTATGCTTCTATATACGTTACCAACACTAGCAGATACTTTAGTAACAAAGGATGGTAAAGTAATAGAAGGTAAAATAGTATATTGTATAGGCAGTATGGTAAGTATAAAAACAAAAGACGGTGTAATAACTATAAATAGAAACTTGGATAATGGGCAAGCAAGAGATATTATTGAAGTTGGCCTTTTCAGAAAGAAAAAACTATCAGGAGAAGTACAATATCTTGATGAAGATGTTTTAGACCTTGGTACATCAAAGGGCAAAATCTCAATAAAACGAAGAAAAATAAGAAGTATCACGTTATCACATGAAAATAAACTATGACTTAGACGAATTAAATTGATGAGCAGTATTATAATATAACTAATAAAATTTCACAAGGACGGTATTTATGAAAAATATTATCATTTACAACGAAACAGGGACCTCTAAAGTTAAAGAAGTTCTTGAAAAAGTTGTTGAATACAATTTAGAAGTTAAAAAACCGGAATCTATTAAAGACATTCAGGCACCAAATGTTGACTTAGCGATCTTTGAAAGTGATAAAGAAATTACAAAAGATTTATTGTCACGAAACAAAGTTCCTGTACCAACTCTGCTTGTTTCAGATGCTGTAATAGACAGCTTGCCAGTTAGAACAGAGGCTTTTGATTATATTATTCTCCCAATAAATGAAGAAGAGCTTTTAATCAGGGTAAAAAACCTTATTAAAATAAAAGAATTAAAAAATGAAATAAGAAGAGTCTCTACAACTGATTATTTAACCGGATTGTATAATAGAACCTATTTGCACGAAAGATTAGAAGCAGAATTATCACGTTCAAAGCGTTATAATGATTCTTTATCCTGTCTTTTGTTAGATATTGACTTCTTTAAAGTTGTAAATGATATATATGGTTATGACTGGGGCGATGTCTTATTAAAACAAATCACAGAAGTGATTAAGCGTCGTGCAAGAAAAGAAGATATTCTTACAAGATATGGTGATGAAGAATTTATACTACTTTTACCTAATACTGATGAAGAAAATGCTTATATATTTGCAGAAAGAATAAGAGCAGATATTGAAGAAATGGAATTTAAGCCTGACAGTGAAGAAGAAAGACACCCGATTACAATAAGCGGTGGTATTGCAAGCTATCCATTCCCTGCTGGCGAAGAAGAATCTGCGCATACTATTATTAGATATGCGGAGCATGCTTTATATACTGCAAAGAGTAGAGGTAAGAATAAAATAGTTAAGTTTACCCAAATCAATCTAGAAGTGTAAGATTTATAAAAAATAATAAATAAAAGATTTTATGAAAATATTCGGATGAAGCTTGGCGCTCATTCGAATATTTTTATCTACGCAAGAAAATGCCTATAGTTTATGTATAATCTCATCAAGCCTTTTCATAAATTCAACCTAACTATATAGTTTCAATAACGTCAACATTAAACTCATCTGACAGCTCTTCTTTGCTAAGAATTCTTACTCGTATTCTTGTATCCTCGACCAATTTATACAATTTATCCCTAAGGACATCAGGCACAAGTAGAATGATATTATTATAATCAATGCCAGCACTATCTATTACACCGGAAATCTTATCAGCATATTCATTGAATTTTTTTGAATCCTGTTCTTTGTCTTCGTACTCTTCATCTTGTTTCTGGATAAATTGATCAACAAAGCCAGCAGTCTCTTCACTAAGCAATATAGCAGAAATATTGCCGTCAGAGTCGGCGACGCTATTGCAAATTTGCTTTGATAAGCTTTTTCTCAATTTTTGTACAACAATATCTTTTTCTTTTGTTTCTTCACAGATATCATTTAGTTTTTCAAAAATAAAAGTAATATCTTTAATCGGCACAGATTCTTTTATTAGTCTGCTTAATATATAACGAACATTGCCAATAGAAATTACATCAGGAATTAGATTTTGGATTAAATAAGGGTTATGTTCAATAACAAGCTCCATATAATTATTGATGTCTTTATAATCCAATATGTCATCAACATATTTACAAACTATATGTTTTAGGTTCTCTATAATAATTTCAGCAGCAGTTTTTCCCTTTTCCCAGAAATTTTTAGTTTCTTCGCAAGGGATCCATATAGTATTTCTGCTTAAAAACTCATCCACATCTTTAATAATATCTTCAGAGTCATCTTCTATGTTGACCTGCCCCTCATAGAATCTTTCATAGTTAGGGTAAACGGTTCCACAATAAACATTTATACCCCTTATATCAATGCGATATTCGTTTTCACCTAAAGTGTCCTGGTTTGTAAACTTAATAGAAGGAATAACATAACCTATTTTGTCAGTAAGGTTTTGTCTTAACTTAACTGACTCTGCTATTAACTCTGCATTTTTTTCGTTATCAATCAATGGCAACAGCTCATCACTTATAACTATTGTTATCTTGGACTGGTTGACCCTGTCATACATCAAATCAGGCTCTAATATAAGACTAAATTCTTCTTTTAAATCTTCAAATTCTTCGAGTTTTTCAGATAATTTTTCGTTTAATTTTTCATGCTCAGTGTCGGAACTTGGAGAATCAAGCGAGTTTTTTATTTTTTTTATTTCAGATTTTATTAATGATATATTGCGCTGTATGTCTTTGCATTGTTCATAGGGCGAATCTACCTGGCTGAGAGATTTTTCCATTCTTGATTTAAAGTCAGAAACATCCACAATTTCGCTATTTTCATTTTTTTGAGCTTCATCTACTTCTCTGTAAAATATACAGTTATAATTCACATCTCCGTCTTTAGAATCTACTTCGTGGAGCATATATAACTCCCAGTCCTGCTCAGACATTTCATTTAGCAAATCTTCTAACATTTCAGGTTCATCACAAGGACAAACTTTAACTTCATATTCATACTGATTTTTTCCAAATATCAATGCCGTTTACCTCTATAATCTCTAATGTCATACAAATTTAATCTGATTTAATATATATTATATATTTTTTTAATGTTTAAATTAATCCTTATATTAAATACTATTAAGAGTTAATCTTTAAAACACTTGCAGACATTGCTTTTATAGAAATATCTAAAATAATTAATATTTCTTAGTATTTCATCTTTATTTGAATTATTGAGTAGTATAAGTATTTTAATTTAAACGCCTATTTTATTTAGAACTCAGATTGTCATTTTTTTTTATCACTTTGGGAAGAATAGTTAAAGAAAGATTTGTTGTCAAACTTGCTCTATTTTGTGCTGCCAAAAGTGCTAATGTATTATTTAGCCTATGGCTTCTATCAACATATACTTGATGTTTTACCTCAATTATCTCTTCTTCTTCCTCTGCATTTGCCTCTATAGGTCTTTGTTGTCTTTTGTCAGGCACCGCTGCCGTGTTGCTTGAGTGATCATTTTTTTGAAAACTAACTTTTCTATGCGTTTTAGGGTTAGCCTGATTACGACGCCTGTCATCAGACATGTTTATATCATCGGACATACCTTACATCTCTCCTGAAAGTTTAAGTTTTTTAACCCCTAGTGTATATGGAACTTTTTATACAATAAAATCTCTTTATATATTATACTCAGAAAAAAAAACAATAAAAGTGCAAACTTAAAATTTGTAACATTTATTCTTATTTATTAAAGGGCACTAAATGGGTATTGCGAAGGAAAAAAGAAAATTTAAGCCTCATTTGACAATTGCACGCTTTAAAAACGTAAAGCGCTCACAAGTGGAAAATTTTGTCTTATCAGATTTATCGTTTAAAGAATTTACTTTTATGCTTTTCAAAGTGTCCTAAGGTCAAGCGGAGCAACTTATAGCACGATAAATAAATATGATTTTTAAACTTTTAAATAGTACCAACCAACTCTCTTCTTTTTACCTTTCTGGTTGAAGTCTTAGGTAGCTCATCTTTTTTTACATAAATCTTGGTAGGTCGTTTATAAGTGGCAAGTTGTTCAACAAGCCTGTTAACTTCTTTTTTTATAAGGGATTCTAGCTGCTTATCATCCGAATATTTTTCTATAATTTCTTCTCTTGGGACAATGACAGCATAAACTTCTTCATTATTGTTATTTTTTCTTTTAAGACCTAACACGCAGGATTCTTTAAATAAATCACTTTTTTCTAATTCCATTTCAACTTCTTCAGGGTGAACTTTTTTTCCGCCGCTTAGCACAATAAGGTTTTTAATACGTCCGGTAACGTATAGATACCCCTCATCATCAAGCTTGCCAATATCGCCTGTTTTTAGCCAGCCTTCATCATCAAAAATGTCAGCTGTTAAGTCAGGTCTGTTATAATAGCCCTTCATTACATTAGGGCCTTTTACGCATATTTCACCATTTTTATCAATCTTAACCCTAACACCATCGATAGGCTTACCAACAGAGCCTATTTTGTCCATTCCAGGACTGTTAGTAGAAATAACAGGACTTGTTTCCGTCATTCCGTAGCCTTGATAAATATTAATACCCATAGTATTAAAGAATTTTACAATTTCTATATCCAAAGGCGCACCACCACAGATACAAGCCTTAAACTTGCCACCAAATTTATCATGAACTTTTTTAAATAATAATTTTTTTACAAAGTTAAATGGTAAGCACTTAGCCAGCAGAAAAGATAAACTAAAATATGCTTTGGCAATTTTGCCGGACTTATTTACCTGTTTTGTAATGCTTGACTTTAACAGTTTTAAAAATGCAGGAACTACAAGCATATAAGTAGTACCCTTACTTCTCATAACTTCTAGTAGATCTTTAGGGTTCAAGCTGCTTGAATAATAAATTGAAGATCCTGAACTTAAAAGGGTTAATAATCCTACGGTAAGCTCAAGCAAATGGTTCATTGGTAAAATAGACAAAAAGCAATCATTTTCATTAAGATCATACCTAAGCTCAAAAGCTTCCAGTTGTGATAAAAGGTTTCCAAATGTAGTCTGTACACCTTTAGCAATGCCTGTTGTACCAGAAGTGTAAATAATTAAAGCTGTTTCATCCAGATCTCTATCTTTTAACTCATGCTTATTTTGAGCTTGTATATTATAAATACTTGGTATGTCAGTTTTTTGTTCGTCGTTATCCATTAATACTATGTGTTTAATAGAATCTACATTTTCTTTTAGTTCTAAAGCTGTTTCGTAATAATTTTTAGATACAAATAAAACTTTTGGATTGCAATCAGTTAAAATACTGGTTAACTCATAAACAGTTGATTTGCTATCAAGTGGGACACTAACAGTACCGGCCATGGCTGAAGCAAATAATACTACACTCCATTCAGGCCTTGATTCTGATAGAATTGATATATTATCACCATTATTAATAGGCAAGTTTATTAAATAGCTTGCAACTTTTCTTGATAAATAATTTAACTGGTTGTATGTTAGCTCATCCCAAGAGTTTGCCTTTTTGATACCTACTGCTATATTATCCTGAAAAAGGTTTGCCTTTTTTGCCATTAATAGTAAAGGATTATTTTTTCCCTTTTTGTTTAAGTCAATCATTATCATTTCCCCATTTCTTCAGATATGCCATCTCGTATTTATTATACTGTTTATCAATTAAGTTTCAGATTACTGTCAAAAAAATCTTTTATATATTAATATTTTAGCACTAATTTCCCTGAATTTAAAAGGTGAAAATTTATATTAAAATATTTTTGCCTTTTGGTAGAAATGATTTTAGCTCTGCTATCTTTTCATTAACTAATGTTACAAAAATAGCATTTCTGCATTTTAAAGCCTGCGGAAATTTCAAGAAAGTGTTAAGATATATAATAAAGATATACTAATTGAGCAAAAGGTAAGTTTAATAAATGAATCTAGAACAATACGCTAAAAACCTATTCATTATTTTATGGAATATAATTATATTTCTATGCCCGTTTATTTCACAAAATAATACTCAAGAAAAAGAAACACCTTCTTTTTTAGGTTTTACGTGTATTTTTAATGTTTTAAATAATATATATAAAAATATAAAAGAATTAACAAATAAAATAACATCAAAATTAAATAATACTAGCACTGCTAACACATCATCAGTGGCTAAATATATTAATAAAAACAAAATATATGTTTCAAACAGAGTTAATTCTAATAACTCAGTAACAAGCCAAGCTATAAAAAGCATTAATTTGTTATATATGAAGAGATTAAAGGATGCGCAAGCCACGCAAAATTTAATTTCAAATTCAAAACAGCACATTTTCCCCATACAGCTTAAGTTAGTGGTCTATCAAGCACTTATGTTTCAATTAAACTTAAGCTATATCAAAGTTTATAGCGATGACATAAGAAAGGTGATGACTATCACCCAGGATAAGTGTGCCTATTTTTCAATCAAAAAACTACCCATTGCCTATTATTTGAATTATTGATCTGCATATAATTGAATATTTTTTTGGCTCTCTTTAAGGCTAAAAGAAGCAAACTTTGTAATGGATGCTTTTCGTGAGTTAGAAAAGCATCCATTTTAAGTTTTATATCTAAAGCTAATCTATGTATAAGAGTTGGATACTGACACCTTAGACGCTTGTGATAAGCTGTTTAACCGGAACACCAATATCTTGCTTATACTTGTCTAACCCAAGACGCTTTTCTACTGATCTATAATAAAGATTCTCATACTTCTTAGCAGAATCTTCCCATGTAAACCTCTTAGACATAGCCTGCTGTATAAGCTTATTCATCGTATTTTTTCTATTATAATAAGTATAAGTAGCCCATCCAACAGTATTATAAAGCGCATGAGCGCTCATATCATTAAACTTAAAGCCTGTACCTTCTTCTGTTTCTTCGTTATAATTTTCAATAGTATCATTAAGGCCTCCAGTAGCTCTTACAATAGGCAATGTACCGTATCTTAAGCTATATATCTGATTCAAACCACAAGGCTCAAACCTTGACGGCATTAAGAAAAAGTCAGATCCCGCCTCAATTTTATGAGCCAACTCATTGTTATATCCAACATAACAGCCCATTTTCCTAGGAAAATAATGAGCAGCCTTTCCAAAGTAGAAATGAGACCAAACCTCACCGGTTCCAAGCATAATAATTTGTATATCAAAGTCAAGAAGGCCATAAATAGCCTCAGCTAGTATATCAATCCCTTTTTGTTTAGCCAAACGGCTAACCATACCGATAACAGGCACATTGGGATCAATAGGCAGGCCAAAAATCTCCTGAAGGTCCTGCTTACACTTTGCCTTGCCGGATAGGTCATTATGTGAATAGTTTGCAGCCAAGTACTTATCAGTTTCAGGATTCCACTCATCATAATCTATACCATTAACGATACCGTACAAATCATTTGAACGTTCTCTTACAACACCCTCAAGTCCCCAGCCATGTTCGCCTGTTTGTATTTCTTTAGCATAGCCCTCACTAACAGTATTAATTAACGTAGAATGATAAATACCGCCCTTTAAAAGGTTAACCTGATCATCACGCTCTAAAGACAAGAAGTTAAAGTGCTCCCAACCAATATCAAGAACATCCATCAATCCCGGATAAAAATTACCCTGGTGTTGCATATTATGAATGGTTAATAAGCTTGCCGCCTCACCTAACATAGGATCATGTCTATATGTTGTATTCAAGAAAGTTGGAATAGCAGCAGTTTGCCAGTCATTAACGTGCACAACATCAGGCTTAAAGTTCAACATCTTAGACAACTGCAAACTAGCCTTAGAAAGAAATACAAATCTGTTATCATTATCTAAAAAGCCACTGCCATTTTCGTCATTATAAATACCAGCCCTGCCAAAATAATCATCATGCTCTAAAAAGTAAATAGATATATTAGTATTAGGCAGTTTCCCTTCGTATACACCACACCAAACTTCACCTACAATACCCATAGGTGTACCTAATGGGTGATCTAAGTATTTTAACCCTAATTTATCTTTGTCTATTGAATAATAACGAGGCATTACAACTCTTACATCATGCCCCATTTTTTCTAATTCTTTTGGTAAAGCACCTATTACATCAGCAAGTCCACCTGTCTTGGCAAACGGAAAGACTTCACTAGCTACTATTAATACATTTAATTTCTTTGTCATGGCTGTCTTTCTCTCTTTATCATTATATTTACTTTAAAGTATATCATCAATAAGAATAAATTTTTAATTTTTATATTATCTTTAAATAAATAAAAACCAGGCCCTAAATTGAAAAAAAGCCTGATTTCATTTCATTTTAAAAAATCTTATTAACCAATAAGCCTTTTAGCAAAATGTACTGAGTTTAATATACCAGCCTTACCAATAGCCATAGTTGCAACTGGCACACCCTTAGGCATTTGAACTATAGATAATAAAGCATCAAAGCCATTAAGCGGACCAACATCACAAGGCACACCAATAACCGGCAATTTAACCTTTGCGGCGACCACTCCCGGCAACGCTGCAGCTAAACCAGCAACAGCAACAATTACTTTAGTCTTACCGTTATTTTCAACCTGCTCTAAGTATTCAATTAACTCTTCAAGGTTTCTATGAGCAGAGTATACTTTAAACTCAGCTTCAATGCCTAATTCTTTTGCCAAATCAAGTGCTGGCTGGATAAAAGACTCATCACTTTTAGATCCAGCTATAATTACTAACTCCTTCATACCCTTTCTCCTACTTTGTTTTCTATATCTTTTCTATAGTATTTATGTATATATTCCAATTCTTCAGCTGCTTTATAAATATCCTGATGAGGATAACTGCCATTCTTACAAATAGATAGCACACGTCCACCATTGGCGATTAAGTTGCTACCATCTTGCTTAACACCCGCATAAAATACCTGAACTCCAAGTTCAGCTTGAATTTTTTGAATATTTTCAATGCTACCGCCTTTTTTAGGAGAAAACGGATAACCATCAGCAGCAACTACTACACAAAGGGTCATATCATTTTTCCAGTTGATATTCACATCTTTCAGCTGTTTTTTAGCGGCTTTTACAAATAACATCAATAAGTCAGAATCTAAATGCATAAGCAAAGGCTGGGTTTCAGGATCGCCAAATCTCATATTATACTCTAATACTTTGATTCCATCTTTTGTTAAAATCAAACCAGAATAAACCACCCCTGCAAAATCTGCTTTTTCCCTTTTCAAGGCTACCTCTAATTTATTAATATATTCATTTATTTCAGTCTGCTCTTCTTTTTTAAGCTCGACTGGGCAATATGCACCCATTCCACCAGTATTTGGCCCCTGGTCACCATCTAATAATTTCTTATAATCCCTAGCAGGTATCATAGGCAGTAGGGTCTCGCCATCCCAAAGAGAGATAAGAGAGACCTCATCACCTTCTAAAAATTCTTCTACAACAATGCTCTCAGACGCCTCACCAAACTTACCATCTAAAAACTCTTCTATAGTTATCTTTGCATCATCCCTAGAACTAGCAATAAACACGCCTTTACCCGCAGCTAATCCATCAGCTTTAACCACCACAGGCATGCCAAATTGATTGAGCACATCATCTATTTCAGATTTATCACTAATTGTTAAATACTCGCCTGTAGGTATATCGTTATCTTTCATAAACTTCTTTGCAAATGCTTTTGATCCTTCAAGCATTGCCCAATCTTTGCCAGGACCGATTGCAGGAATATCAAGTTTTTTAAATTCATCAACAATACCATTAACTAATGGGTCCTCCGGTCCTACTATAAGCAAGTCAATACCTTCTTGCTTAGCGCTATTAGCCAAATCAACAAATCTATTAAACTCAATTACTTCACCTAAGCTGCTAAATCCATCATTGGCCTTCGCCAGATATAGCTTGGTTAACAAAGGTGATTGGCTTACTTTCCAGGCAATGGCATGTTCTCTTGCGCCACCACCGTATATTAAAACTTTCATTAATAATCTCCCATTACTCTTATGATGTAGCTACAGTAGGGTATGATGAAGCTACATCAGCTTTGATCATAAAGCTTAGCTCCAACTCATAAGGTGTACCAAACAACAAATTATCAATCACAAGCGGATACAGCTTATGCTCAAGGTTATGAATATTATGTTCAAGCTCTTCTAAAGATACACCATCTTTAATAAACACAGGCGCCTGAGCAATAATAGGACCTGCATCAACTTCTTCACTTACATAATGAACAGTTACACCGGTTATTTTTACACCATTGTTATAAGCTCTTTCTATTGAGTTTATTCCTTTAAAAGCAGGTAATATAGAAGGATGAATATTAATCATTCTAGTTAATGCTACTACCTTAGGGGGCAAAATTCGCATATATCCGGCTAAAACTACTAAATCAAATTTATTTTGCTTTAAAAAGCTGTATGATTCTTTAAAGGGTACAAAAAATGCTTTAATACCGTTATTTTTAGCTCTTTGCAAGATATAACTCTCTTCTTTATCAGAGATACAGGTAAATTCTATTTCTTTTCCTTTAAAGTATTGTATAATTGATTCAAAATTAGATCCATTACCCGAGCCGAACACGACTACTTGTTTCATCTTCAATTACCCTCCCGAACTCAAATGGTTCATACTTGGCGCATATTTCAAAAACCTTGTCTTTATTTTCAGGCGCAACAACTAAAGTCAGGCCAACACCCATATTAAACGCTTTAAAAGCTTCTTCTTCACCAACTACTTGTTTAAATTTATCAAATAAAGGGAATTTAGGTATTTTATTCCTATCTAGCTTCGCACAAAGACTATCAGGTATAACCCTGCAAAGATTACCTTCTATTCCGCCTCCTGTTATATTTGCGCAAATTTTAACAAGGTTTTGCTTAGTTAATTCAAGTATTTCATTAACATAAATATCAGTTGGAGCTAATGATGTCTCAAATTCATCTTTAGTAATTAGATTTTCACTAAATAATTTTCTGATTAGCGTATAACCATTAGAGTGAGGCCCACTTGATTTTAAGCCTATCACAATATCATTAGCTTTAACATTATCTTTTTTTAAAGCATTATCCTTTTTTACTATACCTACAGCAAAACCACCTACATCAAAGTGCCCTTTTACAACTAAATCTTTTAATTCAGCAGTCTCTCCGCCTAAAAGTATGCAATTATATTTTGCTAATTCTTCTTTTAAGGCTTTAACAAATACTGAAGACACTTCAACATCTAAAGTATGAGTAGCAAAATAATCTAAAAAGAACATCGGCAATGCACCGGTACAGATCATATCATTTAAATTCATTGCAATTAAATCTTTTGCAATTGTACCATAGGCTTTTCGCTCTATCAGAGGGATAACCTTAGTCCCCACACCATCAGTGCAACCAACTAAGTAATATTCAGGAATAAAAGGATGCTCATAAATTCCTGCAAACATCCCCATATTATTACTATCAACTGTATTTTTTAAAATATCTGTTAAGGCATCTGCCTTATCAATATCCACGCCAGAACTTTTGTAACTAATCATATTTTTTTTCTCTTTCAAAACAGTTATAACACCAACCTGTGCGGCCAAATACTTCTTTTAATCCGTCAAAAGACAAATAAGCAAGGCTATCTGCTTCTATAAATTTTGTTAAATCTGCAATAAACTCATAAGAATCAGCTATTAACTCCTGTTTAGTTGGTATATCAACACCCCAAAAACATGTATCAACAACTCTTGGTGATGCTATTCTTATATGAACTTCCTTTGCGCCTGCTTTTCTCATCATTCGTACTATCTCTTTTGAGGTCGTCCCCCTAACCAGAGAGTCGTCAACCAAAACTATTTTTTTACCTTCTATAACTTGCTTAATAGGCATTTGCTTTCGCTGAACACTGCTTTTTCTGTTTTTTTGCCCAGGAACTATAAATGTTCTGCCAACCCAGTGATTTCTTAATAAGCCCATATGTAAAGGTATATTAGACTGGTGAGCAAGGCCATTTGCTGCGGCAAAGCCAGAATCCATAACTGGTATCACTACATCAGCTTTTACCGGATTTTCTTCTGCGCACTTTTTGCCGAGTTCAACCCTTGTCATATAAACATTTCGGCCAAATACATTAGAATCAGGTCTTGAAAAGTAAATATGTTCAAACACACATTTTTTATGTTTTGTTTCTTTAGCAAATCTGCTTATTTTATAGTTATTATATGTTATTTCAACACATTCGCCAGGTTCTATTTCAATAATATTAATTGGTTCCAAGTGCCTAAAAGCACTGTCCTCTGAGGCTACAAAAAATCCTTCTTCAGCTTCACAGAAAAACAAGGGCCTAAAACCCATAGGGTCTCTGTAAGCTAATACCTTACCAGGCACTGCAAAAACTATTGACCAAGCTCCACCTGTAAAATTATCCAAAAGAACTTGCCCTACTTCTTTTAGTTCCCATTGAGAAGGAGGTTTGCAAAGAACTTTAATTACTTTCTTCATAATCATTTCTGTATCAGAAGAAGTAACAAAGATTTCGCCTTCATGTTCAAGCTTTTTGCGCATTTCTATAGCGGATTTAACGTTACCATTATGCGCTATTGATACTTTTTCGTTTAAATATCTAACCATAAAAGGCTGTGCATTTAATGTATCAGAGCAGCCTTGCGTTGAATAACGAACATGCCCTATTCCTATTTTTCCCCTGATATCTTTTATTCTAGAATCAGGAAGGACATGCATTACTAGCCCTTTACCTTTGTGCAAAGAAAAGTCTTCATCTCCACAACACAGGCCAGCGCTTTCCTGCCCCCTGTGTTGTAACATAAAAAGACCATTCTGAACTACAGGAGCAACAACTCCACTTGTCATTATTCCGCCAAAAATACCGCATTCTTCGTGGAGCTTCATTTAGCCATCTCCAACTCTATTGTTTTATAATACAAATCTGTTAGCTCAGCTAAATCAAGAGTTATATCAGCTAATTTTATATTATTACCGGTACATTTACCTAATTTTTTATAAGGTATTTTATTATTATTTAATAATTTTTCTGTTTGGCTTGTATCCTCAGCTGAAATTAAGTATCTACTTGTAATTTCGCCAAAAAGTATTTTTTCTGTGATTTCAGTATTTTCTAATACAGACTCAAATCCAGAATTGCCTGATATTAAGCCTTCAAATAAAGCACCAAATAAGCCACCTTCAGAAATATCAACACAGCCTCCAAGAAGATTCTTGTCTTTCAAGTTGAATATTGTATTCTTTAATGCAACTTCTAGTTTTTCGTCTACACTATCAACGCAGCCACCTAAAAAGTCATAATAGGCCATTTGATATAAAGAACCACCTATATTTGATGCTTCGTCTATTTGCTTGCCTATTATGTATACAGTTTCATCTTTAGAGAAAGAGTTTTTAATTAATTTGTCATAACTGTCTGTATAGCCTACCATACCTATTGTTGGCGTAGGGTAAACCCTTAAGTCAGGAGATTCATTATATAAAGACACATTACCTGAAACAACCGGAACATCAGCAGCTCTACAGGCGTCAGATATGCCATCTATTGATTTAACAAACTGATAAGCAACTTCATCTTTTTCAGGACTACCATAATTCATACAATCAGTAACGCCTAGTGGATTAAATCCGTCAGATACTAAGTTTCTATAGGATTCCCAAACAGTATTTTTTGCTCCATTATATGGGTCTAAAAATACTTGTCTAGCGTTAGAGTCAATTGTTAAACCGACTACACCACCTTCTTCATCTAACCAGATACCAGCACTACCACCTTCTCCTGGTTTTAATGAAGTTCTATTTCCTACAGTATGATCATATTGTCTGTATACCCATTTTTTAGATGCAAAATTAGGATCAGAAATCAATTTTTTAACTCCTTCCTCAATGGAGATAAAATTTTTGCACTCTTTATTCTTGTATTCATTTATATACTCAGGTTCATTTTCAGTTAAAGTATATATAGGTCCACTAGTTAAAAGATCCGGTGGCAGAGAAGCCACTTGTTCACCATTCCAGAGTAAATTATAAAGCCCGCTTGTATCTGTTTTACCTATAATTTCACCTGGAATATCATATTTTTTTGCTATATTAAGTACTTTTTCAAGACCTTGATCTGTTACCATAAAGACCATTCTCTCTTGAGATTCAGAAAGCATTATTTCCCAAGGTTCCATGCCTTCTTCTCTAAGATGAACTTTGTCCAAGTGTAGCTCAACACCGCATTCTCCCATAGAACCCATCTCTGATGTAGATGATAATAAGCCAGCTGCCCCACAATCCTGACAAGAAACTACTTCTTCAAGCTCAAGAATTTCAAGAGTAGCTTCTATAAGAACCTTTTTCATAAACGGATCGCCAACTTGTACTGATGGTCTGTCTTCTTTTGAGTTTTCATTTAATTCTTTTGATGCAAAAGAAGCACCGTGTATGCCGTCTCTACCTGTATGCGAACCGACCAAGACTATATGATTACCGGGTATTGCTTTTGCTGATTTAATTTTATCTTTGTGTACGATGCCTACAGCCATAACATTTACAAGTGGAGAAGCAGTATAGCATGTATCAAAACTGACTTCTCCAGCAACAGTAGGAACACCTATTGAGTTGCCATAAGCGGAAATGCCGTCAACAACACCGTCAAATAAATGTTTTACCCATTTATCAGTTAATTTACCAAATTTTAATGAATTTAAAAGAGCAATCGGTCTTGCCCCAATTGCTAATATATCTCTAATAATTCCACCTATACCTGTTGCGGCACCTTGAAAAGGTTCGACTGCTGAGGGGTGGTTATGAGATTCTACTTTAAAAGTTATTACGTGATCGCCAACTAAGACACCGCCAGCATTCTCACCTTCGCAGACTGCGCCACCTGATGGTAATCTTTTTAAATATTTTCTTGAATGCTTATAGCCGCAATGTTCTGACCACATTGCAGAAAATAAATAAGTCTCTAAATCATTAGGTTCTCTTTTTAACCTTGATAATATTTCATCATATTCAAATTGGGGTATATTTAATGCTTGATATAATTTCTTTCCAGCTGTTTTCATTTTATTTTTGCCTCTAATAATTTAAAAAAGTAATTGCCGTCCGTATTACCGGTTTCTTTAAACACTGCCCTCTCAGGGTGAGGCATCATGCCTATTACATTATTTTTTCTGTCAATTAATCCAGCTATATTTAATAAAGAACCATTTGGATTATCTTGATACTCTAGGAATATCATATTATCTTGCTGTATTTGCTTAAGGGTTTCTTCCTCTGCAAAATATCTGCCTTCGCCGTGGGCTATAGGCAGGCTTATTGCCTCAGGCATTTTATCATCAGATGCTGCTAGACTTACTACATCACAAATAAATCTGGTGTTATCATTCACTGATAGCGCCCCTGGTAAAAGGCCGGTTTCACATAATATTTGAAAACCATTACAAATTCCAACAACATAACCTTTTTTGTTTTTAACATAGTCTTTAATAGCCTGTACTACAGGGCTGAATGTAGCTAAACCACCTGCCCTTATATAGTCACCATAAGAAAAACCGCCGGGGAGAAATATTATGTCGTAGTCATCAAGATTAGATTCATCATGCCAGATGTAATCTGCTTCCCATCCAAAATGTTCGCAAGCTTTTTTAGTATCTCTGTCACAGTTAGTTCCAGGAAAAACTACAACTCCGGCCTTCATACTGCTTCAAGCCTCCCTATTTCGTAGCCTTCCAGAACAGGGTTTGAAAGAACGTCATTACAAATTTCATCCAATTTATTTTTTGCGTCTTTATCGTTATCGGCTGTGACTGTCAAAGTAAAATATTTACCTACCTGTACATTAGCTGAATCTTCCAGACCTGTTCTTCTTAAAACAGTATCAACTGCTGACCCTTGAGGATCTCTTACTCCATTTTTCAATGTTACTTTTACTTCAGCTTTATATTTCATTCTTTTAAATTCCTAATATTTCTAATAATCTACCGTATGATTGAACCAGATCACCTTTGTCTTCTCTGTATACGTCTTTATCTAAAGATTCCATCGTTCCTTTTACCCAGAAACGACAATTATCCGGCGAAATTTCGTCCGCCAAAAGTATTTCTCCATCTTGGGCCTTACCAAACTCTAATTTGTAATCAACCAAAGTAATACCCTTTGAGTCAAGACACTCTATCAATATATCATTGATTTTCAAAGCTTGCTTCTCAATAAAAAGAAGATCCTCCTCTGCAATAAGGTTCATATACTTCAGATGCGATTTACAAAGGAGGGGATCTCCAAGAGAATCGTCTTTCAAAAATAACTCCACCATTGGTGGGCTAAACTTTATGCCTTTTTCAAATCCCAGTCGCTTACAAATAGAGCCGGCAGCGTAATTTCGCACAACCAGCTCTATTTGAAAAATGTCTACTTTTTTCGCTTTTAGCGTTGTCTCATCCAGAAACGATACAACGTGCGACTTTATTCCGTGCGAGTGCAACAAGTCAAAAAAGTAACGGGTAAATTTTAGGTTTATTTTACCTTTACCATCTAGGCTATCTTTTTTTAGCCCGTTAAATGCAGTTGCATCGTCTTTAAACTCAATTATAACTTGATCAGATTGATCGCTGTTATATATCTTCTTCGCTTTACCTTCGTATAATAATTTCATATTTTGCTTCCTTAATTTCTTCAAAAAAAAACACGCCTGAAGGCGTGAGAGTAGTTAAGTCATAACTCTACACCTTCTATAGTTAAAGAATTCATGGTCCTTTTGTAGAAACTTACGCCCCGTATTGGCATAAATATATAGAAGAGTTCCATATATTAGATTTTATCTCAATAGTATTAAAACATAAACAAAGTTTTCTTAATAGATATTTTTTTCCATATTTACAAATGTTTAAATTTATTTCTTAATTAATATCCAAATCCAGTTAAGGCTTTTTTCTTCTTTTGATTTATATGCCTGTCCCTATCTTGACTTCCTATAAAATCAAATTAATTTTAATAAACTTTAAACTTAAAATGGATGCTTTTCTAACTCACGAAAAACATCCATTACAAATTTTGCTTCTTTTAGCCTTAAAGAGAGCCAAAAAAAATATTCAATTATGTGTTGCGTAAAAATTAAAGATTTATAGACTGCAATGATTTTTGCTTACAAGAAGGGTATAAAAAGGCACACTTATCCCATAAGCGGGAAAAATAGTGCTTGGAAATTAAAATTTGCGTGGCTAGCGCATCTTTTAATCTCTTGTGGGACAATAGTTTTGAAAGTTTTAATGCTTGATTAGATATTGGATTATTTGTATCAAGCATATTCAATGCTTGTTTTTTGTTTTTACTAACAGTTTGTGCTAATGTGGCATCAGCTTTATTCTTTTTATTTA
>JANQFW010000047.1 GCA_028277625.1 Candidatus Gastranaerophilales bacterium | reverse complement strand
ATTTTAAGCTTGGTAAATATAGGCTGGTAAAAATCAGCTCTAGCCCTAAGCTTGCAAATTTAAAGACTTACAAAGAAATGCCTGTTATTGTAAAGGTGGATGATGCTGCTTCAGCAGGTGATAATAATATTTTAAGAGATGAAAATAATAAAATAAATAATAATATAATAGATATAAACAGCAATAAAAAAGAATCGCTGAATAAGAAAAAGCCTCACTATTAGAGGATTTAATATAAAAAATAAAAATTTTGACTGTAATGGCCAGCTTTTTGTATAACAAAAGGGTATTTGTCATTGCAGTTTTTTTATGTAGTAAAATTTTTATAGTGTTAACTATATAAATTAAAGAGTATTTTTATGTTTGACTTTAAAAAAGATTATAAAATATTAAATATAGATATTGCCGAAACAAGAACCGGCAAAGCAATGGCAAAGCTCAACCTAAAAAGTGCAGACTCAGACAATGTTTTAAATGCGGTTATTTGGCAAGAGTCTCTTAATAATATTGATAAATCAATTTTAAAACCGGGAAACACAGTAAGAGTTTTTGATGGCTCTTATAACACTCAGTATAATAATTTGTCAATAAACGATATACGCTTGGTTAAAGAGGCAAAAAATGGGCTAGACCAACAAGAAAGAACAAATTTTTTCAATAAAATCCTGGAAGAAGTTGAAAGCTTTCAAGAAGAAAACCTAAAAGCAACAATATTGCAATTTTTATTTGAAAACGCAGATAAAATAAAAACCGCACCCGCAGCAACAAAACTGCACCATAACTATCTGGGTGGGCTATTACAACACATATCAGAATGTATTGACATAGCTAAAGCTAACATATCAGTAATTCCTACAACTATAAATCAAGATTTAGTAATAGCAGGCTGTATTATGCACGATATAGGCAAAATATTTGAATATAGCCTTAACGAAGAAACATTTGCCATCTCTAAAAATAAAGATTTTCAAAAGGTCTGGATAAATCATATTCAATGGGGCTTTTGCTGGGCAAACAAAAATGGACTCAGCGAACTGGCGCATATAATAGCTTCTCATCACGGAATAAGAGAATGGAATGCACTGGTAGAACCAATGACTAACGAGGCTGTGCTGGTTCATCAAGTTGATATGATTTCATCACGACTTGGTTTAATTCAAGTTGACCAACTCGAATCAAATAATCAATTAAGCCGGGGATAATTAGCACTATCTCATATAAACAGATGGTCTTACATATTTAAGTTTAATATGGTCAATCTTTGCCAAACTCTCGCTACTGCCAATAAACAGCATTCCATTTTTTGGCAGGAAATTATAAAACTTGTTAACCAAGTTGCTCTGAGTCTTATTATCAAAATAAATCATTACATTCCTACAAAAGATCATATCGAAAGTATTTTTGAAAGGAAATTCATTCATCAAATTAAAAGTTCTAAATGTTATCATACTTTTTATTTCCTCAGAAATATTATAGCTGCCATCTTTTAGCTTAAAATACTTGTCTAACAAAAGAGGCGCAACGTTTTGCTTAATTTCTTGAGGATAAACACCGCCTTGAGCTTTTTGTATTATGCCATTGCTAATATCGCTCGCCAAAATTTTTATCTTTATATTCTCAGGCAAAGCTTCTTTCAAAACCATAGCAATTGTATAAGGCTCCTCACCAGAAGAACACGCCGCACTCCACACTCTTATCTCATTATTTTGTATAATTCTTTGATTAATCTGGGTAATGCTCTTTATATTTTCCTGAATAAACTTAAACTGCCCGTCTTCTCTAAAAAAGCTTGTCATATGAGTAGTTATCTCATCAACAAATTCAGACCAGATAGGTGCACCTTTATTTGCAGTCAGCTCTTTAAAATAATCGCTATAGTTTTTTATATTACTCTTTAGCATAAGTCTATTTAGACGTGCCTTCAGCATTTCTTGATTTGTTTCATCAAGCTTAATACCCAAGTTTTCATAAATTAATTGACTAAAATTATAAAGAACTGATTCTGTAAGAGTACACATTACTTCACGCATCTCCTTAATAAGCTACACAGAGCCATAGTTATACCGTTGTGGTACCAAATTTTTTTAAAATTTTAGGATTCTTATTTATTTAATATGTTTCCGTGCCTGTATTATATATTGACCAGCTACTAATAATCAAGAATTAATTATTAATTATTTATATTTTATCTAAAGATTATTATTTGCCACATGCCTAATAAAAAAATTAAAAAAATAGTTAATATTAACAAATATAGTATAATGGTCTTATATATTATTTCTAAAATACTTTTCAGATTATTCAATCCTGTTAAAATTAATAAAATAAACTAATCTCTGAAAAGAGTAACCTGAAATTTAATTGAGAACCAGTATATTTAATTGAAGAACGGTATAAGTAATACAAAAACTGAGGTACTATTTGAGAATGAAAGCTGAAACAAAAAAAAACTTTAAAAATGAACTATATAAAAATGAATTTCAAAACTACAAAAAAATCATAAACAAAGCATTAAAGGTTTTAGGCAAAAAGCATCTAACAATTATATTACACGGCACAAGCTTTCCTTCTGTCCAAGGACAAGATACAGGAATTGGCTCACCAAACTCTGAAGGCGCAAAATGTTTTATTGATTTTATAGAAGGTATATTTAATGGTATTCAACTTGGACCCTCTGGCAAAACAAAAGCTATTGATGCTTCACCATATACAGGCACTATGTTTTCTGACAACCCATTGTTTATTGACCTTTTTGATTTAACCACCGATAAATGGGCAAATATTCTATCAACTCAAACCGCCCGGCAAATAGCTGATGAAAATCCAAATAAGGATAAAAACCTTACTGCCTACGACTATATTTTTATAAACCAAGAAAAAGCGTTAAGAGAAGCTTTTAACAACTACAAATCCAAAGAAACTGAACCAGCATCAATAAAAGAAAGATTTGAAACCTTCATAAAAGAAAATATTGAATGGCTGGAAAAAGACGCAATCTATGCAGCGCTAACACTAGAGCATGAAAATGATTATTGGCCTGTATGGAAAAATAAAACAGATCAAAACCTTTATAATCCTAAAACCTCTGAAGAAAAAGATCTCTACGCATCAAGATTACAAGAGATAAAAGAAAAATATAACCAAGAAATTGAATACTATTACTTTGTACAGTTTGTAGCAAATGCCCAAAAACAAGATATTATAAAATATACCTTAAAAAAAGAGATAAAAATGATAGCAGATCGTCAAGTAGGCTTTTCAGACTGCGATCTCTGGTCCACACAAAAATTATTTTTAGAAGGCTGGTCCCTGGGTTGTCCCCCTGATTATTTTTCTAAAGATGGACAAGCTTGGGGCTTTCCTGTGATGGATCCTGATAAAATTTTTAATGAAGATAGTACACTGGGCGAGGGCGGCAAACTGCTTAAGGCTATGTTCAAAAAAATATTTAAAGAAAATCCCGGTGGTGTGAGGATTGATCATATTATAGGACTAGTTGACCCCTGGGTTTACAAAACAGGTAAAAAGCCCAAGCCGGAAGATGGAGCGGGCAGGTTATACTCTTCCCCAGAATTAAACTCATTAAACAAGTACAGCAGAATTGAAGAAAAAAACTTAAATGAAGAAGTCGACTCAGACAATGAAAAAAGAGTGAACAAGCTTTCTAAAAAACAGGTTCTAAAATACGCTGAGCTTTTAGAAAAAGTTGTTATCCAAGCTGCAAAAGAAGAAGGAATGAATAAAGATTCTATAATCTGTGAAGATTTGGGTACTTTAACTTACCCTGTAGAAAAAGTTATGAAAGAGCTAAATCTAAGCGGCGTTAGAGTTACTCAATTTGTTGATCCTCATAACAAAAAGCATCCTTATAGAGGAAAAAATATTGATGAAAAACACTGGGTAATGGTTGGCACTCATGATAATGTTCCGCTTGCATTATGGGCAGAGTATTTAAAGCCTGAAGAGGTAGATATTCATTCTAAAAATCTTTCTAAAGATTTAGTTAAAGATAAGCACCATAGGGAACAATTTGCCAATAAGCTGATAAAAGACAGAAAAGAATTTATTAAAGCCAAATACGCAGAAATCTTTGCAAGCCCTGCCCAAAATATTCAAATATTTTTTAGTGACTTTTTGGGTATTAAAGATGTGTATAACAAGCCTGGTACTTCTGGCAGTCAAAACTGGGCACTAAGAGTACCAAACAATTTTGAAGATTTTTACTTTGAGCAGCTTTCTAATGGTCAAGCTGTGAATTTGCCTGCAATATTAAAGCTGGCAATTGAATCAAAGGGCAAAAAGTTTGTAAGAGAGAATAAAACCCTTGTTAAAACATTGGAGAGCTATGCAAGCATATTAGATGAGTAATGTAAAAATACTCTTATGCCAAAAATAAAGTTTAAAATAGGGCATGTCATATTATGGCATAAGCCTTATTACCTAAAAAACTTTAATAGTACAAACACTTAGATTTTGATATAATATATTTTGAAAACATATTTAAAATAATTTAAAAATAAATAAATAAAAGAAAGTTTTAAAGTTTCAGTTATGAGCAATAATATTAATAGCCAATATAAACATACAAATAAATTTTATTTTGTTGGTGTATCACTAAGTCCAAATTCAATCAATGAATCTGGTTTTGCAGTTTTAGACAAAACTAAAAATATCATAAGGATCGATAAATTTTTTCACCTTGAAGACCTGGAAAACTATCTTGAGTCCTTAGCTCCTTTGGATACTATGATAGTTTGTGTGGACTTGCCAAGGAATATCGTTATGAATATAGGTAAATGGCGCCAGGAAGCCAGGAATACCCGAACTTTTAAAATAAGTGACTTTGATATGCAGCAGCGATTTGTATGGACAAAGCGCTTTTCCGATAGAGGGTCAGATTTATGTAAGACTCTTGTAGACTTAGAGGTTGATGTTTATCGATATTATTGCTACTTGGCAAAAAACTATTTAAACCTTAATTCTCCGTATAAGTCACGATCACCTGCAGATTGTAAACATCTACAGATGGCTATTCATCATAGTTTACATGTTAAAGGAATACCTTCAAACTTAATACCGCTATCTGGATTAGAGGCTCTAATGGGTGCTTATACCGCTTTAAAAATTGGCACTGCCCATGAAGGCGAAGGTTATTTTAACCTTGGCGAGTATGGCGGTATTCCAATAATAAATCCAACAGCGTAATATTAAAAATAAAAAGCTTATATATTTATGCTTTTATCTTGCTTAAGCTTATTTAAAGCATTTTTACTGCCAATAAGTTCTTTAGTAATTTCTTTTACAAACTCAATAGCTTCAACATCTCTTGAGATTGCATCTTTCATTGATAAAATTTGAGTTAATGACATATTGCTTATGTCTTTATCACTTAAATCATTTGAGGCTACATTTTTAAAGTGATACAAAGCATTTTCGTCAAAGTTATCCAAGTTATTTTTAAAACTCATCCAATGATAAAATTGATGAGCAAGAAAATAAAAATTAGCTGGTTGATTTCTCATAAAGAATATTTCTGGTGTTTTAAGCCCTATTTTTATTTTTTTATCAGAAGATAAAACATTGACTGCAATTGATAGTATCAAAGCCCTTATGCCTTTTTGAGGATAAATAAAACCTTCATCCTCTTTTAAAAATGTAAGAACTTTTTCTGCATACTTAACTTTAATTACAGGTGTACCTTGATTTTTTATATAATTCAAAATTTTTTCAGGATCACCTTTATATTCTTTTATTATTATTTTTGCTTGATTTCTAATACTCAGATTATCTTGTTTGTTTTGGCTGTTCAACTCCAGTGTTTCATTTGCTGTTAAATAAGTTTTGTTATTTTTACCGGAAAATCCGGCAAAAGACTTTTTCTTCTTCCCCCTTGAAAAAAAGCCTTTTACCTTTTTTTTAATTAATTCTATTTTATAAAATATTTTAACTATTGTTTTTCTTACCATTCTACCCACTTTTAAAAACCCTTTCGCCTAACTTATAAAACACCTCCATTTATAAAAAAACAAAACATAAAGTATTATTGCCTGACTTTTTAATATTCTAACAAGCTAGCAAGCAATTGTTAATGAGCATTATAAATAATTACAAATTTGTTGTTTAAAAGGTATAATTAATTTGGGGTTAAAATAAAAAAATATGTTGTATTTAAAGGGGTATAAATGGAAACTAATAACTTTGAGGAAAAACAAGCTGAATCGATAGCATCGGACTTAGAAAATATATTTTATGAAATAAAAAAGGTTATTGTAGGTCAAGAAACAATGATAAAGGGATTAATTTATGCTCTGCTGGCAGGGGGACATGTATTGCTGGAAGGACCTCCTGGGCTGGCAAAAACTTTAACTTTAAATACATTGGCTACAATAATTAATACAGATTTTAAAAGAATTCAGTTTACCCCAGACTTATTGCCGGCTGATTTAGTAGGCACCAGAATATTTAACCAGTCAAAAGGGGAATTTACAACTGTACTGGGTCCTATATTCACTAATTTTGTGCTTGCAGATGAAATAAACAGAGCTCCTGCAAAAGTACAAAGCGCCCTTTTAGAAGCAATGCAAGAAAAACAAGTAACAATAGGCAAAGAGACCTACAAATTAAAAGATCCTTTTCTTGTAATGGCAACGCAAAATCCAATTGAGTCAGAAGGGACGTACGAGTTGCCCGAAGCTCAAACAGATAGATTTATGCTCAAAATACTGGTCAACTACCCTAACGAGCAAGAGGAAAGTACTATTATAGAAAGAATGCTCGGCTCAAACAATGACAAACTTAAGGCAATTCTTAAAGAAGAATCTTTAATAGAATACAAAGAGTTTACAAATAAAGTATATGTAGATCCTAAAATTATTGAATATATTGCCAATATTGTTACAACTACAAGAAATTTAGAAAAAAATATTAAAATAAAAGAATATGCTGCTTATATACAATATGGTGCAAGTCCTAGAGCTTCATTAGCTATTACGCAAGTGGCGAGAGCAAGAGCCTTATATAAAGGCAGAACATACGTTACCCCAGAAGATGTAAAAAAAGTAGCTAATGCCTGCTTGCGACATAGACTTATATTAAGTTATGAGGGGCTGGCAGAAAGCTTAACTACAGATAATATAATTGATAAAATAGTAGAAAACACTAAATGTTCCATTAAGGATTGATATTATTGCTTATGACTGATTCTTTTATAAAAAATTCATTTAAGTTTGCAGATAAAGTTGTTAATAGGGTAACTATTCCCATATTTAACAAAGTAGAAACAGTTCTGCAGGGTAACTATAAGTCTATTCTGTACGGGCATGGTCTAGACTTTAAAGAAATAAGAGAATATACAGAGAAAGACGACATAAGAAATATTGACTGGAATGTAACGGCAAGGACTGGTAGGCCATTTGTTAAAACATATCAGGAAGAAAAAGAACTAATTATATGGATAATTATAGATCTTAGCCCTTCTATGCTATTTGGGTCTAAAGAGTTGAACAAAAAAGAAATTGCAATACAATTTGCTTCTATTATTGCATATTTAGCTTTTAAAAACGGCGATAAAGTGGGCGCTATTATCTTAAATAAAAACAATAATAAAATAATATCTCCGGCTAGAGGTCTTAAGCAAGTTTATAGAGTTGTGCAAGAGTTTTTAAATTATGATAATACAAGCTTTGAGCTTGATACTTTGTCTTTAAATAGAATAAACAAAGTATTAGGCAAGAAAAAACAAATATTTTTCATTTCTGACTTTATCTTTAATAATTTTGAATGGGAGAAGGGTTTTGGAGAAATTTGCCTTAAAAATAACGTTTCTCCTATACAAATTATAGATCCCGTAGAAGAAAGTATCCCAGACAGTGGGTATCTACGCCTAATGGATTATGAAACCGGCAAGTATCTTGTTATAGATACATCCAACAAGTCTATAAGAGATGAATATAAAAAATTAGTTGATAATTATAATAATCAATTATTTAATATACTTAAAAAATCTAAAGTTGAGCCATTTAAAATCTATACTGACTCAGATTTAACAAAAGCTCTTATTGACTTGTATCAGAATAAGTCTAAATATAAAAACACTAACAGGAGATAAAAATGCATTCTTTTAGTTTTGAATCGCCTTATATGCTATTTTTATTGATATTAATACCTTTAATTTATTTAATATATTATTTATCTAAAAATAATACTACAGAAAAAGCAATAAAATTCAGTCGTATCGAGCTTATAAAACAAGCTGCTGAAAAAAAATTAGATTATAAAAAGCTGGCTTTGTTGATTCTTTATGGGGGTGCGGTGCTTGCAGGTGTGTTGTCTTTGGCAAGGCCAACACTAGTAACAGAGATACCTGTTAAGTCCACTAAGCTTATGATGGTATTTGATGTGTCTATAAGTATGGAGGCAAAAGATTTAAAGCCTGATAGGTTAACAGTTGCCAAAAATACTGCAATAAACTTTATAAAAGAGCTGCCTAAAGGTGTAAAAATAGGTCTTGAGTATTTTTATGGCAATGCTTATATACCGGTAGAACCAACTATTGAAAAGCAAAAGGTAATTGATTCTTTGACTACACTTGATGTGGCTAATCTGTTTCCTGGTACTGCAATTGGTACTGCATTGCAAGGGGCTGTCAGCTCATTAACTATTGTAAAAAAGAAAAATAATAATGCGATAATTGTTTTACTCACAGATGGAGAGACTAATCAGGGTATGGATCCATTGGATGCTGCTGATTTGGCGAAGCAAGCAGGAATAAAAGTTTTTACTATTGGAATTGGGAGTAGAGAAGGTGCGTTTGTACGGGGGCAGATTTTGAGTAGCCTTGACGAGCCTACTTTAATGGAGATAGCCAGAATAACAAATGGAAAATATTATAGAGCAGAGTCGCAAAAGCAGCTTGCAAATATCTATAAACAGCTACACTCAACAACTTTTGTCTTAGAAAAACAAAAAGTTGCTCTTCAGCAGTATTTTACGGGTGTATTTTTATTTATTTTCCTTATTATTACTTATTTGAATTTTTATGTATTTAGAGTTATTTAAAAATATTTTTTAATCAGCAAGTGATCTTAAGTTAAAACTTGTTTTTACTGCCTTTAAGTCAGATAATTCAAATTTTTCTACTTCTCCTTTCTCTAAGTCTTGAAATTCAAAAAAAGTCTTAAGGTCATCCCCATCTGCTTTAATACCGAAAAGCCTTTTAAAGTATTTGCAAGCATCTTTTACAGGGGCTACAAATTTTGCAAAAGGGTCTGCAATAATTGCACCGTCTCCCCATGTGTCAGGATCTTCTACTTTGGCTTTATCATCCATATCTATAACCGTAAAGCATTCAGTTGGATCCTCATCTGCCGGAATAAATTTTTCTTTGGCGTTAAGAGAAAGTCTTTTTACATTTTCTATTCCTTTTTCTTTAAGTAAGCTAAGTGCAAGTATACTTTTTTCAATACAGTTTGCAACATCGTTTTTTAAAATAGCGTCTTGTACATAATTTAAATAAAATTGGCGAGGTTTACCTTTTACGTTTTTTTCAATGTCTTCTCTCATTGACTTAAATTTTTGACTTGCCCCATTAATATAAGCTCCTTGAGCATCATTATATCCATAAAGCTCACGATGCAGCTCTCCCATTTTTTGATGAAACTGCTGGGGTACATCAACTGTATCATTTTGTTTTTTATATTCAACTATTTCTCTGTTTACTTTATTTATTTGACTCAATAAGGTTGCTGATGATATAAGGTTTTTACTGTCGATATCCTCCACAACCTCTTGAGCAACCTTTATATGTCTAGGATTAGCTCCTACAAATGAAACATTTAGCAAGTTATGTCCTTCTCTCTTTGTTTTCATAGCTATTAACTAAGGTGTTGTAATTACTTCGCAATAAAAATTAAACCTTCTGAAAGAAAAACTTGATATTTTTTTAGAAAAGAAAAAAATAAATGCTAAGCTGTCTAATTGCCCTAAATAACTTTTTTTGCTTAAAAAATGAGCCAAAACCCGCGCTACCAAAAGATGATGAACAAACTAAAAACCACCCTCATTTTCTTGAAGGTGGTTTTTGGTGGTGATTGCAGTCTTGACAACATTCTTCTCCTTTTTCAACTAAAAAAACAGGGAATTTAAGTATAAAATTTTAAAAATTTAGGTAGTGGTTAATTTTTAAGTGATAAATTGTAATTAATAAGAAGCCATCTGGTTAAAAGCATTTTTTAAGGGAAAGCCTTATCATAGCTATCCTTACGATATTTTCTGCGGTTAAAGTTAATTTTTCAAAATCTTTAGAAGCTCGTCTAAAATTATTTATCCATGCAAAAGTTCTCTCAATAATCCATCTTTAAGAGGCTGTCTGAAAAGTATTAAAAAATAGGTAAAAATATTGTTAGGAATGTAACAAAGGAGAAAAGTCTATGTCAGCAAATTACCCTAGCAATTT
>JANQFW010000026.1 GCA_028277625.1 Candidatus Gastranaerophilales bacterium | reverse complement strand
ATTTCCTAAATTTTCTTTCATCTTTTTGTCCTCCTGTTCTATCAGGAAAACAGTTTTTTAAATTTTTTCATCCCCACTTAATTTAATATCACCGCCAATAAATGTATTCAAAAGATATTTATAAGTTATTAAAACAGCTATTAGACGAAAAAATCCCTGTAATCATAGATGGTGAAACCTTTATGGTTACTAAAAGAGCTGTATTGTTAATGCATTACTTCAATAAAGGTAACAATTCAAAAATTTTTTACCATATTTTAAAGGAGATAAATAAATGAAAACCGTTTTTTTCTTTGATAATTTCAATGATTATACCGCTGAATTTTTGATTAAAGACCTGGCTTTAGCCGCAAAAGAAGACAAAAATGTAAGGCTAATAATAAATTCTCCCGGCGGTGTTGTTACAAGCCTGCTTTCTATCGTGGATTCAATAAATCTAATTGACATGAACCTGGAAACAGTTTGTATTGGCCAGGCCGCAAGCTGTGGTGCTGTGCTTTTTTCTCTAGGAAAAAAACGATATATAACCCAAAACGCAAGAATTATTTTGCACCAGGTTTCAGGTGGTATGTGGGGAAACATTCAAGACGTTGAAATCCAGGCAGAGGAAGCCAAAAGGATAAATGATACCATGCTTGATATTTTATCCGGGAATATCAAAAAAGATAAAGAAACCTTAAAGCAAGACTTAAACAGGGATTTAATTTTAACTGCAGACCAGGCAGTAGCTTACGGAATAGCAGATTCAATTATCAATGAAAATGTTTTTACTAATGAAATACAGCTTTTCAAAAAAAATCAATTTGAGGAAGCGGTCAAAAACACTCTAAACGTTTTGGCAACTGAAAAAGAAGTAAAACTTTATAAAATTCCTAATAAGGAACTGTTTAAAGCTGGTACATACAAAGGTAAAACATACTCTGAGAAAGATGTTGAGGATTTAGTCAAAAATACTAATTATTTAATCGAAAAATTTGATTTTAAAGTCCCTATAAAGCTTGGACATGATAACCACCCGGAGTTATCAGAAATGTTCAAAGATATGCTAAAAAGCGACAGTATGCCCGCATTTGGCTACATTGAAAATATAAGAAAAGAAGTAAGCTCTGTAATTGGGGATTTAGTTAATATCCCTGAACCTATTTATAACCTGATTGATAAGCAATTTTTCTGCAAGAAATCCCCCGAAATTTGGAATACTTACAGAATTAAAGACGAAACATTAGGGTATGTGCTTGACTCAATAGCCCTTCTTGGGGCGACTCAGCCAGAAATACCGGATTTGTTTACAAAAGATAGTAATAAAGGAGATGAAATTATGCCAGGACAGGAAAAAGACCCAAAACACTTAACAGAAGAAGAAATCAAAGCAAAAATTGAGGAAGAAAGCCGTCAAAAAGAAGAATTAGCAAAAAAAGACCAGGCGACTAAAGAGGCTGAGACCAGGGCTAAAAAAGCTGAGGATGAGTTAGCTGCACTTAAAACTCAAACCAGGAAAGAAAAAATCGAAAGTAGAGCTAATGAGGTGGTTGAAAAAGGTGCGATCTTTCCGTATCAGAAGAAGGCTTTTGCTGCAGTTCTTGACAAAATAGACGGTATTGAGGAAAAGGTTAATTTCAGTAAGGACGAAAAGGAACAGGAACTTGAGCTTGCAAAAGCCTTTGAAGACCTGTTTATCAATCGCCCTACGATTGACTTAACAAAAAATTATTCTGAAAATTCTACTCCTAGCAAGGAAGAAAAGAATTTATCTGAGGATGAAAAGCTCGCTAATAACATTCTTGAAGCTGCTGGCTACTCTTCAGAGGAAATAAAAGAAATGGAATAAGGCTTATTGGCCTTTAAAACCTTTAAAATTCAGTAAATTAGTTAATTTTGATAATAAAAAAGGAGAAAAATTATGGCATTAAGTGCAAATCAAGCCCCGAAATACGAAGAACAAAGAACCAGGCAAAAAGTACCTGTAGCAGCAGGTGCTATACATGTTTATCAAGGCGCTCTGCTTAACTGGAATTCATCAGGTTATGTAAAATTAGGAGCTGATACAGCAGGTGAAAAATTCTGCGGTTTAGCTCTTGAAGAACTTAACCAGGCAACCGGCGGCGCAGACGGAGATAAATATATTACGGTTATCCCTGCAGGCTCTGGAACAATCGTTACTATGAAAACAGGAACTATTTCAGCCGCAAATATAGGTGATAAGGTCTACGTTAACGGTGATGATGCAGTAGCATTAGTCGGAACAACAACAAATGACGTTGAAGTTGGAGTTATCAGGAGAGTAATAAGCACAACTTCAGCCGAAGTGCAAATATAAACTAATAAGTTAATCAAAAGAATAGTTATATATACTGTCCCGCCTTACGAAAAGGGGGGATTTTAGTTTGAAAAATTATAAGGAGAAATAAAATGCCAGGAAAACAAACTGCTGCGGTGGCATACACCGTTGATGGGTTAGTTATAGCGTTCAATAAAGTCGTTGTAGCTGGTTTTAATAAAAAGCTCAAAAAACTTAGTTCAGGTCTGATGAAAAGTATTGTAAAAAAATACAACGTAACTCCAAGCGAAGTAGCGAATTACCCGTTCTCTAAATTTGCAGAAGGCTTAGAAGAAAAATTAGGGGCAAGAAAATATCAAACCCTTAGTGAAGCCTACAATATGACCATCATGAACATTGAGTATGATAAAGGTATAGTGCTTGAAAGGACTAAATTTGAAAGGGCACAAGCGGCTGCATCTTTAAACCCTCTTGCCGGTCTTAATATTCAGTTAGATCAAATTAATAGTTTTCAGGTCAGGGCAGTTGATCACCCGATTGAAAAGGCTATGGCTTTTCTGGAGGCTGGAGATACCAATACTTACGGTGTTTGTTTCGATGGTCAAAATTTGTTTGATACTACTCATAGTTATGGAAACGTTGCAGGATCACAAAGTAATATCTTAACTGGAGGTGGTACAACATTAACTTTAATTCATGAGGATGTTTTAACCGCTATTGGCTTGTTACAAGGATTTACCTGGACTAGCGACGATAATCATTCAAGGTTACTAAATCCACAGGTAACAAAAATTGATATTATTTGCGCACCATTACTTTATCCTAAATTTCTAAAGTTAAAACAGGAGAATAATATTTCTGTATCCGAGGGAAACATGGTCAAAGGATTCATTAACGATATTCTTGTATATCCATTCTCAGATGGAGATGACTACTATGTCATTGATGTTTCAGACAGTGAAGATGATTTAAGACCTGTTTTATTTCAGGAAGAAAAAAAGCTTGAGTTTAATACCCCAAACCTGAAAAGCGAATCATATATTGAAGAAGGACTCCTCAAATACGGTGCTAACTATAGAGGAGGTGTAGGATATGGTGCTTGGTGGAGAGCAATCCAAGTAACTAATACATAATCCCTAACATTTGCTTCTGTGAAACCGATTCGGAGGGGAATCCTCCCCCCTCCGGGTTTTTTTTTGAATTATTTATGAAAAAGGAAATATAAACGTGGAAAAATTAGTATCAAAAAATGGATTTATCTTACCCAAAAGCCCTCAAAACATTACATATTACGAAATTTATATAGAAGAACTCCCTGAAGGAGCGGCAGGACTATATAGGGTAAAGTCTGGCAGCTTTAAGGGAACTCTAAATAAAGTACAGTTGAAAAAAATTAAAGAGCAAATCCGCTTAGAAGAGCAGGAAACCGATAAAGAAGCATCAAAACAGAATGAGCAACCTGGCCCGGATAATCCAGAAAATAATAAAAATGGCTCAGAGGCTTCAAAAGAGCTAACAGAGGAAGAAAAAAAATTACGTCAGGAAATTGGCGCAAAATACAAGGTTGAGGACCTTAAAAAACTCTTACAGGAAAAACAAGTTGAAATTGGCAAGGATGATAAAAAACCAGAGCTCATAGAAAAATTTATCGAGGCTCAAAATGGCTAATTTCATTAAAAATTACCAGTTTAAATTTTCTGATTCATACATCTATGATGAATCAGAAATAATCATGCTCGGCGGAAAAATGCAGTTACAAGAGCCTTATTCCACTGCAGACCCGTTTATTCTCACAAAAAAATCTATTCCGCTTGTTGGAATAAATTCTTTTGTCCCGTCAGTTACAACTCCAACCGGAACAGCTATTAAATATACTCTCCAAAAAGATGGGCAGGATTATTATTATAATTCCGGTTGGATTGTATCTGATGGTAGCTACTCTCAGGCAAATACTTTAGCGGAAGTTCAGGCAAACCTTTCAACGTTTACAGAAGAAAGAATTCGGATAAAAGTAAAAATTTTCCTGCACTCAGATGATGGAACAAATACGCCTGAAATTTCTAATCTTGCCCTGGGTTTTATTTATAACGGCTATTGTTACCCTGATGAAGTCAGGGCATTAATGGGAAATGCCGGTGTGTCTGAAAACATAGATGATGAGGACATTATAGGCGTTATTGAAATAGCAGACAGCCAGATTGACGGTTATTTATCAAAATATACGCTTCCGTTTGAATCAGTACCTGGTCAAATCAGAAGTTTTTCGGCAATTATCGCCTCTTATAATCTGTATTCGAGTTTTGAAGCAGCTCAAGGCGCAACAAAAAGTCCTCAAAGAGTCCGGTATGAACAGGCAATTAGGGAATTACAGGCAATACACAATGGGAAAAAGGTCATTACAGAGCTTACAGTAAATAATTATATGCCCTCTTACAGTGATAACGAAGACTACATTGAATATAAAAATGATGTAGAGCTTCAATTCGACAGTTATAATGACTAGCGCTTTCCTGAAGCACAACGATAAAGAGGTATATCGTCTTTTAGATGAACTTTCACAGCGAGGAAAGGATTTAAAACCAATTACGTCCGGGGCTTCTTTGATAATGCATAAAGACATTATAGAGAGGTTCAAGGAGGAAGAAGATCATGAGGGCAAACCCTGGGCTGCTCTTTCTCCCATAACTATTGCGAGGAGAAAGAATAAGGATAAAGGCAAAATTAAAAAACTCAGGGATACCGGAAGGCTTGTTAACAGCATAAAGCCTAAGCACGGTAAGAAATGGGCGGCAGTTATTGCCGGAGGTTCAAATGTTGAATATGCAGCTACACATAATTACGGCGATTCTTCCAGGAATATTAAAGCAAGGTCTTATACGGAGGGATTATCGGAATCTGCACATAAAAAAATTTTTACCCTGACAACCAGGCATTTTTTCGTAAATTAATTTTTGGAGTGCTAAATGAAAGCTATAACAAGTATTGTGGAATCCTTGTATTCCACTTTAAAGCATGACCCTGACATACGAAAATATTTAGAATCGGATAAATACATTTATAAGGGATTTCCGGCTGATTTTAAGACTTTTTCCAGTAGAAATTCAATTGCAATTGAATTAGGAAACGAACCTTTTAGTCCCAAGTCTCAGGACAGTATTAAAAAAGCAGAACAGCCAAACGGATTTTATGCTGTCCAGCTTGAGGTCCACGTTGGTTATACGGAAACACACAAGGAACAATCCTTTGAAAAATTTCTGGATTTTGTGGCGAAAGTTTCAAACGCAATAGAGAATTCAGCGGAAATTCAGAAAAACAAGTACGTAAAATATAAGCTCCCTCCTATATTTCAATATGATTTTACCGAGCAAAACAGGATTTTATACAGACTTGCAACGATTACCCTTGAATATCAAGGGATTTTTAAGTTAGGACAATTATAAAGGAGAAGAAAAATGGCATTAACCACAAGAACTCATTCTTTTGGGATTAATCAGCTTAAAATCTATGAAATTACAGAAGATTCGGCTGCAAGTTATACCGTTGGGACAAGTATTGCGCTCCCTGGAGCAAAAGAGTTATCTGTTGATTTTGAAATTGATGAAAAAGAGCTTTACGGTGATGAATCAATTTTAAAAGTACACAACAAAATTAAAAAATTAACCTTCTCTGCTAATTATGCTGAATTGGAACTTTCTGCACTACCGGTATTAATAGGCGGTGAAATTGAAGAGGTTGCCATGGACACACATCAAAGATATAGCTTGCTTGATGGAGATTTACCGGGATATTTCCAGCTACAGGGATTAGTAGAAGATACTGACGAAGGAAGCCTTATTTTAACTTTAATGAAATGCAAAATCACATCTCATGCCCTGGGCGGTGCTGAAGACGATTTTCAAACCCTCTCACTTTCAGGAACCGGTATTAAGACGGTTAAAACTTTTACCAGAAATTCAAAGACAAAAGGCTTATTGTTAGATGTAGATTTTCATTCTACTGAGCAGACATTATCAGCAGTTACAGCATAAATACAATTTTGCAACTTTGCATACTTGCGCATTTACGCTAATATGCTATAATAAAATTAAGTTAATTTTATAAATAAAGAGGCTTAATACTATGGCAATTAACCCTAAACAGCAAAAAGAAAAAAGAATTAAAGTAGATTCAAGGGGAAAAATAAGCTTAAAATCATTAGTCCCTGAAGAAGTTACTTCTTATAAAGCAAAGCTGCAAGATGACGGTACTATTTTACTACGTCCTATAATGGAAGTTGAATATCATCCAGAAGAAGCCTGGCTGTTTAAAAATCCTAAAGCCTTAAAAATGGTAAAAGAAGGATTAGAAGCAGCCGAAAAAGGAGAAGTTACAAGAATAGATGAGAGTTTTTGGAACGAAGTAGACGCTTTGCCTGATGAAGAAGATGAGGAAGAGTAAACCTGGAATGTTTGATATTATTTTCACCGTTCCCGCTGATAAAGAAATAAAAAGACTGAGAAAAACAGGTCAAAACAAAAAAATTAAAAAAATCAGATTGGCGCTTAAGAAGATGATGGAAAACCCCAGGCATCCGGGTTTGCATACTCATAAATACAATTCCGTAAAAAAAGCTAGCAATAATGAAGATGTTTTTCAGTCATACTTAGAAAATAAAACACCTGGTGCATATAGAATATTTTGGTACTATGGGCCTGAAGAAAATCAAATAACAATCTTAGCTATTACGCCCCACCCATAAAGAAATTTCAAAATAAAGAGTTATAAAAACAGCCCTTTTTTAAGGGGCTATTTAATTATGTGTTAATTAATAAAGGAGATTATCTATGACAAATTTACAAGACATAAGAGAAAAAAAAGTACCGATTACTATCGGAGATAAAACCTATAACCTGCATTACAACATGAACGCATACGCAGAAATAGAAAATATTTATGGTTCAGTTGATAAAGCCATGAAAATTTTAGAAGACACTGAAAACAGGCAAATAAACGCTTTGAGAACTCTTTTTTGGGCTGGACTTATACACGAAAATGAAAACCTGACAGAAAAAGATGTTGGAAACTTGTTTGATTTATCAGAAATGGATACATTAGCAGAATTGCTTAAAAAGGCAATAGAACAGTCTGCCCCAAAAACACAAGCAAAAAACGTCAAGAGCCAAGCTCAAAAAAAGTAGATGAGTCCTGGGATTGGGCTTGGCTCTATTATTTCAGTACTGTAATTCTAGGCATGACAGAGCAGCAGTTTTGGGGAATAACACCGCGAAAACTAGCTGCTCTAGCTGATGTTCATGCAATTGTTACCGGGCAAAAAGAGTCAGAAGAACAAAAAAAGAGAAAAAAACAGGAAGGAGTAAACTTCTTAAAGTCTATGGCAGGGAAAGTTTAGTTATTCAGGACTATTGTAGCGTCAGCGGCGCTATTAAAAACTTTGGTTTCGTCTGTATAAAACCAAACTGTGCATTCTGCTTTTTTACTACTTTCCTTACAAATTTCCTGGGCTGCTTGCTTTAATAGCGTGTTATGTTCTGGATTTTCAGGCAATTTATCAAATAATAAAACCCTATACGCAAACCTGGGGTTATTTGCGTAGCTAATATCCTGCTTTTCCATAATTTTATATTTCAAGGTCATTAATTCAGAGTCCGGTGCAAATGTTCCTGAAATTATCAGTAAAAGAACAATTATAACACTTTTAACAACTAAAAAGTGGGATATTTTTGTAATTTCCTTTAATTTTCCGCTTATAGGCGGTATTAAAAGCAATCCAATAAGCAAGAAAATTAGGCAGGAAATTGCCATGTCAGGTCTTAAATTGACAAATCCAGTAATAACAAAGCATATTCCCAAAAACCAGCCTAAAACAGATAAAAAAATTTGCATACAATATTACTCCCTTTGAATATCCACAAAGTATAAATAAAGGAAATCTTAATGTCAAAAACGATTTCAATTAAGCTGCTTTTTGATGCTAAAAAATTTAATGACGGGATCCAAAAAGCCAGTAAAAGCCTGAAAAAGTTTAAAGATGTAGGACAAAAACTTACTATTGCCGGTGGTGCTATGGGTGCAGCACTTGGAGGTATGGTTAAAGTTGCCGGGGATTTTAATAAATCCATGTCAAATGTATCAACATTAGTTGATACAAACACCGAATCCATGAAGGACATGAAAAAAGAAATTTTGGAAATGTCAACCAAAATGCCCGTTTCCATTTCTGACCTTTCAGCTTCTCTTTATGACATTCGCTCTGCAGGTATTTCCGCCGGAGATGCAATGGCAACATTAAAACAATCAGCAATACTGTCTAAAGCAGGTTTATCAAGTGTTTCAGAAGCTACTGACATAATGACCTCTGCTATGAATTCTTTTGCTTCAGAAGGTTTATCTGCCGCAGAAATTAGCGATATTATATTTAAAACGGTAAAAGCTGGTAAAACTACTGTTTCGCAATTAGCCCAGGCGTTTGGTGCTACTGCCCCGATTATTCAGTCGGCAGGGATAAAACTTGCCGATTTTCAGGCAGCAACCGCAGCATTGACCACAGTTGGAACACCGGCAGCCCAGGCGCAAAATCAAATAAGAGCAGCCGTTGTTTCTTTATTGAAGCCCACTAAAGAAATGCAGACAATCTTTAAAGAACTTGGTACAGAAAGCGGAACAGCCTTAATTCAATCTGCCGGAGGCATGGGAAATGCCTTTAAATTAATTTCAGATAAAGCTAAGGAAATGGGTATTGAGCTTGTTACAGCTACGGGAAGAGTAGAGGCAGCAGCAGCAATGACTTCTTTAGCCGGAGCAACAAATAAAACTTATACAGATACCCTTGATTCTATGGTTAATGGCTCAAATGCCATAAGTGAAGCCTATCAAAAGCAAGCACAAGAATTTAATGCAAGTATGCAAATTTTAACCAATAAAATGCAATCGTTTGCTATCTCTATTGGTAACGCTTTAATCCCTACAATACAGCAAGTATCACAAGCATTTGGAGGTCTTTTAGATTGGTTTAACAATCTTTCAGAACCTACAAAAGAATTAATCGCTAAATTTGCCTTATTTGCAACTACGGCAGCTTTAGTAGCAGGACCATTGTTAATTTTAATAGGAAGTTTACCTGCTATTGGGGCAGGCTTTGCAGCCGTTGGCACAGCCGTAGCTTCTGCAATAACTATTTTATCAGGGGTAGGACCCATAATATTAGGAATTGTAGCAGCCGGGGCTTTGATTATAGCTAACTGGAAAAAAATTAAAGAAACAGCTATTGCCGTATGGCAAAAAGGAATCAGGCAATCAATCTGGGATTTACTTAAACAAATACCCGGATGGCTTGTTGAAATAGGCAAGAAAGCCCTTGAAATAGGGAAAGCGCTTATTCAAGGAATCTGGAAAGGCATTCAAAGTATGGATTCCTGGCTCAAAAATAACTTTGAAGATTGGGCTAAATTTATATTGAGCGAAATAGGAAGGCAATTCCAGATTAAATCACCATCAAAAGCAACTGAAGAAATAGGGCGATACCTTGCTCTTGGGCTAAGTTCCGGCATAGAAAAAAACATAAGTTATCCTGTTGAAGCTGCAGGAAATCTGGCTAATCAAGTAATTAGCGAAATAGAAGCCATAACCGTAAGAATAGATCAACTTAAATCAAGGGAAAGCGCTTTTTCTCAAAAGGAAGAATTGGAAAATATCCAGGAAAATATTAAAAAGGCAGAAAATGAGCTAAAACTCGCTGAAGAAAGACTTAAAATTGCTCAGGAAAAACACGCAGCTAAAAATACCAGCTCTAGCTTATATGCTGTAGATAAAGCTCAGGAGTCAGTCCGACAAAAGGAATTGCAGTTGCAAAAAGAAAAAGAAAATCTCCGGAGGCATGACGAACAGTTAGAATTAAAATCTCTGGAAAGAAAAAAACAGGCATTAGAAAAATCTCTTGCTAAAGAAACCGAAAAAATTGATAGAGAATTAAGAAAAAGACTTGCCCTATATAACTATTCAATTCTAGGAGAGCTTCAGGAAAGGCGAGAAGCTGAATATAAAAAACTTCATTTGTTGAAAGAGGGTACAGTAGCGCATGAAGAACAATTAATAAAAATATATGAAATAGAAAAAAGGATATGGGGTGAAATCGAAAAAGTAAGAAAAGACGCTCAAAAAAAACAAAAAGAATATTCAGAAAAGTTAAAAGGCAGTGTTGATCTGGTAGATCAAGATTTCAGGAAAAAACTTAGAGAAATAGCAGAACATATCAAAAATGACTTTCTCAGGAATCTTGCAAAAGTTGTCGCAGATGCTGCGGCTCGTTTGTCTGAAACTATAACAGGCTCTTTAACTAATAACATTGAAGCATTTCTCAACAAAACAAAAACAGCCGGGCAAGCCTTAAAAGACTTTTTTAAAGACCTTAAGGCAGCGGTTAATAGGATGATTGCTGAAATAATTGCGGAAATGCTAAAATTATATGTCATACAGCCTATTATCGAAAAAATTTTCTCGTCAATATTTGGACCAAGAAAACCTCAGGGTGGTGGAATCAAGGGTTTAGTTTCTTCTGGTTTAAATTTCTTGTCAGGCGGTGGCTATGGTGGTTACGGCGGTATATTCGGTGGACTAGGCAATTTATTTAAAGGATTCTTTGATTCAGGGGGTGTTGTACCGGGCTCATATTCTCAGCCTGTGCCTGTAATGGCGCACGGTAATGAAATGATATTAAACCCTTCCCAGCAAGCTCAATTGTGGAATATGGCTAACGGAAATACCGGTCAATTTTCATCTCCGATAGAGCCAAGATATATTTATGCTCCTCAAATTTCAACAGGCGCAACCCCTGAAGATGTTTTTAGAGTCTTAGATAAACATAGTAAAGAATTTTTTGCAAGAATCCAGATTGGAATCCAAAGTAATTACGGGTTACGATCAGCAATTAAAAACGCTTAATTATGGCAGAAACATTTAATTTTCAATATAACCGGGCATATAGGGTAAGTTCCACCTGGAAAACAATTGTTGATGAAGTCTATTCCGGCGGGGAACAACGTCGCAACCTGTGGACAAATCCACGAAAAAAGTGGGTTTTGGAGTTCAACAAAAATGAGGTTGATAGTGCTGCCATTATAGATTTCTTCGATGCCAGAAAAGGACGCTACGAAGCTTTCTACTGGACTTGGCAGGCTACACACCCTGAAACCGGAGAAAATATGGGCGGGGATGGAAATGTTTATACTGTCAGGTTTGATGATGATGAGTTAAACCTTGAACATTTAGCTGAAGGGTTTACAAAATTTCAGATAACTTTTGTTGAGGTAACTGGATAATGTCTAAAGGTTTAACTGACGAACAAATAAATTTAGTTTCTTTAAATGAAGTCAAAACAAGGCTTCTCTTAACGATCACTTTTAATAATTATAAAAATTACATTGAGCTTGAGGACGGTGCAGGTAATTTAATTTTAGAAAATGGTAATTCCCTCATTTTAGAGCCTGATACTATCCAGCTTTTAGAAAATGAGACCCTGGGAAGCCTGACAGTTGATAATAAGCTATATCTTGCCGGGCAGGTAAAAAGAGGAAAGATTGAAAGCCAGCTAGAAGGCGGTAAGCAAAGTATTTCCATAACTCTTAGTAACATTGAGCAGACATATACTAATGTTATCGCTAATTATGGAGATATTCTTACTAATGCAAATTGCCGTATTGACGAAGTAATTTATCTACCTCCCGGCCATCATACTATTTTGCTTGAAAACGGGACTGATATTTTGTTATTAGAGAACGGGGAAATGTTGTTACGGGAGAATGACGGTATTATTGGGGACAGGGTAAACCTTTTTGACGGTTATATAAATAATGTTCAGTTAACCGAAGTTGAATTTAAGTTTGATGTAGAAAGAGTTCTTGGCGGATATTCAACGCAAAGCCCTAATACAACCTATGATGTTAATTGCCAGTGGGGTTTTAGAGATGAAAGATGCCAATATTCAGGTACACTATACGGAACTTGTGATAAAACGCTTACATCCTGCCAGGAAAGGAGCAATGAAACAAGGTTTGGCGGTTATCCGTCAATTCCTGGGGAGCTTATTATTAGAGGTTAATTACCCTAATGATAAATGTTTAATCCTCTGTTTTAAAGCCTATTTCCTTCGGTTTTGTTATATCTGTTAAATATGCCAGCTGGTCAAAAATTTCTTCAATATTAGAGTTATTTTCCCTGGCATAGCTTATAAGGGTTCTTTCAAGTTCATCTACTCTTTGGGATAAATCTTTATGAGTTAACACCATTTCTCTAATTTTTACGAAAACCCGCATTATTTGGACATTAACGGCAGCGGCTCTTTTGGTATTAAGTACACTTGATAACATTAAAATCCCATGTTCAGTAAAGGCATATGGAAATTTTCTGCGACCACCCCAACTTGATATGCCAATTTGGCATTTCAAGTTTCCCCATTCTTCAGCATTAAGTTGAAACATAAAATCCCCAGGGAATCGATCTATATTTCGCTTTACAGCTCTGTTTAAAGCTCCTGTCCCTACTTCGTAAAGCTGAGCTAAATCACTATCCAACATTACCCTTTGACCCCGGATAACAAAAATTTTGTTTTCAATAATTTGTATTGGAATAAATTCAGACATAGTCGCATTTTAACAGAAAAATACCTGATGAACATAGACATTTTATACAAAAACATAGGCGCTATCGATGAAAAGCTGGACTGCCTTTTTCCTGCTTATTTAGTTTATCCGGACGTGCCAAAATATGAGCTTATACATGAAAAAAACTATATATTAACGAGTCTTGAAAAACATTTTAAAAAAATTGACGAAATTGATTTACTGGCTGGTGATCTAATTTTATTTCAATTTTTTGATATGTTTCATTTTGGCGTATATGCAGAGGATAAAAAGTTTTTCCATTGCTGCAAAAAACATAAATTAAGGCTTGGAAATTTAGAAAGATATAGAAGGTACATTAAAGGATTTTATCAAAAATGGCATTTGCAGTACCCGCTCTAGCGGTAGTTTCAGCAGTAGCAACCGTTGTTGCTCCTCTTCTTGTTGTAGGATATGCGGTTTATACGGTTGTCGATGCTTTGACAAACCAGGGTAATAATCCTCTTTCGTACAGCGGAGGAGGAATTTCCAGCCCTACATACAGTTTTGGAAAACTGCAAACGCAGGTTTCAAACCTTTTACCCCGTCCGATAATTTACGGGCAGGTAAAAGTTGCAGGTAACAAAATCTGGCAGGACGGAGAGAATACCTCTACAGTTAAACAAATCGTTTCGTTTTGCGAAGGAGAAATAAACGGATTTTCCAATATTCGTTTTAATGATGAGCCTTATGGTAATTTTGCCGGATGTACGGTAAGCGAGTATTACGGTGATGGGGTTCAGGAAATAGACAATAGAGTTCCCGGAGCAAACCAGTCTGTTAAATCTACTGTTATTGGAGGTCTTAAATATGACGCTTACCTGGCTATTACTGCAAAGGCTTCAAAAAAACTGTCCAGCTCAGGTTTTAATGTTACCTGTATTATCGAAGGTAAAAAAATCAGGGTATATAACAGTTCAAGCACTTACACAAAGAAATATAGTAATAATCCTGTCTGGTGTATCCTTGATTTTCTAACCTGCTACAACGGGATAGGGCTTTCTCACAGTGAAATAGATATCCAGAGTTTTATTGACGCTGCAAATTACTGTGATGCTACTGTTGACGGACAGAAAAGGTTTACTCTCAATCTTGTTCTGGACTCTAAAAAATCCAGGCTGGACTGGCTCAGTGCCATGTTGCTTATTTGTCGTTGTTATATCATATACAGCGATGGAAAAATTAAATTAAAAATTGATGAGTCTGGCAGTAGTGTTCAAAGCTTTGATAGTACAAATATCATTGCAGGGAGTGAAAAATTTTGGACAACTCCCAGAGAAAACAGATATGACATAGTAAAAGTACAGTTTATTGACCCTGAAAATGAATATGCAAGAGTTTATGCAGTAGCTGAACTACCTGAATATAATAATGAACAGCCGATTGTAAAGACAGTAGAGGCTTTTGGAATTAATAATTTCAAGCAAGCTTCAAGGTTAGCCTGGTTTTACCTTAATGAAGCCTCAACAACTAACAAGTTCGTTTCATTCACAACAACAAAAGAAGGTTTAGACAGAACTGTCGGGGATATTATAGATATAACCTCTTCTGTAATGGGTTATTACAAGAAAAAATTTAGGATAACCGGCTTATCAGAAAGACAGGAGGGACAAATTGATATTACTGCCAAAGAATATAATGAAAATCTTTATGGTGATACCCAGGGCAGTGTTGCGCCTTCTTATGATGTAATTGACGAATCCGGTTCTTTTGATACCGGGGTAACTGATCTTACTCTAAACGGAGATATAGACAGCGACCAGACAAGGTTATTACAGCTTTTAATAGATAACTTGAGCGATGAAACCGGCGGGACAATTAATATTGACGCTGAAAAAGACGGTGTTTATATTAATGCTGCACTAAGTCTTAAATCCAATGTGCACCTTAATTTTAAATGCCCGGTTTACCTGGGCGAATACGGACAGATAAGAATTTTTGGCGGTTTCCATGAAACCCCGGATACTGATTTACCAAAAATGAGGTCCAATGTTTCAGTTGGTGGAACAACTATATATTGTGGTACTCAGCCGGAATCATTAGCCTCTAATTTTTCCGTAGGAAATAGAATTATAATCCGGGGAAAATCTGACGGAAACAGTGTGGCTATTGAATATCAGGAATGTACAATAACAAACGTTAATACCGTAGCCAATACCTTAACAGTGGCAGAGCCTTTTGATTATGACTTCAAGGTTTCCTATCCTGCAGGGGACTATGAAGCTAATTTTGGCAGCACTGATTACACTTTCATAACCAAAATGACCTATACGAATCTTTCTGCAGACGCAAGCAGGGGAGATTATGCTATAACAGTGTCAAATTCTAACGGCTTTGAAATCGGAGATTATATTTTCTTCGGAGATAACAAGGTTCCTGCAGATATTGCCGGAACTTCCATAAATACTTATAGACACGAAGTAAACAAAATTATTGATAAATCAGGCAATACTTTAAGCCTGGAAAATGCTCTATGCCATGACTATGAAATAAGCTATGACGCTTATATTATCAAAATGGACATGGTAGAAAATGCCAGTATTAAAGGCGCAAGGGTTAATTATAGCACCGAACCAAACTCATTTACTGTAAATGCTTTTTGGATTGCTTACGCAAAAGACTGCTGGATTGAGAACTGCCAGGTTGTAAATGAGGGGAATGATACAAGCAAGGGACATGGCTTTAGAATAGACAGGGCAATTAATTGTCATACATATAATTGTGCTGTTTATCCTCCTGAGCATATCGATGCTGCTGAAGGATACGGCTTTACTTTTTATAGATCAAATCATTGTTCTCATAATAACGCTTATGCTAAGGGTTGTAGGCACTCTTTCCTGGCTTTCCGTGGGGCAAGCCATAACAGGTTTAATAATGTTACCTCTGTAAACTGCAGGAAATCCGATATTGATTTTCACGGAGGAGACGAATACGCTAATATAGTTGACGGTTTTACAATTGTCGGTGGTAATCAAAAGTATGGAAACAATTTAGAAGCTATAAAATTTGGTAATGAGTCCCATGTTGCAGGTTCTCACTATAATATTGTAAAAAATGGTGTTATAACTGACTATAAAGGCTATGGTGTTGGTTTTATACCTATCTCCGGCAATAATATCGTTGAAAATGTAACTTTTAAAAACATTGAAAGATTTGTCAGACATGTTGATTTGAGTGCGGATAGTACACTTTCCGCGCCGGATAATATCATACGAAATTGTATTATTGATACGGTAACAGACAGCTTGGGAAATATTGACTCTACAGCCAATGGTGGCGCTTCTCAAATTGTTGACGGGTTAGTCATAGAAAATAATATTTTTAAAAATATTGATACTTATTTCAAAACATTTGTCAATACAATTAATTGTAAAATCATTGATAACAAGTTTTTTGACGGTATTAACAACGTAGGCGAACCCTGGTTTATTAAGGCTGTTAACTCTGATAACCTGCTTATTCAGAATAATTTTATTGAAAAAGGCACAAGGTTTATAAAAATCCAGGACTGCAGCGGTTTTGTCTGCAAGGATAATAAGTTAAAAGACTTCTATGACACTGTTGTACTGGACGATGTATCAGGAAATGATAATTATATCTTTGATTACAACGATTTTGAAGGATTTAATGAAAGTTACTTAATAAGTGGTGCCGGTTCTTCCGGCGGGAGAATCATTAATAAATTTCAAGCCCACATGGAAACACATGAGTCTGATAAAACGTTTCCTTTAGCAGTAACAACTATTTTGCCGGTTGATGGGTCTACTCCACAAATCACTGAAGGGGACGAAATATTAAGTTATTCATATACCCCTAAAAATACAAAATGTAAGTTAAAAATCGAAGTTTATATCCCTTCTGTCTATGCAAATAGCACAACATCAGGAGGGGTTTCGTTGTGGAAAGATTCAACTTGCATAGCAGCAAGTTCTTCCAGAATACCAACAAGCGGACAATCAAATGCAATGCCGTTTTATATTATGGCAATTGAAGATATTACAAGCAAAACACAATTTACAATTTCGGTGAGAATGGGACCAAAAGAAAGCAACCGAACTTTGACCCTGGGAGGCAGGTTTGGCACTCTCGCTAAACCCGTACTAGTAATACAAGAATTCAGTTTAAATTAAAAAAAGGAGTAATATTATGCTGGATAAGAAATTAACAGCTTTAGATGAGCTTACATCAGTTAGTTCAGGGAGTTTAATTTATATTGTTGATGACCCTGGGGGAACACCTGTAAGCAAGAACTGTAAAGCTCAAAATCTCGTTAAGGGCGGGGCTTCTCAAGGCGCTGTAGCTAATCTTATAGATTCGGTTTTAACAGCTAATAAATCCCTGGTATCAGACATAAACGGGAAAATTACTACAACTGATGACATTTATTGCCGATGGCGGGGAGAGTCAGCGGGAGACCCGGGCAATAACCAGCCAGGGGATATATATAAAGATACCGGCGATAATAACAAAATTAAAATTTATGACGGCTCAAGTTATATAGACCTGACTTAAAAAATAAAATAGAAGGGTTAATTAAGGAGGCTTAAATGAATTTAGACAGACGCAAACAGTATGTCGGGATTGAAATTGGAGATAGCCGTATTGCCAGGCTTATTCAATTTCAGACGGCAAACATTTCAAACCTTCCCGTAAAAGAGACAGCATCTCATATTTTTGGCATTGTGTACGTAAACAGGGAGTGGACAGTCTATGAATCCCATTTTTCCAGCAAAGGCGTAACAAAATATCCACTAAAAAAATATTTAAAGCAAAATAAATCTAAATTTATACAATTTATTGAGTATAAATTAAATAAAAAAGCTTTAGAATATTATTATCAAAATAACCCAGGTTACGGCATTTGGGACATTTTCACAAAAGCGTTTAATTTATTTGACAAAAATAATGGAATGGGTCTAATTTGTTCAGAATATATTGCTATTGGTATGGATTTTGATATTTGCAGCTTTTTTAATTTACCGGCTCATGTTATAACCCCGGCACATTACCAGGTTTTTTTTAGTAAAAAGTTACTTTAACTTAACTCATAATCGTATTTTGCTAAGACAGGAAAAATAATCCTGTCTTTTTTTGTATCCAAAACCCCTAATTTTACACGTGCAAAAATCTTTACATTTGCTAATTCTATTAAGTTTAAGCCTTGAAATTCAAGCTATTTAAGTGTTTTCAATTTTATTAAATCCTTAAATCCTGTTATAATAAGGATATAGCTAAATTAAATAGCTTTGTACCTTGATAGTAGAATAGTTAGCAGAAAAGGAGGACTCCATGTCTTTAGATTGGTACATCGGTAATGTTAAGAACTGGAAGCAAAAAGCTAAAAAGTATCCTGGCGATCTCGGAACTCTTATCTGGAAATGCTTATCTTTGGGAATACCCAAAATAACAGAAAAAAATTACAAATTATTTTACCAAAGATATTGTCAGTATCGGGAAGTATCCTTAAATGAGGTAGAAAAACAATACTGCAAAAAGTTAAAGCTAATTGACATTAAGCGCTGGATAGGATTATTCACAAATGCTGATACTTTAAGCGACAAACAGTTTCAAAAGAAAATCGAAAGGATGGCAAAATGAAAACAACAACTATCATTAAAACCGACAAAGAAACAGGTTTTCAGAGTGAAATTGATCTTGAAGAAGCTATATGCAACCTTGAACGCTGGTGGCAAAAAGATAAGATTGCAGAATTGCTTCTTGAGGAAAATCAAACTTTATGGAATCCATTCTATACTTACAAGAGGGCTTAAGCCCTCTTTTTTTATTGAAAATCCAGTCATAGCGCATCTTTACCCCCTTTAAATTATGTATTTTTGTAAATATAAAGATAAAACATATTGACGTAAGCAAATAATAAAGTAGGATGAAATTATACACAAATAAAACACCTGATAAGCAATAATAAAAAGGGTTTTAGCAAAATGAAAGACGTAAACATAAGAACTAAAAGAAATACAGCTTGGAAAAACAAATCAGAAGGAGAAAAAAAGCTAAGAAGAAGACATGAAGCTGATATGCAGTATAACAGAAAACACGGTGAAAACCTGAGTCCAGCAGTAGGAAGAGCAACAATAGAAGACTGGTTAGCAGATTAGGAGAAACATCAATAATGACAAGGCAAGAGCTAAAAAAGAAAATTCAAAAAATGAAAAAAGAAGAAGTTATAAATCTTTTTATGAGCAATGTTAAACAAATAGATAAAATGCCTAATGGGGAACATATAGTTGTTCTTTATGAATGGTTTCACTGGTAGTAATAAAAAAATGGAGGAAACGATGAGTTTACAACAATTAAAACAGTTTCAGAAAAATTACAAAAAATTAGACGAAATTATTCCAGGAGGAATTGAAAAATTTTTAAAAAGTAATAGAACATCTTACAAGCTAGAAGCCTCACCATATATGCCTTTACATATAGAAAAAATTGGAAACGATACTATTTCAATGACCCATTGGGGCGAACAAAACGGCGATCTTATGCATGACCCAGATATAACAATAAAAATTCATAGAGAACATAAAATAATCGAAGCTCTTACTTATCAAAACGACTACAGAGCAATTTATCAAGAAGTTTATCCAGAGCCAGGTAAAGTTTACCCAAAATTAAAAAAAGGATTAAATATTTTCCTTGCTCAATGGCTAACTAACATAAAAAATCAAGGACACAAACTTATAGAAAACGAATAAACTCCCTAAACACCCTCCCACAACTAAAAGTCGAGAAATCGGCTTTTCCTTTAAACTTTCTAACACAAGAAGTTTTAAAGCAGAAGCTAAGAATCATAAAAATATCTGCCTGAGAACCAGGCATATTTGTAGTGCAGAAAAGTAAATGGAGGAAAACACATGGCACACGGAATCACAGAAAATGACACAATGTTTTCGGTTAAGAAAAGACCCTGGCATGGGTTAGGAACAATCGTAAACGAAGCCCCAAGTATTGATGAGGGAATCAAACTTGCGGGTCTTGATTGGTTAGTGGAAAAAGAACCTATCTGGACAGAATCAGGGGTTAAATGTCCCAGCAATTTTGCAATTTCAAGAGAGCTGCCGGGCGGCGAAAAAATTGTTCTTGGAGTTGTCGGCGAGCAGTATCAGCCACTGCAAAATATTGAATCGTTTAAATGGTTCAATCCCTTTATTGAAAGTGGATTAGTTGAGCTCGAAACTGCAGGCTCTCTTTTTCAGGGAAAGAAAATCTTTATCCTGGCAAAAATCAAAGCTGAAAACCTTGTCGTAAGTGATGGAGACGAGATTGAAAGATTTGTTTTATTATCAAACTCCCATGACGGTACAACGGCAGTAAGAGTTGGTTATACGCCTGTACGAGTGGTTTGTAATAATACACTTACCCTCGCACACAGCAGCCAGGGGTCTAAATTAATCAGAGTAAGACATACGAACCAGGTACAAAACAACCTGGTGGAAATCAGGGAAACTATGGACCTTGTTAACCAGCAATTTCTGGCTACTGTTGAAAAGTTCCGGTATCTTGCAAAAAGAGACATAGTAAAATCTGACCTTGAACGTTACGTCAACCAGGTATTCAGCATCCAAAAACTTGAAGAATCGCTTTCCGAAGAAGAAATGCCTGAAAGAAAATCAAGGCTTCTTGGCAGAATAGAGGAGCTTTTTGAATCAGGCCGCGGCTCTAAACTAGCCGGTAAAACTATGTGGGGAGCATATAATGCGGTTCAAGAATATCTGCAGTATGAACGAGGACATTCCTGGACCAACGAAGAAAAACGTTATAATTCCCTCTGGTTTGGGGATTCAGCAAACATAAACAGAAAGGCTCTTGAAATAGCCTTACAGAATTAGTTAGTAAAGCCCGGATAGAAAAATATCCGGGCTTTTTACTTTAAGGAAAAGGAGAAAATATAATGCACGGATTAATACAAGAATTAAAAGATAATAACCAGGATTTTGAATTTTATCCAACTTCAAAAGAAATGATAAAACCCATTTATGAAAGTCTAAAATATCACCGAGTTAATAATATTTTAGATATTGGCTGCGGAACATGTAACTTTAAAAAATGGGTTAAGGAATTTGAAAAAGAAGATATAGAAGCAAGGGAAAGGGAGTTCTGTTTATACGAAGATAATTATTTTGTTATTGAAAAAAGCAAGATATTACTTGAAAAACTTGATAAAGACACTATAGTTTTAGGAACAGATTTTCATGGCACGACTTTAATTGACAAAAAAGTTAGCTGTATTTTCTGCAATCCTCCCTATTCAGAATACGAGCATTGGACAAACCGGATTATATGGGAAGGGAATTGTGAATATATTTATCTTGTTATTCCTGAAAGGTGGAAAGAAAACCAAAAAATATTAAAAACTATTGAACAAACAAAATCCAATTATGAAATATTAGGAAGTTTTGATTTCCTGAATGCTGAAAGACAAGCCAGAGCAAAGGTAGATATAGTCTGTATCACAAAACCATACTCTCGATATAGTGAAGATAACCCTGCATTTGATGCCTGGTTTGATGAAACTTTCAAAATGAGGGATAACATAGAACGCTCTGATTACTACACAGAAAAAGAAAAACAGGAGTCAGTCAGAAAAAAATTATTGGTAGCAGGTAATAATAAAGCAGAATGCTTGGTAAACCTGTATCAAGAAGAGCAAAAAGATTTATATAAGCATTTTACAGCCATTAGCGAGCTTGATGCAGACACACTGGAAAGTATTGGAATCTACAAAGAAGCTGTAAAAAAGAGCTTGCAGGAAAAAATTAAAAACCTAAAAATTTTATATTGGAAAATAGTTTTTGAAAACCTTGAACAAATAACCGATAGGCTGACTTGGGACAGCAGAAACAAGCTCCTTAACAAGTTTACAGGCTGCAATCAAGTTGATTTTACCTTTGATAATATCTACGCCCTCATAATCTGGGTTATTAAAAATGCAAACGGTTACTATAACGATCAAATAGTAACTTTATATAAAGAACTTTCTCATATAGAAAACGTTAAGCCTTATAAATCTAATCAAAAAGTCTTTGAACATGAACAATGGCGATTCAAGAATGATAGGTATTACAGAAAATCAGACTTCCAAGAAAGCGGTGTTCACTACACGCTAGATTATAGGGTCATTTATAAAACTTACAACCTGGTAAAAGAATATTCTACTGGCAGTACAGAGCTTGAGGAACGCAACGTAAGAAGAAAAATAGGCGATTTTTGTACTATAGCTAATAACCTGGGCTTTGAAGTCGGTTTAATAGGCATTCCCTCAATGTTCGGCGAAAAAGAAACCGTGCTACTAAAAAACGGTAAGACTCTTTTCGAATACCGGATTTATAAAAACAGAAATATGCACATCAACTTTAATATGGAATTTGCTAAAGCCCTCAATGTCGAAGTATCGAGGCTCTTGGGCTGGATCAGATGCAAAGAAGATATAGCAAAAGAATTTACCCCGGAAATGGCAGAAGGTGCAGAAAAATATTTTAAAGCCAATAAGCAAGTCTTACTAGATAACGGCTTAAAACTTATTGGAACCGTTCAAAGCCTGGAAGGTGGTGTTTAGTAATGGGAGCTGATTTATTTTTCAAACTCAAAGATAGGTCAAAAGTTAATCAATTCAATGATTTTTTATTAGCAACAAAAGAAGGGAAACTTTTAAGTAAAATTGAGTGCTGCCCTCTTGTCCACGATGATGAAGATATTAAATGGGCGAAAGAGGGTGATTGCCCGGAACATTCCAGAGAATATTTTGTCAAGTATTTCGCTAAAAAATATGGACAAGGGGTCTGGAAAGCTTCAGGGCGTGATGAGGGCATTCAAGCTCTAGGGCTTACACATGAAGAATTTTTCTCAATGGTAGCAGATATGTTTACAAAAGCTCAAAAATGGTTTGAGATTGAGTTTTATGCCGGAAGCTGTGCTTTTACTCTTGAGGAGCATTATTTTTCAATAGCAGATATGCGAAAAATGACCTTAAACGGTAAATACTTAACCGGAAAAACAAAAACCCCAGAAAATTATTATCCTTTATTAAATAAACTTATCGAATCTCAGAACATTCCTAGCCCTAATTTGGAGAGTTTTGTACAAGTTGCACACAAACACAACCTGAAAACTGGAAAGGAGACTTAAAACGATGAATAACATTAAAACAGCTTTAGAGTATTTATTATTAACAGAACGAAAGCATTATGAAAGCAACCCATCAGACAATCATATTTATTTAATTGCGCAAAAAGCAATAGAAACGTTAAAAACAACTCAGCGTGCAAAATGCAAAAAATGTTTAACTTCTGAAAAATGGCAGTCATTTACAGATAGCTGGAATATACCTTATACCTGCTTTAGATGTTTATTTAGGGATGAGGATTTATTCTATGAAAACTCTAATATTGAAAAATCAGTTTGCGGATGGACGCTCGAAGATGTTTATGAACAGGCAGAAAGCCTTGAAATCGAAATAAGTGAGGAAGAGGCGCAAGAAATATTAAACAAATTTTCCAGCAAGTTTGATGCAAATGATGGTTATACCCTTATCTGTAACTTACTTGAAGATTTAAAAGAAAAAAATAATGAGTACCGTATACATTATAAACACCCAAGATACGGAGAGGGTTCAGAAGTACTGCGAACTCTAGTAGAAAATGATGTACTTGAACGTGCGTTTATTTTGGAAAAAGAAGGTCATAAAATACTGGACATCTATGAGGTGTTATCAGAAAGCGACGCTGTCGGCTTAAATACAGACTATAAAAAATATAAAAAGGAGAGTTGAAATGCAAAATACAAAGTTAAATATAAAACTTAGTATCGGAATGCCGGGATTATCAGACAAGGCTTTAAAAAAATGGATGAAACAAAAAAATATTAAAACCTGGGACGATTATGTAAAATACGTTATTACTCAGTTATTGCCAAAATTAGAAAGACGGGAAAGAGTTAAAGAACACATCCAAAAAGAAATAACTGAAATGGTTTTAAATTCATAAAAGGAGGTTTAAATCTGAAAACACATTGAATAAAGCCTAGAGAATATATTTGCAAAATTTTCCTTGTCTCCCGAAATTGAGTTGATAACACCCAAATCGTCGTTGCGAGGGCTCAATGACAATTTGTGAGCCCGTGGCAATCTGTGGAACTCCGTGTAAAGGCTCAAAATTTATAGCTTAATGCGACGTTGCCCAGATTCCCACGTCGGGTGAATAACAACTACCTGCTTACATTCTCGCTTTTTCGCCCGCCCTCCTCGGAATGACATTTCGGGGGCTATCAACATGGTGCCGGGAGACAAGGCGTTTTTGCCTGCCTGTTATATAAATCACTTTCTATTTGATGAGCCAGCACAACTCTTGACCAGCCATGTTCAATAGATTGGTTCACATACCAGGTAACCTGTAATTGCATTAACTTTGTCTAATATTGTAACATTATGTCCCCAAGGCAATTGTGCAACGGGTCGTTGCACAAATTCGTAATCAGGATAAGATTCGGCAAATTTACGCATATATTTTATCATGCAGGATTATTTTTTAATCCGGGTTACTTCAGTATTCAGTACTTTCCAGATGTTATTAAAAAAGCCTTTTCTTTCTTTTTTATTTTCCTGGAGCTCTTTATATTTTTTCAATTCAGCTTGTAGTTCGGAAATTTCTTGAGCTTTTTCAGCAAGGATTTTTTCTTTTTCTTTACGATGTTCTTGATTAGCCTTATTCTGCTTATTTATTGATTCCTCAAGAACCTGTTCTTTTACTTTATTTTTTTCTTCTTCAATTTTGTTGTAAAAATTTTCTAAAAATTCTGCTTTTTCCATGAGATTTTGTTCTTTAATTTGATTTTTTTCATCCTGAAGTCTTTCTATTTTGTCTAAAAGATTGTCTATTCTTTTGTTTGAAGAATCAATTTGTGCCTTATATGGAGCTATTATCATTTCAAACTTTTTTTCATCATCAGATTTTTGTTCATGGATAACAAAAGTTTCGGCATGATTTTGTTGATTATTGGCATGGATTTGTTGACTATAAATATAATCCTCTTGTAAGTCATTGGAACTATCTAAATAACTTACATATTCAGTATGGACAAGGATTTTAACCTCTTCAAAAGAATGATTACTTTCAACAAGTTGTTTCACTATTTCAAATAGTTTAACTAATCTTTGAGGGTATCTTCTATGTTTTTTACAATTCCTTGGAATTTCTATTTCTAGGCGGTCTTCCCATCCTCGGATGGTACTCTCACTAACAGACAAAGCTTCTGCCAAATCACGAATAGTTACATCTTGTAAGTTTTTGTAACCTTGGCTCAATTTACTTGCAACCTCCATCAATGCTTTACCTTACAACTTATAAAATAAGTTGTAAGTGCTTATTTTGTCTACAAACACCCAAAATTTAATATTTTGGAACCAGTTTTGTAAGTTCTTACAAGTTACAACGCAGAAATTTATTGTAACAATTTGTAAGTTGCGCTTACAATCAACATACACTATGTTACAACAAATTGGCAAGGTTTCATACTATTTGTGTAAATATAACTTTTTTTAATTTACAAATTCAAAAAAATATGTTTATCATGTTCATGCAAATTTAAATAAAAAAATGAGCTACCGGGAAAAGGTAACCCATCACTTAAAATTCCAATTAAATTTTACCTTTTCTTTGGGCGGTTTGTCAATGAATTTTTTTGGTTGGAAAGTAGCCACTTAGGGGAGGAGATTTGTTATGCAAAAAATTCAGAAAACAGCGCAAAATGCACAAGAAGT
>JANQFW010000013.1 GCA_028277625.1 Candidatus Gastranaerophilales bacterium | reverse complement strand
CAAAACAAATTTATAGAACAAGCTTGGGAAGAGGCAAAGCAAGAGGTAAAAGAGCACGCTCTGTATATCAATGCTTGGGATAGGCTTGATAAATTTAAGTTGGGCAAGTATAAACTTGTAAAAACCAGCTCCGGTTCTAAGCTGGCAAATTTAAAAATATATAAAGAAATACCAGCTCTTGCAAAAGTGCCAAATACTGCTTTAGCAGTTGATACTAATGCTTTAAGAGATGAAAATAATCAAGTAAATAATAATATAATAGACATAAATAACAATAAAAAAGAAGAATTAAACAAAAAGAAACCTTATTATTAGCGAATTTTAAGTTAATAATTAAAAATTTGCAATGGTAAGCTCTTTTCTCAGAAAAAGAGGGGGTATTGCAATTGCTGTTTTATAATGAGCACTAGTTATCTTAATATTTCTTTATTTTTTTGTTAATTTTAGCAATTTTTATTAAAACAAATACTTTATAATATTGGGTAAAGGAAATAAAACAAAGAATTAAACGAAAATTTGGTAATGTGCTAACGATGGTGGTTCTGGAAAGAACCTTTTTTATTTTGTTCACTAGTTAAAGTTATTCGCTTAAGACCTCATATAGTTTATATTAGGCATCTTTTAGAAGGTAGCATGCCGCTTGATGATTATCTTGCACTCTATAAGTAGGCGGAATCTCTTTTTTACATATATCCATAACATATTTGCAGCGAGTATGAAACTTACAGCCCTGTGGTGGATTTGCAGGACTAGGTATATCCCCAGCCAACAAAATTCGTTTGGATTCATTGTTATTTGGGTCAGGGACTGGTATAGCACTTAACAGAGCTTGTGTATAAGGGTGTTTAGGACTATTAAACAACTCTTCAGAAGCTGCAAGTTCTACAATTTCACCCAGATACATTACCGCAACCCTGTCACTAATATACTTAACCACGCTTAAATCGTGAGATATGAATAAATATGTTAAGCTAAGCTCTTCTTTAAGATCCTGAAGCAAATTAATAATCTGCGCCTGAATACTAACATCTAATGCACTAACAGGCTCATCTGCCACAATAAACTCAGGGGTTAAAACCAAAGCCCTGGCAATACCTACTCTTTGTCGCTGCCCCCCGGAAAATTCATGTGGGTATTTATTCAATACGGTTGACGGTAATCCTGCCACATCGAGCAGTTTTTTAATATTTGTATCGATTTCGCTTTTAGACATATGCTTATGTATAGCTACTGGCTCTTTTAGGGTGTCACCAATCGTCATTCTTGGATTAAGACTAGAATACGGGTTCTGAAAAATTATCTGCATTCTTTTTTTCAATTCTTTTTTCTGGTCAGCATCACAATTGTTAGTGTCTATGCCATCAAAAAGAATAGTTCCACTTGTTGGTTTTTCTAGCCCCAAAATACACCTGCCGGTTGTAGACTTTCCACAACCAGACTCTCCAACCAATCCTAAAGTTTCGCCTTTATATATGTCAATACTTATATTGTTTATGGCATGCACGGCCCCCACTTTTTTATTGAAGAAGCCTTTGTGAATAGGAAACTCTTTTATAAGATTTTGTACTTTTATTAATTTATCCATATATCCCAAATTTAATTGACTAATATTTTATTAATTATATAATAGCATTTTTTTAAATATAAAAATATTTTTTTAATCTTTATGTTTGAGCATGTGTCTAATTAAATATTTTTATTGATTGCTTAAAGTAATTCAGTACTAAAGTGATCTAAGCAAAGGAGACATGTTTTATGCTAAAGCACTCTAATATTACAAAACAAACACAAAGAGCAATGCAGTTTTTCGAAGAAAAGCTTGCATTTACATTGGGCCCGGTCGAATTAAAAAATAACCTGGACAATGAACAAGTTGAGATTATAGATGTAAGAAAAGCAGAAGATTATGATAGATCTCATATACCAACTGCCATATCATTACCAGCATCAGATATAGAGTTAAGAATGAATAGCCTGTCTAAAAGTAAGATAAATATTGTTTATTGCTATACCGAACAATGCCACTTGGCTGCCCAGATTGCCTTAAAGTTATCAGAAAGAGGATATCCTGTAATGGAACTAGAAGGTGGATTTGATACCTGGAAAAATGTTTATGACTTTAATGTTGTAAGTTCTTAATTCTTTATAATGAATAGAAATAGGCTTTTCTTATAAAATAATAAACGCTAAAGAAATTTACATATTGACCGATTACTATAATATAATTGGTTATAAATTGATTCTTTAATTTGGTATACTATGCTAGCTCTAAAAGACTTTTCAGATTATTCAATCTTGTAAAGTTAATAAAATAGAAGGTGTCCCTGAATAGACTAATCTGAAGTTTATTTGATGAGCAGTATAAAAGTTTATACCCACTAAAAAGGGCAGAATTTAATGAAAAGAATTTCTCTCATATTGTTTATTTTGGTATTAAGTAACTTTACTGTACAGAGCTATGCTCACTATGGAAATACTCCAAAAGATAGTACGCCTGTGGTGCCCTCTGATTTTAAAAAGAGTACTTCCAAGAAAGAGAAAGCTTTAGAATCAAAGATAAAAAAGCATCAAGATAATGATGCAACAGCAAAAGAACTAGAACTTGGCTTAAAAGCTTCAAAGTTTCTTATTGCTCGTTATGGTTATTATAGTAACCCTGAAGTAAATCAATATGTTAAGCAATTAGGGCAAAGTATAGTAAAAAAAGTTGCTAAAAGGGACTTGGAATATCACTTTTATATACTGGACACGGATGAAATAAACGCATTTGCACTGCCTGGGGGAATAATCTTTGTAACAAAAGGTATTTTAAAGGTAATTTCTAATGAGGCTGAACTTGTAGCTGTCTTATGCCATGAAATAGCTCATGTAGAAAAGAAGCATTATGTAAGAAAAATGAATGATGACAAGAAAATGCAATATCAAAAGCAAAGATTTTAAAAAACCATAAAGCTTTAATAACAAAAAGCAGGCTTTAAAACCTGCTTTTTGTTATCGTATAAATCTATCTAATCTATTGTAGAAGTTGTTTAGCTTCGCTGAACTTACTGTTTATAATACTTAAAGTTTTGTTCTCATCAGCAATATCTTCTTCTTTTAATACAAATGCCTCATTTGCTGCAGCTACTCCAGAGGTTTCAACCATTTTGATTATTAAATCAGTATTTTTTTTATTTTTTACAGTAGTGCTTTTTGTATTGGCTTCTTTGGCAAAACTTGTGCCTATATTAAAAACACCGAATGTAATTACTAATAAAGTTAGTATAAAAAATTTGAAGTATGTATTATTTCTTAAATTCATTGAAAACCTCTTTTTCTAATTTATATACTAAATTATATATTAAAAGAGAGAGCTTTGCATTTGTTTTTCTTAAAATAGGAAACAATATAAAGTATTATTACAAATTTTCCACCTTTAGTATGGATAACATAGAAAATTATTGATTTAGTAATATCTATAAATATAAATTATTAATAGGATTTTTTTAGTATTAAGCTCTGGTATTGTTATAGTGACAACTATTGTGTTCAGCTAACTGGTTTTAGATTAAAATGTTTAACGGATCCTTTAGTAAAAAAACTTTTGGCTTGTTAGTTTGCTATATGCTTATTAACAATTTGCACTCCAATGCAGCTACATTGGACGGTGTTGATTTGGCACAAAGTGAGGAAGTTGAAAGAAACGACGCTGGGCTTATTGGGGAGAAAAATTTAAAATATCTAAAATTTGATAATAAAAAAGATGCCAAAGAACAAACCTTTGACGCTCCAGGTCAATCTCCAAAAGTGGGAGGGTCTGGTGCCGGAGCTTCCTTTGTGTTAAAGGAAGTTGTGTTAGTAGATAATACAGCTGTTGAGCACAAAGATATTAATTACCTTATAGTTGAATATATAGACGAAGTTATTGATTTTAAGACGGCAGAAAAAATAGCTGAAAAATTGACAAGGTACTATAAGCATAAGGGCTACTTAACCTCTTTTGCGTATATACCACCTCAACGAATAAAAAATGGGATTTTAAAAATAAGGATTGCTGAAAATAAGATAGGGCAGTTGCAAATTAAAAATAATAAGTGGGTAAGATCTGCTTATATAAGAAAAAATTTTTTAAAGCCACAGGGCATTAAAACCGGCGAGCTGTTTGATTTTAATAAACTTTCAAGTTCTATAAAGTCAATAAATGAAACACCTAACTTAAAAGTAGATACCTCTATCTATAAAGGCATTGAGCCTGGCACTACCGATGTTAAAATTGATGTAAAAGATAGAATGCCTATTTATTTTGCGTACACTAACAGTAATAATGGATCTGATGTAACAGGGCGAAGTAATTCTAACTTTACATTGAGGAATTATAATGTTACCGGGTATGGTGATTCTTTTACTACTAGTGCTACTCTTTCTGACAGAACCTGGGGTACAAACCTGAGCTATACAATTCCTTTATTATATAATGATACGAATTTAACCATAGGATATGGGGTAAATAAGGTTTACCTCGGTAAGGAACTTAAAGAATCTGCAATAAGAGGTCTTTCTCACAGTCTTAATGCTACTATAGACAAAGAACTTTTTGCTAGTAATACTTTTAGATTATCATCTGACCTCACTTTTAGCGGTAGAAATTCTGATACTAAAATATTTTCTAATCAGCCATATAGTAAGTATAGCCTAAGGACTATAAGTGCAGGGTTGAGTGCAATTAAACATGATAGCATGGGAAATTGGAGCTTGAGAGTTAACAATACGGTGGGGTTACCTATTTTAGGTGCATCCAGTTCTTCTTTTGGTGAAAAAATCCAGAGTTCCTATGGCCAGGAGTCAACTAAATTTTATAAGTTAAATATGGCTCTAAGTAGAATACAAAGGCTTCCTTTTGATATGTATGCTGTTATTAATGCATCAACACAATATACTCCAGACACGTTGCTTTCTCCTATGAGAATGTCTTTAGGAGGATCAACCACAGTGAGAGGATTTGAAGAAGGCTTATTAATCGGGGATGTTGGGTATAATTTTTCCTGTGAAGTAAATGCTCCAATGTCTTTTTTACCAGAAGTTAAGATACCTTTTTTGCCGGAGAAGTATGGGATTCTCTATTTAAATAGAGACTTATTATTTCATGTATTTTATGACCAAGGCTATGCGCAGAAAATTCATGACAAGAGGTCTGGCACTCACGAAAACTTTTTGCAGAGCGTTGGATTCGGATTTAAGTACATGCTGAGTAAATATTTAAGTGTTAACATCGACTTTGGTGTTCCTCTTGGAAGAAAGAGGGATGAGAAACAGAATGACATGGATGTTCATTTTTACTTAAGATCAAATATTTATTAAGAGGGTTACAACAATTAAGAGGGTTTAGGATACGTGAGACGAAAATATCTTTTAATAGCAGAAACTGCTTATTTAAAAAATAATAGGTTAACAGCTGTAAATATATGGAACGATTTTTCTGCTGTGTTTTTGCCGGCAAAATTTGATTTTGATTTAGCATTTATATGTGGTCCTGGTTGGCCTAAAGGCGAGTATGATCTTATTTTTAAAATTAAAATTAAGAATACTATAAAAACTTTGGGCAATGTAAAGGTAGATGTTCCAAATCCTGATTTTGTGTTTAATGCAGTTGCTCAAAATTTAGCTTTTTATATAGATCAAAATGTAGAAAAAGTTACTTTTTTTGTTGAATGCAATAATAAGCACATTTTTTCCAGAGATTATCCTGTTGTCACATCCTTTAAGGTTACCGAAGGGCCTACTGAACAAGATAAGCCGCAACAAGTCGAATATTAACGAGCATAATAAAAAAGTAGCAATAGATAAAATATGAAAAATGATCCCAGAAAAAATGGCCCCCCTAAAAAAGGAGCCTTTTTTAAAAAGAATTTTAGCTACTTCTACTTACTTAAATCTTAAATGCTATTCCCATTCAATAGTTCCCGGGGGCTTTGAAGAAATATCATAAACCACTCTATTGATACCCTTTACTTCATTTATTATACGGCTAGAGATTATGCCTAAAATTTCATAAGGGACTTTTACCCAGTCAGCTGTCATTCCATCTTGACTTTCAACCATTCTCACTGCACAAACATTTTCGTATGTACGCTCATCACCCATTACACCTACTGTTTTTACAGGCAATAGAACAGCAAAAGATTGCCAGATAGACTTATACAAGCCAGCTTTTTTAATTTCGTCAACTACAATATGGTCAGCTTGTCTTAATATTTCTAATTTTTCTTTGGTGACTTCTCCAATAACTCTTATCGCAAGACCTGGTCCAGGAAATGGCTGTCTTGAAACTATTTCATCAGGAACTTCAAGCTCTTGGCCTACAAGTCTAACTTCATCTTTAAATAATTCTCTAAATGGTTCAACCAGCTTTAGCTTCATTTTTTCCGGCAATCCGCCAACATTATGATGACTTTTTATAGTGGCAGAGGGACCTTTAAATGAAATACTTTCTATAACGTCTGGATATAGAGTGCCTTGAGCTAAGTATTCTACATTTTCTATTTTACTAGCTTCTTCATCAAATACATTTATAAATTCATTGCCGATAATTTTTCTTTTTTCTTCAGGATCAGTAACGCCTTTAAGTCTATTTAAGAATCTTTCTTCTGCATCCACATAAATTAAATCTATTTTAAAGCTGTCTCTAAATATTTTTATTACTTTTTCAGCTTCATTTTGTCTTAGTACACCGTTATTGACGAATATACATTTCAATTTATTTCCAACAGCCTTATGAATTAATACCGCTGCCACAGAAGAATCAACACCGCCACTTAGGCCGCAGATTATATTTTTATCACCAACTTGGTTTTTAATTTCTTCAACTTTTGTATCTATAAAGTTTTTCATATTCCAGTTGTTTTTGCAGCCGCAGATTGAAAAGATAAAGTTTCGCAAAATATCTTGTCCATTTGCGGTGTGAACAACTTCTGGGTGGAACTGCACGCCATAAAGGTTTTTATTAAAATTAGCCACAGCCGCAAACTTACAATTGTTGGTTGAAGCAAGCGTAGAAAATCCTTCAGGTATTTCTATAACTTTGTCACCATGGCTCATCCATACGTCAATATCACTTATGTTAATATTTTCAAATAAATTATCATTATTTTTTAGATTAATAGTTGCTCTTCCGTACTCTCTTTTATTTGAATGCTCAACTTTGCCGCCTAATAGATGAGACATAAGCTGCATACCATAGCAAATACCAAGGATTGGAATGTTTAAATTAAAAATTTCTTTGTTGCAAAAAGGACTATTTTCATCATAAACACTGGAAGGTCCACCGGATAAAATTAACCCTTTAGGATTAAACTCTTTTATTTTATCAATATTATAATTAAAAGGATGGATTTCGCAATAAACGCTTTGCTCTCTTATTCTTCTTGCTATTAACTGTGTATACTGCGATCCAAAGTCCAGAATTAATATTTTATCTAACTTAACTGTTGTTTCTATCATTATTTTTACCTTATTTTAAAACTTAAAATTCTATATTTTTTACTAGTGTTCTAATTATTAGTCTAACCTATAATTTGGTGTTTCTTTAGTAATAATTACATCGTGAACATGGCTTTCTTTTAGCCCGGCTGGTGAGATTTTAATAAATTTTGCGTTTTCTCTTAAATCATAAAGGCTATTAGAACCAGTGTACCCCATACAAGAGCGTAGGCCACCTATCAGTTGATATACATTAGAAGCAAGGCTGCCTCTGTAAGGTACTCTTCCTTCTATGCCTTCTGGAACAAATTTACTGCTATTTGTTACTTCACTTTGGAAATATCTGTCTTTGCTGCCTTTTGACATTGCACCTATAGATCCCATGCCTCTGTATATTTTATAGGTTCTTCCTTGATAAAGAATTGTCTCACCAGGGCTTTCTTCTGTCCCTGCGAATAAACTGCCGATCATGATACAACGAGCTCCAGCAGCTAGTGCTTTAACCATATCACCGGAAAATTTGATCCCTCCATCAGCAATAACAGGTATATCGTATTTTTTTGCAACTTCGTAGCAGTCATTAATTGCAGTTATTTGAGGTACGCCCACACCGGCAATAATTCTTGTGGTGCATATGGATCCAGGTCCTATACCGACTTTAATAGCATCTGCACCTGCTTTTATTAAGTCCTCAGCAGCTTCGGCTGTTGCTATGTTTCCTGCGATTATTTGTAAATTTGGATAATTTGACTTTAATTCTTTTACTGAATTGATAACATTTCTGGAATGTCCGTGTGCAGTATCTATACAGATTACATCTACACCTTCTTTAATTAAGCACTCTACTCTTTCATCCCTATCATCTCCAACTCCTACAGCAGCACCTACTCTCAGTCTTCCATGTTCGTCTTTGCAACTGTTTGGGTATTTTATTGCCTTTTGAATATCTTTAATCGTTATTAACCCTTTTAAGTAAAAATCATCGTCAACTAAAAGGAGCTTTTCGATTCTGTTTTTATGAAGTAACTTTTTTGCTTCTGGCAAAGTTGTTCCAATTGGTGCTGTAATAAGATTATCTTTTGTCATCAATTCTTCTATTTTTTGATCTAGATTTGTTTCAAACCTTAGATCTCTGTTTGTGAGAATGCCTACTAACTTGCCATTAACTGTTATTGGTAAGCCAGATATGGAGAATTTTTTCATAATTTCAAGAGCATCACTGATTTTTTCCTCAGGGCTTATTGTTATTGGGTTCATTATCATGCCGCTTTCGGACTTTTTTACCTTTTCAATTTCTTGTGCTTGCTCTTCTATTGCCATGTTTTTGTGGATAATACCAAGTCCGCCCTCTCTTGCAATGCTAATAGCAAGTTCTGACTCAGTAACTGTGTCCATTGCAGCACTAAGCAGAGGTGTATTTAGCTTTATATTTTGAGTTAAGTTTGTTGAGACATCTACATCTTTTGGTAAAACGTTGGATTCTTGAGGTAGTAACAGTACGTCATCAAAGGTTAAACCTTCTTTTATATTATTAAAATTCATTAATTGACTCCCTATGCTTTTTTACTATTGTTTTTTATAATCTAATATATGTTTTTAAATTTATATAACATTTTAAAAAATCCTCGCGCGAGGACTTTAATTGTTTTTATTATCGTTGTCGTTTTCTTTTTTTTGTTCATCAAAAATCGTGCTGTATAGATATTCGAATCGCTTATCTTCCATCGAGTCCAGCAGAGTACTTATATTGTCAAACTTTTTTAATGCAAGTCCCACTTCGGCTAGTAGCACACAGTCGTTGCAAAGGACAAATCCATCATAAACCAATGAGCCTGCAATTATTTTTTCTTGGCCACAGCATTGACATTGAAATGTTTCATAAGCATGATCGGATGCTTCTTCAATATCGTCTATTTTCATTTGTTCTACAGCTTTTTGAATAGTTTTTATTATTTCCAGCTTATCTTCATTATTGTCCATCTTTGTTGGCTCATCATTATATGTAATAAGACAATAGTATTAAATAAAATTTAAAGACTGTAAAGGGCTTTTAATAAATAAAAGTGTAAATATTTTAAAATACTCTTCATATCGAATAATTTTATTTAAGTTTAATTAAGCAGGTTAATGTCCTAAAAAGGTCAGGTCAATTCTCTATTTTTATTTTATCTTGACTGTAAATAAAGTTAATTTTATTATTTTTATTATAAATTTTATAAAAAGATTTATTATTTTTAATATAGGGACTTTTAGATAATGAAATTTAGATTACTTGCTCTTTTTTTATTTATAAACATTTTGTCTTTTCATATTATAAACGTATTTGCTCAAGAGAGTACAGAAAGTGGCAAAATTAGTGATTCGGCTCAGGTTCATAGTAATGCCTCTTCGTCTGGTTTTAAAAGGGAATTTTCTCAATCCAGCAAGATTTATAATAGTGTAAAGGATGGCGTTGTTACTATATTAACTGGCGTATCTAGTGGTTCGGGATTTTTGGTCGATGAAAAAGGGCTTATTGTAACAAACCATCACGTTGTAGATGATTCTGTAGAGGACTCCTTACTTGTAAGATTTGGCAAAAATCAGGTAATAAAAGGAGCTGTGGTAGAAAAAGATATATATAATGATATTGCGATAGTGTGGGTCAATTTAAAAAATATTAAAAAATATTCTGTATTAAAAATGTTTACACCATTGCCTAATGAACCTTTAGTGGCACATGGCGAGAAAGTTTTAGCAATTGGTAGTCCATTAGAATGGGAAACTTTAGAGGATACATTGACTCAAGGCATTGTAAGTAAATACAGTAATTCTAATATAATTCATGATGCCAGTATAAATCATGGTAATTCGGGAGGACCTTTATTAAATTTTGCTGGATACGTTGTAGGGATCAATACTTTTGGTCCGCCTAATACCGATGATAATAACGGTATCGGAGGGAGTGTATCGATTCTTAAAGCAATCCCTTATGTTAGAAGTGCAGCTCAAAGGATAAGCACCTTGACGACAATACCTTCTGATGAACTGCTTCCTGATTTTTCCAGTGAGTCCTACACTAATATAATAATGGCAAAGGCCTATAAGGAAGCAAATAAAAGCGAGCGAAAAAGGTGTAATCCTTATAAGCTTAAATCCAGAAATTATAACGTCTCTATTGTAACTCCACCTCAAGAATACAGAAAAAACATGAAAACTTATAATAAGAATTCTAAAAGGCTGACAAATTTGAATAATAATATAATGATGATATTTGCAAGGCGTCATCATTATATTAAACCAGTTGTTACCTTGCACATTGAACCCAAATTAGGACAATCTAAAGCAACAAAAATTTGTAATATATTAAGTGCTGTGTCTGCAGTTAGCTCTAGTCTGCAAAGTGATAATAATTATAATCGTAGGCCTGGTTATTTAAAACAATATAATAAATATGTTTATAAAAAAGACTTTAGCTCATTATGTTTGATTAATAAAAACAAAAGTAAAACATATCAGCCTTATACTTTTGGACGGTCAGAAATGCATACTGATAAACGAGAAGAAACTCTTTATAAAATTAAAGTAACTAAAGATAGTACATACTGTGGCAGGTATGAATTTGACCCAAGGTATTTTGATACAGAGGATGACCTTGCTTTAAAAGTTTTTTCTATGGATGGTAAAAAGCCTGTTGAGATAAAAATAAGCCCAAAAGTAAAAAAATATATAGTGGATGATTTTAAGCCTTATTGGGACTATTTAGAGGAGCAAAAAAGCACGCCATAAAAGCGATAAAGCTTTCTTTTTTTATCTAATTATTTATTTTATTAAAATTTTGTTTTATTAAGTTTTTCTCTTAGTTCTTTAAATCTTGCTATATCTTCTTGAGCTCGTGAGGTTTCTCTGAATAAAACTTGTGCTGATGGATGTACCATAAGTATATAGTCAATATGAACTTCTAAGAAGTGATATTTTCTAGGAGGACCACCGCTTTTTCTATTTATAATTTCAGCATCAGTTACTGCTATAAATCTTTTTTCTTTATCATTTAAAAGATCAGTTAATTCTCTGTTTGTATTTGTATATTTAGAAACATGAACAGTGCCTTTAATTTCATGGTCAATAGTTAATATAAGAACTTCTATAGGTGTTGTATCTATATTTGTCATTGTTTAGCCTATCTTTTAATACTCTACACTTAGGTTTTACTATGGTTTTGCTCAAATAAATAAGATATATTGATATTTAATTATTCCGTAAGCATTCATTTATTCAGGTATCAGTATTCATACCATATCAGCATAATTTTAGTATAGTATAAATTTTAAAATACGTGGTACTCCATATAAAGTAAGCTTTGCTTTTTTTTTATTTATACAGTTACCTGATTATCAGTTAAGGAACAATATGCTAATTTAGGCTTTGATAAGCTTTTGCTTAGGTCCAAAAATAAACTAAAATGAGGTATAATTATTATATTAAAAGATGCTTTTTCCATTAATCAAAAATATAAAGATATAAGGTGCTAGGGTTAAGTACTTTAATTTATAACCAGTATTAAAGAATAAATCATTTATTTTTATCTAGACTTCTAATTTAGAAGAAAATAAAATATACTAATTATATATCAATACTTTAAAAGGAGAAATTATAATATGGTGCAGAAAAGAAATAATAATTTGCCTTTAGTATATGTACCCGTAAAATCATTGGATGACTATACTTCGATAGTCGGAGAAGAAAAAGTTCAACAATTAAGGCAATTAGCTGCACCGTTAAAAGGTAAAAAGCTTTTGCATTTAAATGCAACGGCTTATGGTGGTGGTGTTGCCGAGCTATTAAAAACTCAAGTACCTTTGTTAAGAGATCTTGGCTTAGATGTAGACTGGGGTGTTTTAGAGGCACCTCAAGAATATTATGAAGTAACTAAGATCTTTCATAATACATTGCAGGGTAAAAGGCAGGAAATTTCTGATGAGCAGATACAAACCTATTTAGACGTAGTGAAGAATAATGCTCAAAAATTGGAAGAAGAGTATGATATTATTTTGGTTCATGACCCTCAGCCTTTATCTATAATTGATTTTGCTGTACAAAATAAAGCCAAATGGATTTGGAGATGTCATATTGATACTTCTGAACCAAATCCAGGCGTATGGAACTTTTTGTATCCATATATGACAAACTATGATGCTGTAATTTTTACAATGGATGAATTTGTAAAAGAAGATGCACAATTTGGCAATTTAAATTATATTCCTCCATCTATTGACCCGTTGAGTCCTAAAAATACTCCAATTCATCAAGAAGTTGTAAATAAATATATGTACAATTATAATATAGATGTTTCAAGACCTTTGATGGCTCAAATATCAAGATTTGACCCGTGGAAAGATCCTTTAGGAGTAATAGATGTTTATAGAAATATTAAAAAGGATCAGGTTCAAAAGGGGATAAAAGGTCTGCAGTTAGCCTTGTTAGCTAGTATGGCCCATGATGATCCTGAAGGCTGGAGTATCTATGATCGGGTTTTGAGGAAAGCCGGTGAAGATTATGATATAAATATTTTAACTAACTTTCATAATATTGGAGATATTGAAGTTAAATGCTTCCAGTCAGCTGCTGATGTTATTTTGCAAAAATCTCTAAAAGAAGGTTTTGGGTTAACTGTTTCAGAAGCTCTTTGGAAAGGTAAACCTGTTATTGGTGGTAATGTAGGCGGTATAAAACTTCAAATTAAAGATGGTGAAAATGGTTTTTTAGTATCTAATATTCAAGAAGCTACTGAAAAATCTTTATACTTATTAGAAAACCCAGATAATGCTAAAAGCATGGGTGATGTAGGGAAAGAAACAGTAAGAGAAAACTTTTTGTCTATCAGAGAAATAAATGATCACTTGGAATTATTCAATAAGCTGGTAAACTAACTGTATTGAGTAGTAGAATAAAAATTCTAAAATTAATTATAGATGATAATAGATTAAGTAGGAAGATATACGGAAAAGCACAATGACGAAAAAAGAATACTATTTAACGGTTCATGGGCATTTTTATCAGCCCCCGAGAGAAAATCCTTGGCTTGAAATAATAGAACTTCAAGACAGTGCGCTACCTTTTCATGACTGGAATGACAGAATTTCATATGAATGTTATACACCTAATTCAGTCTCAAGGGTTGTTGATCATAACAGTCAAATTTTAGATATTGTAAATAATTATTCTTTAATAAGTTTTAATATTGGTCCGACTTTGCTTTCTTGGTTAGAAGTAAACTCTCCAAAAACATACGAAAGAATTTTAGAAGCTGATAAAGAAAGCTTGGAGACGTTTTCTGGTCATGGAAATGCTTTAGCTCAAGTATATAATCATATTATTATGCCTTTGGCAAATGAAAGGGATAAATATACACAGACTATATGGGGTGTAAGAGATTTCGAGCAGAGATTTAATAGAAAGCCAGAAGGTATATGGTTGGCTGAGACAGCTGTAGATGATACAACTTTACGTGTTTTAGTAGACTGTGGCATTAAGTTTACTGTGCTCTCTCCGTATCAGGCTGAAAAAGTGAAGCCTATAACTGATGAAGATGCTGAATGGTTTGATGTTAGTTGGGGAAATATTGATCCTGGCTGCGCTTATAGATACTTTTTGAAAGATGGTACTAACAGGTATATTGATTTATTCTTTTATGATGGTTCTATTTCTAAATCTGTTGCGTTTGAGAACCTTTTGTATAACGGTGATAAATTTATAAACAGGTTAAGAGATGGCATTTCTACAGCAAGGGATTATGATCAGCTTGTACATATTTCTACAGATGGAGAAAGCTATGGGCATCATACCAAGTTTGGAGATATGGCATTATCTTATGCATTAAAGAAAAGATCTAAGCAAGTAGGGTTTAAGATTACTAATTATGGAGAGTACCTTGAGAATAACCCTCCTAGGTATGAAGTTGATGTAAAAGAGAATTCCTCTTGGAGTTGCTGCCATGGTATAGGTCGATGGAAAGATGACTGTGGGTGTTCAACAGGTGCACAATCGGGTTGGAATCAAAAATGGCGTAAACCTTTAAGAAATGCTCTTAATTGTTTAAGAGATGAATTAATTATAATTTATGAAAAACAGGCATCCAAGTATCTTAAAGATCCATGGAAGGCAAGAAATAAATATATAGATGTAATTTTAGACAGAAATAAATCAACTATTTTATCATTTTGTAAGCATGAGTCCTCAAAGGTACTATCAGAGCATGAAATAGTTGAAGTTGTAAAATTACTAGAAATGCAACGTCAAGCTATGCTGATGTTTACAAGTTGTGGCTGGTTTTTTGCAGATATATCAGGTATAGAGACTACCCAAATATTAAAATATGCAGCTAGAGCGATGCAGCTTGCTGAAGATTTTACCGAAATAGATTTGGAACATCAATTTCTATGCAAGCTTGAAGAGGCACAAAGTAATATAACAGACTTTGGAAACGGAAGAGAGTTGTATCTAAAGTTTGTAAAACCTTCTATTGTTAGCGTAAAGCAGGTTGTAAATCACTGGGCTATTAGCTCGCTATTTGAAGAGCGCTCCGATGAAATTAGTGTTTACTGCTACGACATAAAGTCTATTGATTATAAAAAAGTTAAAAAATTAAATAATACCTTGTTAATTGGTAGGCTTGAGCTTGTTTCTAACATTACGCTAGAAAAACATGATATGGTATATGCCTTAATGCATTATGGCGGAGAAGATTTCCATTGTGCAATTAGAGGCTTTTCCGGTGGAGGACAATATAAAAAGCTAAAAGAAGAGCTTGTTTCTAAGTTTTACTCCCGTCCATTAACAGAAGTTATTAGATGTTTGGATGAAAATTTCGGGAAAGATTATTATACATTAAAAGATTTGTTTATTGAGCAGAGAAGAAAGATTGTAAGTGTTCTGATTAAAGATCAGTTAGAGCGCTTTTCTTCAACTTATAAAAGTTTATACGAAGAAGGAAAGTATCCGATTTTACAATTAATGGAATTGGGGCTGCAAATACCACCTGAGTTTAAAATAGCTGCTGAGTATACATTAAGTGATACGTTCAATTCCATAGTTAAAGAAGCTGACGATATTGGAAATATAGAGCTTTTACAAAGGGCTATTGATATTAGTGAGGAAGCTGAAAAATTAGGTATTGTGCTGGATAAGTCTCCTGCTAAAGAGCTATATAGCAATTATTTGACAGAGAAAGTAATTCAGCTCTCTGAAAATATGGATTTGCATAATTTGGAAAATATTATTAGAGTTATATCTTTGACAAAAAAATTAAAACTGGTTATTGATCTTACAGAAGCTCAAAATATTTATTTTAACTCTATTTATAACAAGGTTCCAAGCATGATAAACAATTTAGCCAATATCGAATTTTTAGAGCCTGAGAAAAAATTTATTGGCAAAATATTGGAACTAGGCAAAGAGCTTCATTTAAACGTAGAGCATCTTGTTAATGAACTGGAAAATTTTACGGGTTGAGCTTAAGATTCAATTCTTATGCTATTTAAGCAATAACTTAAGGCACCCTTATTGTGCTCAAAAATATTGATACAAGCTTTTTGAGCCTGTGTATATAATTCTTGATTTGTTAGCAGTTCTTTTAATTGATCTGCTAGCTCAGATTGATCATTTGCAATAAAAGCAGCTTTTATTGCTGTCATATATTTAAATATATCTTTAAAATTAAATACAGTTGGTCCAGAAACAGTAGGAATGCCATAAATTGCAGGTTCTAATGGATTATGTCCGCCTGTGCGAGAAAAGCTTCCTCCAATAAAAGCAACATCACTAATTGAATATAGATTGCTTAATTCGCCCATTGTATCTACTAAAATTATATCGTTATCTTCAAAAGTATCTTTTGAGCTTCTTAATCCATAGCGAAAGTCAGAAGAGCTCAATAAATTTTTTACCTGATTAAGTCGTTCAGGGTGCCTTGGGGCAAGAAGCATTTTTAAATCATTAAAAAAAGATTCTTTAAGCCCTTTGTAGCTGTTTAATATTATTTCATCTTCGCCTTTATGGGTGCTACCGGCTATTATTAATTTGTTATCTTTTAAGCAAAAAGATTTTTTCAACGATTTAATTTTATCTTTGTCCAGCGCTGGCTTAATGTCAAACTTTAGATTTCCCATAACTTTTACTATAGAAGAGTCTGCTCCTATATCTATTATTCTTTTTTTATCTTGCTCTGTTTGCATTAATATAGAGCTATAATTTTTTAATATATTTTTAAATATAAATCTGAATTTTTTATAGTTTTTATAAGAGTTAGGTGATATTCGCCCATTAACAAGTAGCAACGGGATATTTCTTTTGTTTAACTCCTTAGAAAAATTAGGCCAAATTTCAGTTTCTGCAATGATTACAATGCTTGGATTGATAGATTTAATTGCATTTTTTACGGCAAAGTCAAAATCATAAGGAAAATAAGTAATTATATCAGCTATTTGCGCAAACTTTTTTTGAGCTAATTCTTGGCCAGTTTTAGTAACTGTTGTTATTGCAATACTATGATTTGGAAATTGTTCTTTTATCTTAAATACTAGCTGCTCTATTGCATTTGTTTCTCCTACAGAAACCGCATGAAGCCATATTACAGGCCTTTGCATATTATTTTTGTTATAAAATCCTATTTTTTCTTTAAATCCTGCTCTTAACTTTGGTATTGTAATAAATAATAGACCTATTATAGGGCTAAACATTATGGCTGCAATAATTAAAATGGCACTGTATATATTGTACATTAATCTCTTCACCCCTTATTTAATTTTATAATAAAAGATATTTTTATTAATGTTTATTTTTATTAATATATGTTAAATTTTTTAATAAACATTTGTAATTATAAATAGAAAAAAATAAATATTAAAAATATAATTAATAGATATTTAAGCTATCTACTGTATGAAAATATTTATTTTAACACAAACTCAAGATGCTTTCAGCATTATAATTTCTTGAAAAAATGAAAGCTTGTTTTTTTTTATAATAATAGAGATGTTTTATGGTTTTAAGAATTTATTTACGGATTTACTTAAGAGAACATATTGAAATTTTATGCATACGTTCGCTTACGCAAAATAATTTTTGTATTATTTTGAATAATTAGGAGAGATTTACCTATGGGGGCAAAAGTTTATAAAGTCATTAACCTGGAATTTGTTAAGAATGATAAGAATGAACTAGAACTTTATACAAAGCAACAGACCTATAATTTTAGTCGTTATGTGAGTAAACCTAAGTTGTTAAATGAGTTAATAAGTGAAGTAAGAAAGGATGAGTACGATAATATTGTTTTAGACATTTTAAGCATTAGGCGAAAATCTGATATAAGCAGTCATTTTAATGTTCTAAAACTTTTTAAACCTGGAGAAATACTGCAATCTCTAATCTAACAAGTACTATATTATCTCTAAAATACTTTTCAGTTTATTCAATCGTGCTAAACCTAATAAAATAAGCTAGCCTCTGAAAAGAGTAATCTGAAATTTAATTTGGAGCCAGTATAGAGATTTAGTCGGTTATTTATTGTCCCAAAAGTCGGAATTTGAAAACATCACATCAATTAATCCCCAATAGTTTTTGGTTTTTTCGGATTTTGCCTTTAGCTTTACTCTATACAAATAATAACCTTCTTCATTTCGTTCAATTGTTTCTACGTGCTCTATAAGGTACTTGTCATTATTAGTTAACATCACTTCTGAGTCTATAAAAAATTCTAATGGTATAAGAATATCACTGATCAATAGAGCTCCTGTTTCACTGATGTTTAAAGTAATAGCTCTATAAGCTTTGTTATAATGGGCATTTGTTATTTCTATTTGATGCCTGACAGGTATTCTTACATGCCTTCTTGTTTCAGATCGATCGATAGTTACCCTTAGTGCATATATTATTAAAATAAGGTTAAAAGTATTCCAGAATATATTTACCATTATTGCCCCGGTTTCTTCGGGTCTGACTGCCAAGTCATTTACACCTTTTAGAGTTGCAAATGCAAGGAGTAAGAATATAATAAATATTGGTATAAAATATTTTAAGTTTAAACTGTATGAGTCTTTAGACTTACTTTTGCTTGTTACAAAGAATTTTTGTTTAACTATAAATGGTGGAATTAATATTAATTTTAATATTTCTCCTGCCATAAATGGTGATGTAGCTGTTTCGTATACATCAGTAAACAAGAAGTTTCTGTAACGACCTGATGTTGAGATGAAAAATCCAACCTTTAAGCTAAAGTAAACGAGCTGGAACAATACAATTTGATAAAACACTATATGAACAGGCATTAAATCAAACAAAAGGAAAAAGGCAGGTGCAAGAATAAATATTAACCTTGGGAAACAATAAAAGAAATAAACTACACCCATTATATTAAGAAAAGCCTGCATTGGTCTTAATTTTAGGATATACTTTAAGTTTAATGGGTTAAATATAACCTGCATATTGCCTTTGGCCCATCTACTTCTTTGTTTTACATATTCTCTAAAAGTTTCTGTAGATTTACCTGTAGCTAAAGGTTTGTTGTAATATAGAATTTTATAGCCTTTGCTTGAAAGTCTAAAGCTAAGAGCAAAATCTTCGGTTATTGTATTTTCAGGAAAACCGCCAGCTTCCTCTAAGTGTTTTCTTCTTATTATAAAGTTTGTGCCACCGCATATGGTAGCGCCATAGTTAGCTAAGCCAGGCTCTATTATTCTATAAAATAATTCTTGCTCGTTATTTATATGTCTTTCTAAAAAGAGATTTTTTTGAAATGGATCTAAGTCAAAAAAGTGTTGAGGAGTTTGCACTAATGAAACTTTTTCTTTTTCAAAATGGCAAATTATTTCACTTATAAAACTTGATACCGGAACATGGTCAGCATCAAAAATAACTAAAAATTCACCATCTGTATACTGTAAAGCATTGTTTATATTACCGGCTTTATAGCCTTTATTATCATCTCTAGCTATATAGTAGCAGCCTAATTCTTGTGCTAGCTCAAACATTTCAGGCCTTTTGCCATCGTCTAGAAGATAAACTTTTTTATTAGAATAGTTTATGTTTTGACATGCAGTAAGAGACTGCCTAAGAATTTCTTCTTCTTCATTTAAGGAACATACAAAAATGTCTACGCTGGGCAAGCTTTCCTCATTAAGGTCTATTTCACATTTTTGTAGAACATTTTTGTCTTTTTTAATAACTGCCAAAGAGAAAGACGTGAATATGACAAGGCTGAAAATTTCTGCTGCCAGTAAAAGTATTGACCATATTAGCGTAACTTTATCAGTTCGATAGCTAACTGTATACATAGCTCTCCATATGATATAAAATATGCCCCATATGTTAGCTAAAATAAATAAAAATAGTAGCTTTTTATTTGAAGAGCTTGTTGAAGTGTTTTTTTGTTTCTTGTTCATAAATGTACATCCATGTTCCAAACCACGCTAAGTTCTGAGTGTAATAATTTCTAGAAGTATCCCAGTATCCTTTTGGATTATAATTAGAGACAACCTTCCTTTTATAGATTTTATAAGCATTCTGCTTACCAGACAAGGTCTTAAATACTGGTACTAATAAAGCAATAGCTCCAATATTTTCAACTGTATCTCTTAATTCACCACTTTGTTTAAAGTTTGTAAAAAATTTGATTTGCCTATATGTTTTAAAATATCTATCTTTAAAAAATTGACTTTTTTTTAAAATTTTAAGTGCTCTGCTGTCATTAAATACTAAATAGTCTACATAAACTCTTAAAAAGACTCTTATTGCATCATAAGAAAAGTCACTATCTTGCTTTTCTTTATCTATATATATACGACCGCTTTTAGAGTCTATTTTAAACCAGTTTGGCGGTAATCCTGACTCTGTTAATTCTGAGGATTGTTTTAATAAGATATAAGAAGAGTCAACTAGGCTATTCCATTCATGCTCCTGGTCATACTTTGCAAACACTTTAAAAGCGTAAGGCGCAAAGTATGAAGGATTTATTGGTATAATTTCGTTTTGAGTCTGTACAACTCCAGGCATTAATACCCGTTGATTATTGATAACTTTTGTTTCTAAATTCCAAATATCTTTAATTATGTTTATAGCATCAACAATGTATTTATCATTAGACCAGCGTTCACCAGCTAATAAAAGAGCAAAAGCTATATCTATATCTGCATCAGAGGCTGAGTTTCGGTCTATTACTCCCCAGGTATTGTCTTTTCTTTTTCCCCATAACCAGGCAAAAAGATTGTCTTCTTTGCGCCCTAGGTTGTTAACTGACCATGTGTAAGTTTTGTCAAATGTTTCTTTATCTTCAATAAAAGCAGCTCTTAACATTGCATAAGATTGACCTTCTGATGTTGTTACATCATTACGGTCATAGTCAATTATTCTGCCATCTTGACTCATAAAGGTCTTTTTATAATAATTCCAAGAGCCTTTTATTATTTTATTATTTGTTGAAACACAACCGGTTATATGAAAAAATAATCCGCAACTTATTAAACCAATTGCACCTAGTGTCAATAATTTTTTGCTCAAACCAGCTCTTTTCATTTTTTTATAATCTCATTATTAGGTTAACAATAAAGTCATGTTTTCTTATTACATGATAGTCTTCCATCATGTAAATAAGAGCTAAACCTAAAGGTCCTTCTTCGTTTATAGTGAGCTTTGCAGATACACCGTTAATAAAGTCAGTACCTTCATTAGTGCTTGCTTGTAGACCTACAAATCCGCCTATCTGATATTTTGTCCTTATTGGATCAATTCTACCTCTTAAGTGCAAGGCCATTTTATGAGAGAGTAGGTTCTTAGGGCTAAAATATCCACCTACAAGAGGAGATACAAAAGGAGAAGGACCGCCACTTCCTATTGGAGAAGTATTAAGTGAAGCTCCTCCAAAACCAAGATGGTTGTGGTCAAAACCAGTGTAGTACATTGTGTATTCACCCATTACTAAGTCAACAAGTTGTCCTTCTGGTCTTGAGTACAGTACGTTGCCAACGCCAGCAATCGCTTCTTTATAGAACGCAGCTGACATGTTTTTTCCATCCCTGAAGCCTATTGATACGTCTCCATAGTTATAGAAGTTATAAGGTAGCTTTAACTTATAACCTAAAAGGTTGTATTTATTATCTACAACTTGACCTACCAGTTGGCCCCTGAACGGTCCAGCCTCTGGAATTATACCTGCGGTGCTTAAAAATGTTTCTTCGATATTTCTGCGCTGGTAACCAAAATTAAAGCTTAACCAGTCTTTTAGATATAAGTCCATCATACCTTTGGCTTCTATTAAGCCTTCGCCATTAGAAAAGGATTTATAAGCCATTTCTCCATCAATACCAACATGTTTAAATGGACGACCTTCAATTCCTAATCCATATCGTGTTGCTGTGGCCTCGGCTTTGTCTCCGCCAGATTTGTAAGGGGTTATATCCAAATTAGCTTTCCACTTTAAGTTTGTTTTTTCAAGATCTCCAATTTCAATATAGTCAGAAACCTGAATGCCATATCTGTTGTATTTTAGCTTATAGTTAGGGCCGCTTACTTGAGGGAAGCTTTCTGTATGGAATGTGTAGCTAGGCTCAAATTTGATTTTCATAAGGTTGCTTATGCGTCTATCCAAAGCTCTTGCCTTTTTCATCGGATTATCCTTTAGACATTCACGGGCTTTGCCATACATTTTCATTTTATTGTAGGCAATAGCTTTTTGGTATTTTATTTTTGGGCTTGACCCTAATTTATCTAAAATCTTTAAAGCTTTTAAGTAGTCTTCTGTTGAAATATAAGCAATAGCAAGACCCAGCTGTGCTTCATAATTATTTGTATCTTTTTTTAATACTTTTTTAAAGTCTTTTTGAGCTGAATGAAGCTTATTTCTGCCCATATTAATATAGGCTTTACCTACTAAAGCTTCTTCTTTAAACTTTGTATCCAATAATCTGTTATAATTTTTTTCAGCTTTGTCATATTGCTTCATATGCCTGTAGCATTCTGCTAGCTTATAGTTTACTTTGTCGCTACTTTCTGCCCCAGGGACGGATTTATAATAATGTACGGCTTCTTTAAAGTTAGATAGCGATAAGTTTGTATCACCAAGCAAATGCTTAATATCAGCATTTTGCGGGTGTTGCTGATTCGCCCATCTTAAAAACGTGTCATTTTCTTCAAATCTATTTAAAGAATTTAGTACATTAGCAATTTTTTTAATTAGTTCTACATCTTCATAGTTTTCTTTTACAATTGGTTGAAGTAATATATAAGCTTCTTCGTACTCTTCTAAAGCAAGATAACTGTCTATCAGGCCTAATTTAATATCAGTTTCTGTCGGATATATTGTACTTAGATTTTCATACACCTCAACAGCTTCATCAAATCTACCAGCTATAATATAGGCATTACCAAGTTTTTTGTGCACTTGTAGCTGCTTATAGCCTTTGTCTTCATCTGCAATTGTTTTTAAAAACTCTATTGCTCTGTCAACTTCTTTTTCTGCTAAATAGCTATCCACCAGTTTTGATATTAATACTTCATCTTCTGGGTCTTCTTTTACAAGTTCTTCTAATATTAATTTGGCTTCACCCATTTCATTTAATGCAAATAAAGTATCAACAGCTTTCAACTTCATTTTTTTATCGCCAAGCTTCATTGCCATTGCCTGATTTATCAAGTTAATAGCTTCAATATTTCTATTAGATTTTAAGTAAATATCTATAAGCGTATTTATAGTTTTGTAGTTGTAAGGATCTTTATTATAAAGCGCTATAAATACTTGCTCTGCTTTATCCAGTTCATCTTGAGCAAGGTAGAGATCTCCCAGCCTAACCTGTAGCTCATAAATCTTAGCTTCCAGGTTTTCATCAGGGGTTTCATCCTGTTGCTCCAAGTGAATAAGAAGAAGTTTCTTTAAGTAAAAAATAGAACCGTTATAATCATTTAGTTCTGAGTTTATATCAACTAAGTAGCTCAGCAGATACTCATCATTAGGTGTATCCTCTAATAATTCTGCATATAGCTCTTCAGCTCTAGCCAGATCTTTCCCTGCATAATAGGTGTTTGCTAGTGCTCTTTTTAGCTCTGTATTTTCCGGGTTTGCCTTTAGCATTTTTTCCAGAATCAAGCTTGCGCCTTTAAAGTTTTGGTTTGCCATATAACAGTTCGCCAATAGCTTTAAAATTTCTTGGTTATCTTTGTCTTTTTCAAGTATATCTTTTAGAAGGTCTATTGTCCTGTCATAGTTTTCTTGACTTAAATATAAATAAGCCAGCTTTTCTTTTATATCAATAGTATCAGGGTTTAATGAGATGATTTTCTCACCAGTATGGATAGCTTCGTCTTTTTTTTCTAAAGCCAGGTATGAATCAAATAGTTTGATTAAAATAGCTACATCATTTGGGTATGTTTTTAGGTAGTTTTTAAAAATAGTTGCAGCTTTTTCTTTTTCTCCTTGAGCAAGGTAAACATCACCTAGTTTTATTAGTGTTTTTCGGTCTCTCTTAGTTCTCAATAAAGTTTTTAAGGTTCGCTCAGCCTTTTTATATTGCTTGTTAGAAAGGTATACATCTGTTAATAACTTTAAGTCGTTATAGGTATTTTTCTTTTTAGCTAGTTGCTTTTCAATTATTTTTTCAGCCTTTTTACTGGCTTTTGAATAAAAAAGGCTTTTGCCACAGGATAAAGCTAACTTAGAATCGGGCTTTAATGAAGTTAATTCCTTACAAAAAGTAGATGCCTTTTTAAAATTAGCTTTTTTAAAGCTTAAATCAACTAATTTTTCCAGTAACTCTATGTTCTGAGGATCTTCTTTTAATAATTCTTCTCCTAATGGGATTAATTTTTCGTCCCCATTTTGAAGAGCATATAGATCAAAATATTCGGTGTTAAGGTTTTTATAGCCTGTTTTAGAATATAAATATCTATTTAAATCAATAGCTTTTTTGTAAGACTTATTTTGTCTACAAAAATACTTGTAAGAGTATATGGGTGCCAGCTTATTCGGAAACTTTTCTAGCAATTTATCATAAAAAGCATAGGATAAATCTTTATCTTTTTTTACATGATCTACATAAATAGCTACGCTATATAACTCATGAAAGGACTCAGACGATAATTTAGCTTTGATACTCTCTAACTGTTTATTGCCATTATTACTACTTGCACTGGCATGCTGACATGATAGAATCATTAACAAAGTTAATAAAAGTTTGAAATATTTATTATTATTTCTCATGAACATAGTTGTTTATACCAATCTTTTTTAATGTTATATTTTTATTAGTATACATTCAAAATTTAGCTACTACCCTTTATATCATTTAGCTTACCATTAATCAATACTTTTATTGCTTGAAATTACACAACAAATAATTAAAAAGTACAAATATTTATGAAGAATTCAATTAGAAAAATTATAATCCTGAGTGCATTTTTGCTTGTAGTCTCTTTAGCCAGCAGTATTGATAGTATTGCCAAGAGTTATAAAAATAAATTGTTGAACATAAGAGTAAGCAATACAAGTTCAAAGTCTGCTCAGTTAACTTTATTTACAGAAAATTTATATAATTTAAAATTAAACCCAATAAAAAAAGATTCTAATAAATATGTGATTTTTCTTCCAGGAACCATTGAAAGCTTAAAAAACAAAACCTCCCTTGCAAATGCAAGAGGAACTATAGATGATATCCAAGTACAATTCGTTCCATTGTTAGGGTCCAATGACAGTTATACTAAAATAATAGTGACCACATCAAATCAGAATGTTTCACTAAACCTTAAAAATAGAGTAATAAAAAAAGCAGCTAAGAAGAAAATAGCCAAAAGAGAAAGTGTAGCTCCTAGTCCAAAAATAAATAATAATGCAATAGCTAAAGCTTCAACTACAAATACAACTTTACCTAAAAGAACTGAAATAGCTAAATCTGCCAAAAAGCCTATAACACAAGAAATAGTAGTTCATGATTTGCCGTTGAGAGACGAAAAGCCGGAACTTCCTGTTGCTGTGGAAAAGGCTAAGGAAAAAAATATAAAAATTGTAAAAATAAAAGATACAAAGCAAGAAGCTAAAAATAAGGAGTTTTTTGACCTTTTTATTCTTGTTTTTTTAATTTCATTAGCTATAGCCGCTTTACTCTTTTTAAAGTCAATTTTTAAGAAAAGACAATCCAATTATGTTTCTGAAATAGATAAATCTTTTGATAACATTGATAAAAAGCCTAAAGAAGATATGTTTGAAAAGGAAGAAGTGGAAGTACACGCTCCACCAGCTCCTATAACAGAAAGCATAAATATACTAGACCACTTAACAAAATATGATTATGTTTTGCTAATCGACTCAAACTCTAACTATATACAAAAAATGGCTCATTATCTTGCTAAAAATGAAATAAATCTTTTATTAGCAGGAAATGATAGAGATAAATTAAAAGAAATTGCTCAACAGGTTACCATTCAATATAATGTCAATGTTAAAATTTATGATTTTAATATTACAGAGTTTTATAAACATAAGAGTTTTTATAAAAGCCTTGAGCATAAGCCTGCTGGTGTGATTTTTGATATTGATTACAAAGGTGACACTGGCAAGTTAAGTGATAATAATAATTTTGTTGAAGTTAAAAAAGTAATAGATACTAATTTTACAAATTATATATCTATCGGGAATATAATTGTGGAAGAACTTATCAAGAATGATAAAGGCTTTATAGGGTTTATCAAGGATAACAGTATTCAAGATATAGAGAAGCACGATTATATTTATTTAAGTTCAAAATTGGCGATTTTAAGTTATATAAGTGGACTTCAGGCTAAATTTAGTAATAGGCCTGTAAAAATATTTTCTTTAGATCCTCAGAGCTTTGATGAAGTACAAAGAAGAGAACAAGAAAAACGAGAAAAAATTGCAGAAAAAACAAAAGCAATTGCAAGTCTATTTTAGTTTAATAAACTTAAATCAAAGTCTTTATAGAAATCCAGCTTAGATGGCACATCAGTTGCCATTAAAGATATTTCCATTAGCTTATATTTGATTATATTTTTTAGCCTTGTATTTAAAGGAAATTCATTGCTGTTTAAATCTATCAAGTTGTCATTTTTGTAATTTTTCTGGATTTCTTTACCCTCATTTTCTTTTTTGTCTTGATTATATTTGTAAATAACTTTAAAAAGGATATAAAAGAAGTTGTCATGAATTTTATAAAATCGTATATTTTTATTTTTTAACCCTTTAGAGAGTACATAAGCTGTCATTTGAGCAGAGTAGTTGCATATTTTTGAATAATTTTCTATCAAATCTTGAGCTGAAGAAATTTTTTCTTCTTTTAAAAATGTTTTCTTTTTTGTATTGTTATTTAACTTATCAAGTTTTAAAATAGCATCTTTTTCAATTTTGTATAAAACATTTAACTTGTTTTCTTGAATAATAATCAAGTTATTTTCAGACAAGTTTTTAATGGCAGATTCTTGTTCAATACCAGAAAGGCATGTATGTTCTTTTAAAATTTTATGATCAGGCAATGATACATAATCTTCATCATATTGTTTTTTAAAATTATAGTATTTTAACAGTACAGAAAATATGATAGCTGAGTTTAGGCCTAAAAACTTGGATAAGTTTTTGTTTATTAAAATACTTTCATCGGCTCTTAACTCTTGTTCCAGCTTGTTTTGTATTTTTACATTAGAATATAGCTGTGCATGTTGTAATGCAATCGAAACCTGTGTGCTTATTAAATTAACAAGTTCAATTTCATCCTCATCCAATAATAAGTTTTTGCTTTTAGAATATTGAATAACCAAAAACCCTAAAAACTTATCTTGATGGTTCAGAGGAAACACATATAAATTCTTTACGCCTATCCTGTTATACCAAAAGTCTTTTATAACGTCCTCAACCCAGGTATCTACAGTAAAATCAATATAAAAATATTTTCTTTTATCCAAATAACTTTTGTTAATAATTTTATTATATTTTTCTTCAAACACTAGTCCAACTAAAGATGTATTTTCTTTATCACTAAGATATTCTGAGTATTTATCAACCACAAAAAAGTCACTTGTTTCTTCATTATATAGCCTTATATAGCACCTGTCTGCATTAAACAATTGCCCCAGCTCTTTTACAATAAGTCTTTTAACTTTATTTAAATCAAGAGATTGCCTTATGGTGTCTGTTATTTTCCTTATTATTTCGCCTTGTTTAGCTCTATTATTTGCTATTTCATATAAATTTGACTGAAAAATAGCTATGCCTATTTGATTTAGGATTGAATCTATAAATTCTTTATCTTTTTTAAGCTTAAAAACATCAGTTTTATCTTTAAAATCAATATATAGTGTAGCGAGCAAGTCTTCTTTATAATTAACAGAAAAAATATAAAAAGATTTACCGGGAAAAATCGTAGCAATTTCTACCAGTTCTTTATCATACGCCTCAAAGTTTTCTATTACTTCTTGTTTATTATTTATGCATAGTTCATTATCTTTTGCTAACTTGCTTATTATATATTTTTCCAAGCTGTCACTTAATGGAGAATGCCCTTCTGTTGACTTTGAGTAGCAATATCTGCTTGAACCTAAATAAGTATCTTGTTTATTTTTTAAATGAATACGCAGGCAACATTTATTAGCATCAAATGTTTTTCCTACTTCATTTACAATTTTTTGTTTTAGCTCATCAGGTTCAAGGGTTACTCTTATTGCCTCTGTCAACTGTCTTTTTAATTGCTGTTTTTGGGCTTTTTCATTTTTTTCCAAGATTAATTGATTTACATTAGAGAGCCTGTTTAAGTTATCTATAAAAAACTCTATATGGGATGTGCTTAGATCTATATAGTCTATTTCACCCTGGCTCCATTCATTTTTTTCTCCTACCCTTATAATAAATATGCAACTCTGTAGTCTTTTTAAAGGTACACAAAAAATCGCTTTAATATTAGATTTTAAATAAAAATTCTTTAATAACTCTGGCATATCGTGAGTGTATACGTCTGAGACCTTGAGATATTGATCTTTTTTTAGTACTTCCAGCCAAAACTTTGAGAAGATTTTTAGCAGTGGATCTTCTATTTTTAAAGAATTATTATTATTATCAAGAAACTCAAAGACTTCTTTTGGTTCATTATATTTTGCTAAATAAACTACTGCTGTTGGTATTTTTTTTTGAATTTGAGTGCCAAAAGACGCATAAACATTATCTAGCATATACGCAAGTTCGGATAAAAAGTCATTGAACTCTTGTTGTTCACTTTCTGTTTTAAAAGTTTGTGTTTTATCAGGGGTCAATTTAATTAAACCTACAAGCTATTTGGATTGTCCGTTAAGTTTAGTATACCACTTTATTACCCTCAGTAGTGTACTAAATATATAGTCACTTGGATTATTGTTAAAAAAGCTATTATATAAGATAACAAGTATAAAGAAACTTTAAAGCTAAAAATATTTTTTAGATTACTGATAATTAGAATAAAAACTTTACCTTATAACTATACATTCTAACTAACTAAACACTCCAATACCGGATTTGATCACTCCTCCGGTATTTTTTATTGGGCGGTAGCTGTTGTCTGGAGTCATTGGTTGGCTCAAGATGTACACAGAGATTATCGTTTACCTTTGTTGTTGCTGGTGGATAAAGTTTAGCGCTTTTTATGCGTACTATAAATCTTTAAAAACAATATTTTAATCGAAGCAGCTTAGAGTTATTGTTATCTGTTCATCAGTCACATCATTAAAAATACTAACTTCCCCTTTATTTGTTGATAAGACAAATCTAACCTTGCCAGACTGAACCTTTTTATCCAAACTCATAGCTTCAAGCAAACTTTTTGTACTCATAGACTCTTGTATCTTATAATCAAGCTTGTAGTCCTTTATAAGGCTAATAGATTCATTATAATAATTTTCACTGATTAATCCTTTTTGAAGAGCTAAAGAAAAAGCACCTTTCATTCCTATAGCCACAGCTTCTCCATGGTTAAAAACCTGATAATTAGAACATTTTTCTATAGCGTGACCGATAGTATGTCCAAAATTTAGGACAGTTCTTAAGCCTACTTCTTTTTCATCTTGATTTACCACCGCTGCTTTTAATCTACAACAGTGCTTAACTAGATTAATCATAGTTTCTTGATTTAATGAATATATATTATCTTTATTGTTCTGCAAAAATTCTATGAAATTATTTTGACTTTCTTTTAGCTGGCATGTCTTTTCAATAAAACCATATTTTAAAACTTCTGCAAGACCTACTTTTAATTCTCTCTCAGGTAGGGTTTTTAAAGTTTTTATATCAGCATAAACAAGTTTGGGCTGATAAAAAGCTCCTATTAAGTTTTTACCAAAATCGTTATTTATAGCAACTTTACCACCAACAGACGAGTCTACTTGTGCTAACAAGGTCGTAGGAACCTGAATAAAGTCTATACCTCTTAGATAGCTAGCAGCTGCAAATCCTGAAATATCTCCAACCACTCCACCTCCTAGGGCAACTATTGCATCTTTTCTTTCCAGCTTATATTCAAGCGCTTTATTCCAAATAGCCTGTAAAGAGTCTATATTTTTACATTTTTCACCATCTTCTAAAATTAAAACCTCAAGCTCAAATCCTGCTTGCTCTAAAGATGAAATCACCTCATCTTTAAAAATAGGATAAATTGTTTTATTGGTAACAATAAGAAGTTTTTTTGCTTTTGTGTATTCTTTTATTGCGTGCCCTATTTTTTTTAAAATATTATTTCCAATTATGATAGGGTAACTTGTAGGTTTATTTGCCGGTATTTCAACATTAATAGTTTCTATAGACATTTTTATTTATTCCTTAATTTAACAATCTCATCAGCAATCTCGCTAACTTGTTTATTAACCGTATTTATTTTAAAGTGTGCCTTTTCATAAGACCTTACTCTTCGCTCAAGAAGATTGCTTAAAGTTTCTAGAGGGTCTGGATTTTTTAGTAAAGGCCTATGAGTCTCGTTCTTAACTCTTTTATATAATTCCTCAGCTGGAGCATAAAGATAGAAAACATAACCATTTTGCTTAAGTAAATCCATGTTTTCTGTGTTTTCAACCATTCCACCACCTGTTGATATTATCAGGCCAGCTTTATTGCTTAATGCTGTTGCACACTGGTGCTCAAGTTCTCTAAAATACTTTTCACCATTGATTTTAAATATTTCATTAATTGTTTTATTTTTTTGTTGCTCGATTAACTCATCTGTATCAACTAACTCCAAGCCTGTCTTTTCAGCTAATGCTTTGCCAACAGATGATTTGCCACAACCCATTAATCCAACTAAAACTATATTTCTGTTCATTTTTATTTCACTATCAGCGTTTTTGGTAGTTGTCACAATAGTTATCAAAATTCATTTTTAGTTCCAGCAAGCTATCCCCGCCAAACTTTTCAAACAATGCTTGAACTAAAACAATAGCTAACATTGCCTCGCCTACAACACCTGCTGCAGGCACTGCACAAACATCCGAACGCTCATAGTGCGCTATATGTTCTTGTCCATCATCTAGATTTATAGAATTTAAAGGTTTTTTCATTGTAGGAATGGCTTTCATTGCTGCATTAACTACAATAGGACAGCCGTTAGTTATTCCACCTTCGATGCCACCAGCATTATTAGTTTTTCTTTGATAGTTTTTTTCATCTTTTTTAGAAAATATTTCATCGTGCATTTGTGCGCCTGTTAGCTCTGCGCATTGCTCTCCTGCACCTATGCCTACTGATTTTATAGCAGGTATGCTCATCATTGCTTGAGCAATTAATCCATCAATTCTTCTATCCCAGTGCACATAACTACCAAGTCCCACAGGTGCATTAAGGGCAACTACTTCAAATAGTCCGCCTAAGCTGTCGCCTGTTTCTTTAGACTTATCTATTATATTCTTCATTGCCTGGGTTGCTTCAGGGCATGCACATCTTGTTTCAGAATCTTCGGCCTGTTCTCTTAATTTTGTGTAATCTTGCGGAAGGTCATTTTTATTAACAGACGCGGGGCCTATTCTTGTAATATGGCTGAATATTTCAATACCAAATTCTTCTAAAATTATTTGAGCTAACGCACCAACTGCAACACGTGCAGCTGTTTTTCTTGCGCTGGATCTTTCTAAAACATTTCTAACATCTTCATGGTTATACTTTAGAGCTCCCGGCAAGTCCGCATGACCAGGTCTTACTTGAGAAATTCTTTTTTTTGCAACAGTTTCTTTAACTTTTTCATCTTCTAAATTAATTTGTTCTATTGCCATTACCAGACCCCAATTAGCCCAGTCTTTGTTTTCTATTACCATGCAAATAGGCGCGCCGGTTGTTCTTCCATGCCTCACACCAGAATTTATAATTACTTTGTCTTTTTCTATTTGCATTCTGCCGCCGCGACCATAGCCTTGTTGCCTGCGCGCTAATTGTTTATTTATTTCATTTTCATTAATTTCAATACCCGCTGGCACACCTTCTACAATCACTGTTAGGCATTTTCCATGCGATTCTCCCGATGTTAAAAATCTAAAACCCATTATAAAATTGACCCGTATTATTCTTAGCTATACTAAACTGCTTTGTATTACTATTATACTGCTCATCAATTAAATTTCAGATTACTCTTTTCAGAGTTTAGTCTATTTAAATTATATTTAACACGATTGAATAATCTGAAAAGTATTTTTGAACTAGTATAGTATACCACTAGAAAGTTTTAATTGGTATCAGCTATAAATAATAATAAATATTTGTTATACTATAAAAAAATCGTAAACATTATATTAAATTATATTAAAAAGTTATACTTGAGGAAGACATGAAAGATAAATTACAAGAACTACAGCAAATTGCATTGATTGAAATTGAAAAAACTCAAGGCCTAGAGGAACTTGAACAGATAAAAATAAAGTATCTGGGAAGAAAAGGCGAACTTAATACTATTAAAAAAGGTATTAAAGATTTATCAAACGAAGAAAAGCCGGTTATAGGCGGTTTGGTAAATAAAATATCAAATACTATAGAATCTAAAGTAGAAGAAAAACATACTATTTTTTATAAAGAAAGTATTGCCAAAAAACTTGAAAAAGAAACTATAGATATTACTTTACCTGGTGTTACCAGCCCTCAAGGAAAATTACATCCTTTAACTTCTACTATAAATGAAATTACTGGCATTTTTGCAAAAATGGGATTTTCTTTGGTTGAAAATAAAAACAGCCCTGAAGTAGAGACAGAATATTATAATTTTGATTCTTTAAATTTTCCACCGGATCATCCGGCAAAAGATATGCAAGATACTTTTTATACAAAGATTGCACCTTTTGTTTTGTTAAGAAGTCAAACTTCTAATTCTCAAATAAGAGAAATGGAGCAGAAAGCTCCACCATTAAGGGTAATAAGTCCTGGGCGAGTTTATAGAGCAGAATCTGTAAGTAGCAGAAAAAATAATCTCTTCCATCAAGTAGAAGGTTTTTTAGTGGATAAAGAGGTTACTTTTAGTGACCTAAAAGGCGTATTAAACGAGTTTACAAGAGAATTTTTTGGTCAGCAAAGGCCAACAAGATTTAGAACAAGTTATTTTCCTTTTACAGAACCAAGCGTTGAAATTGATGTTCAATGTATTATTTGTTGTGGCAAAGGATGCAGAACATGTTCAGGTTCAGGCTGGCTTGAGATCTTAGGCGCAGGAATGATTGATCCGAATGTTCTAAAAAATGTTAATATAGATCCTGAACAATACAGTGGCTTTGCATTTGGTATGGGGGTCGAAAGATTGGCAATGCTTAAGTTTGCTATTAATGATATTAGGTTATTCTTTAATAATGATTTAAGGTTTCTTAAGCAATTTTAAATATGTAATTAATTATAATAAAATTAGGAGATAAAAATAAATCATGCTTGTTTCATTAGAATGGTTAAGCAGTTTTGTAGATATATCAGACTTAACACCTCAAGAAATAGCTCATGGCTTAACAATGAGTGGCTTGGAAGTTGAGGAGGTAGAAGAGCTGGGCTGTAAGTTTACAAATATTGTTGTTGCAGAAATTTTAAACTGCAAACCCCATCCAAATGCAGATAAATTACAACTTGTAGAAGTTTTTAACGGCAAAGATAAAATGGAAGTTATCTGTGGTGCAAAAAATATAGAAGCTGGACAACTTATTCCTTACGCCAGTATTGGTTCAGCTGTGTTAGATAGAAAATCAGGAGAAGCTTTTGTATTAAAACCTGTGAAGATTAGGGGTGTAGAATCTCAAGGTATGCTATGCTCAGCAGATGAGCTTGGGCTAAATCCTTCTGACTACCAAGAAGAAGATGGCATTTTAATTTTAAATAGAATTTTTGATAATTTAGCACTAGGCCAGGACGTTAAAGAAGTATTAGAAATAGCTGATGATACTGTTTTGCATGTTGCTCCTACTGCCAATCGTGGTGATGAAATGTCTATTATTGGTATAGCAAGAGAAGTTGCAGCGATATTTGATAAAGAATTAAATCATGTTGATCTGGAGTACACAAACACTGCAGACTTAACTACTGATATTAATCTAGAGATAAAAGATGAAGATTGCTGTAAATACTATACACTGGCAATTTTAAAAGATATAAATATTAAAAAATCTCCTAAATGGATGATAAACAGGCTCAATGCTTCTGGAATAAGAAGTATTAGTAATGTTGTTGATATTACAAACTATGTAATGCTTGAATATGGCCAGCCTTTGCATGCATTTGATAGTGATAAAATAAACAGCAATTACATATGTGTAAGAAGAGCCAATGACGAAGAAAAAATCGTTACGCTTGACGAGACAGAAAGAAAGCTTTCAGCAGAAACAGTACTAATTGCATCAGATAAAGAGCCTATTGCCCTTGGTGGTGTTATGGGCGGCTTTACCACCGAAATTGATGAAAATACCAAAAATGTTGCTTTAGAGTCTGCTTACTTTACACCTGTTACAAATAGACGCTCTTCAAGAAGCGTAGGCTTTAGAACAGATTCTTGCGCAAGGTTTGAAAGAGGCGTGGATATTCAAAAAGTAAGACCTGCGTTAGTAAGAGCTATGCAGTTATTAACCGAGCTTGCTGATGCTAAAGTCTGCGATATTATAGAAACCGGTAGTGATGAGCTTGAAAACCTTGAGATTACTTTAAGGTTCAGCCAGGTAAAAAGAATTCTCGGTATTGAAATATCAAATAATAAATGTGTCGAGATTCTCGAAAAGCTAGGCTTTGAATTATTGGGTAAAAATGATTTTTCCGCAAAGCTCTTAGTGCCAAGTCATAGAATTAATGATGTTACCAGAGAAATTGATCTTATTGAAGAAATAGCAAGAATCAACGGCTATGATAAAATTGAGCCTACTTTACCGCAAAAAACATTGTTTTCAGAAACTTCTGAAGAAACAAGCGCAATAAATAAAATAAATAGCATTTTTATAGGTAAAGGCTTTTTCGAAGTTGTAACTACTTCTTTGGTTGGTGAGCCTTTATTAAATTCTGTAGGTATGACTTATGATGAGTCAAAAGCAGTAAAAGTTGATAATCCTCAATCTGATGAGTATACAATGCTCAGGCAGAATATTATTTCTAATATAATTCAGGTGGTTAAATATAATTTTGATCATGGGCAAAAAGATGCTTGGATTTATGAAGTCGGAAAAACTTTCCACTTTAATGGAAATCCTGAACAAAAAAATGCTGATGTATCAGAAAAAAGAGTACTAGCTGGTGCTTTAACCGGAAATATTAAATCAGGCAGCTGGCATGATTCTTTTGTACCTGATTTTTATACTTTAAAAGGTACTATAGAAACTGTATTTAATGAATTGAATTTGTCTAAAAGGGTAGGGTATATACCTTGTAAGGATATTTCTTATTTGCATCCGGGCAGGACCGCACAAATAAAACTACTTGGAAAAGGAACGCCTGTAATCGGTTATATTGGAGAAATCCATCCTGATATAAAAGATAAGTGTAAGTTTTTACAGCCTGTTTATTTGTTTGAACTGGACTTAGAAACTATTATTGAAAACATTCCATTTATGGTTGCCAAGTATAAGGAGCTGCCCCAGTATCCTGCTGTAACAAGAGATACTGCATTTATTATACCTAAATCAGTATCTAATCAGAACATTATGAAATCGGTTAAAAAGTCTGTTTCCAAAGATATTTTTAAGGACGTAGACATTTTTGATGTTTATGAAGGCAAAAATATTCCTGAAAATTCAAAGAGTGTAGCTTACAGAATTACAATGCAAGATTCAAGTACTACGCTAACTGATGAGCGAGTAAATCAGGAAATGGACAAAGTCAGAAACGGCTTACAAAAAGCGTTCTCTGAGATTAACTTTAGAGAATAATAGTTAGAGAGTCGGCGATGCCGACTCTCTCGGCTTTAAAAATTTAATGGTGGAAATTTATTAGAATTTTAACAGAAGTTTATTGGAAGTTTGTTAGAATAATAGTGTAATTAAAAAAGAAGGCAGCTATGTTTTCACCAAAATTTCTAATTACTGCGCAAATAACAAACTATCTGATGGACATAGAATCTAGCAGGCAGGCGATTCAATCTCTACCTGTTAACTTTCATCATTAAGAGAATCAGCACGACTGACATCAACTCATTATTCAACTCAAATTGAAGGTAACAACTTAACCCAAAAACAAGTAGAAGAAGTTATAAAGGGCGGAACCTTTCCCGGTCGTCAGTGCGATGAAAAAGAAGTCAAAAATTATTATAAAGCTTTAGACTATGTTGACAAGCTTATTAATGATTTTGTAAGCAAAATTGAAGAAGATCAGATAAAAACTATTCACTGTCTTGTTATGAAGGGGAAGGAAAAGCCAAGCCCCTATCGAGACGGACAAAATGTTATTCGCAATAGTATGGATGGAAAAATTGTTTATATGCCACCCGAGGCGTTAGATGTGCAGTCTTTAATGGAAGATTTAACAGGTTGGATAAATCAAAGCAGAGAAAAAGCAATATTACCTGTTCCTATCACTGCAGCAATAGCTCATTATCAGTTTGCGACAATTCATCCGTATTATGATGGCAATGGTCGTACTGCAAGACTTTTAACTAATCTTGTTTTGCATTTGTCAGGCTATGGACTAAAAGGCATTTACTCTTTGGAAGAAGACTATGCTAAAAATTTACAGGATTATTACAATGCTCTGACAGTGGGTGATTCTCACAATTATTATTTAGGCAGAGCGGAAGCTGATATAACCGGCCGGATTGCTTATTTTTGCAAGGGTATGGCTGCTTCGTTTGCGAATGTCCGTTCAAAAATAAATGAGTTAGCTGAGGAGGAAACCAAGGATCAGGCGCATTTATTAAGAGAATTGGATCAAAGGCAAAAACAGATTTTAATGCTGTTTAAAGAAAGTCGATACATAACAACAAAAGAAATCGCTGAGCAGTTTGGTATAACAAGAAGAGCCGCACTAAACGTATGTAATAAGTGGGCTGATGAGGGTTTTATTATTGTACATGGCGAAGCCAAAAAACAACGTAAATATGAACTGGCTTCTAAATGGCTGGAGTTAGTTTAAGTTAGGAATATCTACAAAATTTTTTAGTTAAAAGATTTTGTGCACTTGATATTTTTAACTTTTTGCTTTGATTCAAACGAGTTATGAATTCTATTTTTAGTAATCCAGTTATTTATAATTAAATCATAAGCATCCAATATTAAAACTGAATTTGAATCTGGATTTTTTTGAAATAAACAATTTTGTTCTAATTTATTGGTTTTAATAAAAATCATAAATTCGCATTGTTTTGTTTTAGATGCTTGTATTAACTTTGCGATTGATTCTTGTTGCGTTTCATAATCTTTTTGAATCTTTACAGGTATTGGCTTTCCATTATAATATTGTTTTAAAAAACCATCTATACCTGCATTTCTTTGTACAGGTATAGCCTCTATGCTTTTCAAAATTAACAATTCTTTATTTGATTTATTTATATAATCATCTTTTCCTTTTTTTAATAAATTTGATTCAGTTACTATTAATTCTTTTAATCTTTTTTCACTTAAATTAACTGAATCATTAGATATATCTATTCCAATATATTTTCTATTTAATATTTTAGATGCTACAAGTGTTGTTCCACTTCCACAAAATGGGTCTAAAACTAAATCATCTTCATTTGTAGATATTTTAATAATTTGTTCAAGAAGTAGTATAGGTTTTTGGGTAGGATATCCTGTGCGCTCTTTTGCTTTAGGGTTTAAAAAAGGAATTTCCCACACATCAGATAAAGGTACTCCTTAGCAATTTAACCTATCAAGAGTTTAAACTAATCGAACCATTAATCCCTGCAGCAAAAGCAGGAGGTAGACCAAGAACAGTTGATATGTTTGAAATTA
>JANQFW010000140.1 GCA_028277625.1 Candidatus Gastranaerophilales bacterium | reverse complement strand
ATCACTGTTGCTTCAGTTAGACTTAAGCTGTATCAAAGCTTTCAGCGATGACCTAAAAAAGGTGATGACTATCACCCAGGATAAGTGTGCCTATTTTTCCCCTTTTGCGGTGCAAAATTATCATTGTCTAAATTGTCTTTAATTTTTGCTTAACATACAATTGAATAAATTTTTTTTAGATCCTTTAAGGCTAAAAGGGCGTAATTTTTGATGGATTCAAAATTTATAGAATAAAAGGAGTAGTCACAAGCAGACTACTCCTTTTAAAATTGCAAAATTTTTTGTAATATCAACTAGTCATGAGCCTTCAAAAAACCATAACTAAAATATAATATTAATCCAAGCATTACCCATATACCAAAAACAATTAAAGTAAATACAGGCATGCCCATATAAATTAAAGAAAAACATACCAGCGCACCCAAAGGACAAGTTATATACGCATAAGGTACCTTAAATACACGTTTTCTGTTTGGTTCTTTTATTCTTAATATTAATACCGCAATGCATACCATCATAAATGCAGTTAGAGTACCTATATTGCAAAGTTCAGCAGCCCTGTTAATATCTAAAACTATCGTTCCCAAAGCAATAAGTATACCTGTGGTCAGCGTAATCACGTGAGGAGTTTTAAATTTTTTATGAACCCTGGCAAGGCTAGCAGGCAAAAGTTTATCTCGAGACATAGCGAATAAAACTCTTGATCCACCCATCTGCATTACTAATAAAACAGATGTAAGACCTGCAACAGCTCCTATAGATATTAGTCCAGCTATCATATTTTGATTAACATTTGTAAGAGCAACCGCAACAGGGGCATGTGTATCTATACTATCCCAAGGTACCATACCTGTAAGTACAGCAGATACTGATATATATAAGATAGAACAAGCTATTAATGTTCCAATAAGACCAATTGGCAAGTTTTTTTGAGGATTTTTAGTTTCTTCTGCGGCTGTTGATACCGCATCAAATCCTATATACGCAACAAATACCATAAATGCACCAGCTGCTACGCCCTGCCAGCCGTTAGGAAAAAACGGTGTCCAGTTTTCCGGCTTAACATAAAAAGCCCCAACTCCGATAAAGGCTAAAATAACAACAAGCTTAGTCACTACCATCGCTGTGGCAAATTTAGTACTTTCTTTTATACCAATATAAAGAATAGAAGTCATTACAATGACTATAAGCATTGCAGGTAGGTTTAAACAAATACTTAATCCGCCTATGTTAGGTATATACTCTGCAGGGTTAAGCCCTAGTTCTTGATATTTGGCTGCAGCAGTCCAATAATCATAAATTAACCATAACGGTGGATTTACCAGCCATGCCGGAAGTATGCCACTCATACCTTTTAGTGTCTGAATAAGGTACCCCGACCATCCGCAAGCTACAACAATACTGCCTACTATATATTCCAGTATTAAAATCCAACCCATAAGCCAGGCGAATAATTCTCCAATAGTGGCAAATGTATAAGCGTATGCACTGCCTGCTACTGGTATCATTGATGATAGCTCAGAGTAGCTTAATGCGGCAAGAGAACAAGCTATAGCTGCGATTAAAAAAGAAACAACTAATCCAGGTCCTGCTCCCAGGTGTCCGGCACTACCAGCTGCAGCAGTACCAGAAAGCGTAAAAATACCCGCTCCGATCACAGCTCCAACTCCAAGAATAATTAAGTCTATAGCTGATAAGTTTCTTTTTAAGCCTGTTTGATCCGCTTTTTCTACAAGTTGTTCAGGTGTTTTCCTTCTAAATATTTTTTGTTTAAATGTAAACTCTTCAGAAGTCCTTGTCTTTAACTCTTCCATAATAAACTCCAGTACAAATAAAAAAATAAATTAATATATTAGTATAATTATAAAAGGAATCGCTTACATTAGGCAATTCCTTTTAATACATTATATTACATAGGTGATAGTCATCACCACTATTTTATATAGTTATATTTTGTATAAATATACGTTTTCCAAGCCTTGAATGGCAGATATACAATCTTCACAAATTGTAGAATGCTCATTGTTTGCCCCGATGGTCTCGGAAAACTTCCAACAACGCTCACACTTATCACCTTTAGAAGATACTACATATATTGTATATCCGTCTTCCTCATATGTATTTAGTGCGTTATCAATGCTTTGGCCACCCTCAAGAATATTAGCTTGAGATGTAATAAATATCATCGCAAGGTCTTGTTTTGAAGATGCTAAGGTTTCTTTTAGCTGCACATTATCTTTTACATCTATATAAACAGCTGTTTCAAGAGAGCTTCCTATTTTCTTATCTGCTCTAATTGGTTCAATAGCTTTAGTAACGATTTCTCTTAACTTAAGAATCTCATTCCATTTTGTATTAATTGCTTCATCAATACAATTTTCATTTACTTTAGGCCATTCTGTAAGTAAAACACTTTCGATATTGCCTTTTTGAGCTTCAGGTATGTACTTCCAAATGTCCTCTGCAAGGTGAGGAGTCACAGGTACTAACAATCTGGTTAATACCTGCAATGTCTCGTTAAGAACAGTCTGACATGCCCTTCTACTCACAGATTTTTTACCGGCTGTATAAAGCCTGTCTTTTACAATATCCAAGTAGAAAGAACTTAAATCAACTGCCGCAAAGTTCTGTAAAAGCTGATAATACTTATAAAACTCATAATTGTTAAATGCTTCTGTCACTCTTTGTACAAGAATCTGTAATTTATGAAGAGCGTATTTATCAATCTCGTAAAGTTCAGAATATTCGATTCGGTCCTGTGCAGGATCAAAGTCAAATAGGTTGCCTAGCAGGAATCTGCTGGTGTTTCTTACTTTTTTGTATATTTCTACTAATTGTTGAATAATATTTTCACCGATTTTTACATCATGAGTATAGTCTACACTAGCTACCCATAGTCTTAGGACATCTGCGCCGTATTTGCTTACAATATTTTGAGGGTCAACAACGTTTCCAACACTCTTGCTCATTTTACGGCCATTTCCATCAAGTACAAAGCCGTGCGTTAATACTGACTTATAAGGAGCTTCTCCTTTTGTAGAAATACTAGTAAGTAGTGAAGATTGGAACCAGCCTCTATGCTGATCAGAACCCTCAAGATACATTTCAGCAGGACTGCCTTTTAGTTGATCTTTTCTTGCATCTAAAACAGCTGCGTGGGTAATACCGCTATCAAACCAAACATCCATTATATCTGTTTCTTTTTTAAGCTCAGAACTTGAGCATTTAGTACAGTTAAAGCCTTCCGGCAAGATTTCTGTAGCTGAGTATTTAGTCCAAGCATCAGAAGACTCTTTATCGAATAAATCAGCGACTGCTTTTATTGTTTCATCAGAAATAATACTTTCATTGCATTTTTTACAATAGAATACAGGAATAGGCACACCCCAAGCCCTTTGTCTGCTTATGCACCAGTCAGAGCGAGATTCTACCATATTATAAATTCTTTGATGGTTATTAGCCGGTATCCATTGTACATCGTCAATGGCCTTTAAAGCTTTATCTCTAAATGCTTCTACATCAACAAACCATTGCTCTGTCGCTCTATAAATCACAGGGTGCTTACATCTCCAGCAGTGAGGATAACTGTGCTGTATCTCATCGCGAGCTAATAGCGCATTTATCTCTTTTAGTTCTTCAACAATAATTTTATTAGCTTTGTTATATCTTAATCCCTCAAATTTACCGGCTTCCTCGGTAAATACACCTTTATCATTAACTGGAGATAGGATACCTACTTTATATTTATTTCCAACTTCATAATCTTCCAGACCATGGCCTGGTGCTGTATGTACTGCTCCGGTACCGGCTTCAGTTGTTACGTGCTCACCTAATATCACTAAACTCTCTCTATTATACAAAGGATGTTTAGCTTTTAGATATTCAAGGTTGTCACCGGTTGTTGTATACAATAATTTATACGAGTCTTCTTCCCATCCAATGTCTTTTGTAAAGCTTCCTAATAAGTCTTTGCCCACTATGTAAACTTCTTTTTGGTCATTTTTTTGTACCAAAACATATTCTAACTTAGGGTGAACTGCAATAGCAAGATTTGCAGGTAGTGTCCAAGGGGTTGTAGTCCAGATTACCATATATAAAGGATTATCTATATTTAGCTTTGCATTTTGATAAACTTTATTGGCATTTTCACCTTCAAGTTGAAACTTCACATAAATGCTATGAGATATATGATCTGCGTATTCCACTTCTGCTTCAGCAAGTGCTGTTTCGCAATCTGCACACCAGTATACAGGCTTTAATCCTTTATACACATAGCCATTTTTGTGAAGTTGCCCAAAAACTCTAACCTGTGTAGCTTCAAATTCAGGATTGATTGTTACATAAGGATGCTCCCAATCACCGCATACACCTAGTCGTTTAAAGTCTTTTTCTTGCCCTTTTAGATTTTTAAGAGCAAATTCTCTACATTTTTTTCTTAGCACATGCGGGCTAACCGATTCTCTGCCGCCCTTGAGTGATTTTACAACCGCATTTTCTATTGGCAGGCCATGTCCATCATAACCAGGCACATATGGACTATAAAAACCTGCTTGTGTTTTATATTTTATAACTATATCTTTTAAAATTTTATTTAAAGCTGTTCCTATGTGGATTTTGTTGGAACTAAGGTAAGGTGGGCCATCGTGTAATAAAAATTTGGGAGAATTTATTCTTTGCTCTACACCCTTTTCATAAATATTATATTCTTCCCAATATTTTTGAGTTTCTACTTCTTTTACTGCTGCATTTGCACGCATTTTAAAATTAGTTTTAGGTAGATTTAGAGTGTTTTTATATTCAAATTTTTGTTCTTCACTCATTTGCTTTTCCTATTCTCCCATTGTCTGTATAGTGTATATCACTACAATTTTATCATAATAATAATTTAAGGAGTTAACAAAAAATTTTTCTTATGAGTGAATATTATATTTTTTTAACTGCAGCATTCATTTAAATTTGTACTTGGTAATGTAACAAAAAAGGTTGTGCCTACATTGTTTATAGAGTCAAAGTTTATATCGCCATTCATTTTTTCCAGCATTGCTTTGCATAAGTTTAAACCTAGCCCAGAGCCTTTTTTCTTTCTGTTTGAGGTTTTAGACTGTGAAAATTTTTGAAAAATTTGGCCCTTAAACTCTTCAGGAATACCCGGACCATAATCTTTTATCGTAAATGTAACTTTATTATCATCACGTTCAAATATATTTACTTCAACATCAGTATTTGGGTATGAAAATTTAGCTGCATTTGATAGTAAATTAGTAATTATCTGAATTAATCTGTTTCTATCTGCAAAAACATTAACATTTGGGATATTTTTTTTCAGAATAAACTTTATATTAAATTCTTCAGCATAATTTTGTGTGGAGAAAATTGTGTAGTTAATAATCTCATTAAGGTTAAGCTCTTGCATATCAAATTCCATTTTGCCTGCAGCTATTTTTTCTATATCAAGAATATCACTTGTAAGATTAATAAGTCTTTCACTATTATCATGAGCTATATTAATTAAGTTATGAGCCTGAGAAACAAAAGTTTCGCTATATTGATTTAATAAAAGATGTAAAGCACCTTTTATTGATGTCAAAGGCGTTCTTAATTCATGATTAACCATTGATATAAAGTTATTTTTTATATCATCTTCTTCTCTTCTTTTTGTTATATCAAGGAATGTAATAATAAATTTGGGTTTTCCTTGATATTGTATTTCTTTAGTAATTATTTCAGCAGGAAATTTAGAGCCATCTTTTTTTATAACATCAAGTTCAGACTTTATTTTTAAGCTTTTTTGAACTTCGCATTTTTCGCTTAAAAAATCACATTTTTCGCATTGTTTGCAAGTTTTACTTAAGTCCATCAATAAAAATAGTTTTTTACCTTGAATTTCTTCAAGGTTGTAACCAAAAACACTCCTAAATGTGTTATTAAAATACTCAATAGAAAAGCTCTCATCAAATATTAACAGGCCGTAGCTTAAACTGTTTATAATAGTATTTAATAAGTTTTTATTGTCTTTTTCCTCTTTAACGATAAAATACATTCCCACGCAGATAATAATAATAAAATACACACAAAAGCATGATATTAATATTAAATAACTTTTTATCTTATCATTTATTTGTTGAGAGATTTTGCTTGTTAGAAAAATAATTTCTTCTGTTATTATATCTCCCATTACCTGCAACTCTTTAAAATTATACTGATAATCCAGTCTGCCATTACTTGTATTATAGTCAGATATTATTTTATTAGAATTTTCAAAGAATTGTATATACATATCTGATAAATTATTTGTCAATTTAGGATTGGTCTCAACTAATTTATCAATTAACACCCGGGTTCTGTTTACTTTTCTTTTTGCTTTAACCAGATAAACTTCATCACCCGAAATCGTACTCATATCAACATATCTCTTTATTTCAGTTATGTTGCGATTTACTAAATCAAGGCTTCGTGTGTAATTATTCTTTTTTATGATGTCAAAATAATTTTGTAACAGTATAAAAAAGGAAGATGCTACTAGGATAAATAATACAATCAATAAGCAAGGAAATAAAAATTTCTTTATATTATCCTTTTGTTGAAAAATACGAGACGATAAATTTTTATTTAGGGTATTATCTTCCATATTTTTTTATACTCCACTAAAGTTGATCTGATATTAAATAAGGTTGTTTTGCCATATTGAATATTTGCTATGTATATGTATTTTTCATAATGTTTGATCATTTATGTTACATTTTAACTCTTTATCTTAAGGAGATCAACATGATAAAGTAAAGTTTATTCAGTTTTAAAAAGAAGTAAAATATTATTATTTACAAAAGACATCCGGCAATTAACCGGATGTCTTTTGTTTAAATTAGTCTTGGTTATGAGCATTTACAGTTTTGTCATTGCAAGACGGGAGCTTACAAGAAACCGCAGCTATTAACCTGTTTACTTCTGTACTTCCCATAACAATTTCAAGGATCATGTTGGGATTAATTAATACTGACTTTGAATAGTCGAATGACTCTCTATCAATGACTTCAAATTCAAGATAATCATGCCCAACAAATTTTATTTTCCCATATTCGGCAGAAGTATCCCATGTCATAAATACTATTTTACTCTCTAAGGACTTAAGTTTCTCTGATAAGTACATTATTAATCTTTCACTCTATTTTTACTAGCCAAACCTACTCTTTATAATATTATACACAATAAACCTGATAATTTTTACTTTTGCGAAAAATATTTTAATAATTTTATACGACCCTTTAAAAGGTTTGCTGATGGTTATGATTATTTATCTACTCACTATATGTTTTGAGCTACTTTAACTTTATTTCGAAATATCAGAATTAGAAATGATACTAAAGTGTATAAATATTTTTTTAGAGGAATAAAGTTAAAAATTAGAAAATTGGAGATTGGATAAAATAATTTTTCCTTTTTAAATATACAAAATAAGATGTAAATTGAAAAAAGGAAAATATATGTTAAACAAGGAAATTGAAAAAAAATTAAATGAACAATTAAATTGCGAATTTTATTCATCATATTTATATATGTCAATGGCAATTCATTTTGATTATTACAATTTTAAAGGTTTTTCAAGCTGGATGAAATACCAGGCACAAGAAGAACTTACTCATGCAGATAAAATCTATAATTATATAAATATGCAGGGGGCTAAAATAGAACTGCAAGAAATACCTAAGCCTAAAAATCATTGGGAGTCCGCTTTAGATGTATTCAAAGATGCTCTTAACCATGAAAAAAAGGTAACTAAAAATATTCATGAATTAACAAACACTGCTATAGACACAAAAGATCATCCAACAAGTATTTTTTTACAAGAATTTGTAACAGAGCAAGTAGAAGAAGAAAGCTCCTTGGAAGAAATAATACAAAAATTAAAGTTAACAAAAGACAATATAAACGGTCTTTACTGTATGGACAGGGAACTAGGGCGTAGAACTCATTAAATATAAAATAAATTAACTTATAAAACATTTAAATATTTATGTACCTGGGGAATCAATCTAACATTAGATAAATTTTGTAAAAATTGTGACTGTAATTTAACTAACTCATCTGAATTTAATGCTAAATTGACATTATTAGTAGAAACAGGTTGTAAAATTAAGGTAACCTGTTTTTTTATTGAGTTTATAAAATTAGAGGTAGTAATTATTTCGCTATCAGAAATATTTTTTGTAATAACTGTTTTTATAAATATTTCTTTATTATTTTCCAGACATATATCTATAAAGTCACTGTGCTTTTTCCATAAAACAGGTTGATTTGTAGACGACTCTAACTTTAAGTCCATAGAAACTATATCAACATTGTGTATTATTTGTTCTAGCTTGTCTGGTAACGTTCCATTTGTTTCTAAATAAAATTTTATTTTATGATTACTTTTAATTATCACTTCTATAAAATCATTTATAAAATCTTGCCATATCAAAGGCTCTCCACCTGTAAAACTTATACTATGATGATTATCATCAAGTAAAATTTTTATTTTACTATACAAGTTTATTGGGCTTGTAGGATTTTTTATTTTTTCAATGTTATTATTTATTATCAAATTTATATAATCAGCTTTTTGAAAATCCGTATCACAATATGCACAGTTAAGATTGCAATCAGAAAAGCGTATAAAAATTTGTTTATAGCCAATATAAGGTCCCTCTCCCTGTATAGAGCTAAATACTTCTATAATATTAGCCTGATTATTATTGTTATTCATCAAATAAACTTTCTCTAGGATTATAATGTCTAACCTTAGCAAGTTCATGATACAGCTCTTTTTCTTGTTTAGTCAAGTTTTTAGGTATTTCTATTTTAACAATAACAAATTGATCACCTTTTTTACTTGTTTTAGAATCTTTTAATCCTTGTGCTACTAACCTAAATTTTTGTCCAGAAATGGTTTCTGCTGGAATTTTCATTAATACGCTGCCCTCGAGGGTAGGTACTTTAAATTCCGCACCTAGTGCTGCCTCACTAGGCGTTATAGGAATTTCGCATATAACATCATTTTTATCAAATTTAAACAAAGAATTTTTTTCCACTTTGATAACTAAGTATAAATCACCGCTTTCCCCACCGTTAGTTCCTTTATTGCCTTCTGCTGATACTTTTATTTTAGAATTATTTTTTACGCCTGCAGGTACTTTAATATTTAACTTTTTATGAGTGGAGGTTTCACCGTTACCTTCACATGCCATGCAGGGTAGATCATTAATTAATCGCTTGCCATTACACTTTCTACATTTTTCAGTATGGAGAATATTGACTTTTCTAACGGCTCCATTATGAGCTTCTGCGGCATTTATTGTTATGTCTGTATAAATATCCTTGCCTTTGAAGGATTTTTGCTTATTAGTTTTTGGAGGATCTTCCTTTTTTGTTTTATTGTTTTTTTTGCTGTCCTCTTCTTTTTCTTTAAACATGCCACCTAAGATATCAGAAAAAAATCCTTTTTCTTTGTCAGTTTTTTTATTTTTGTCAGAGCTTTGCTTTTTTTCGTTATCGGTCTTTTTATCAGGATCTTTTGTTTTTTGAGTATTTGTCGATTTTTGATTGTTGTATGCTTGCTTGGCTTGCTCTTTTGTTTCTTTGGGTGCCGAGTATTTATCTATATTATAACCGTTTGATAAATCATATTTTCTTTTTAAGTCTTGGCTACCTAGAACGTTGTAGGCTTCTCCAATTTCTTTAAACTTTTCTTCGCATAGTTTATTTCCTGGATTAACGTCAGGGTGGTATTTTCTGGCGAGGTTTCGGTATGCGGTTTTTATCTCTTGTGCAGATGCAGAAGTGTTGATTCCAAGTACTTTATAATAATTTTGTGATTTAGGTGATTGCATTATATTTCCTCAAAGTAAGTTAAGTTTGCTTGCTGCATCAAAATAAAAAATTTTTATTTCTTTTTTAATTTTATCAGATTAAACAATATTTTGAATATACTATACTGCACATCAATTAAATTTCAGATTTCTCTTTTCAGAGATTAGTTTATTTTATTAGTTTTAACAGGATTGGATAATCTGAAAAGTATTCTTGAGCTACTATAACTCTAAAATATTACTATCTAATACAAATAAAGTATTTTTGTTAAATTTGGAATATTTTTATACATTTTGCCCTCTTAATAATTAGGTGAAATTTTTTCGGGGTGTTTTTATGGAAACCATTAAATATAATATAGAAGATCAGGAAAAAGAGTTTATTTCCGGGTTGGTAAATAATATAAAAGACAATGAAGCAAGAAAAATTCTTTTTGCTAAATTCTTAGCAGTTGAAAAGCTAAAACAATATTTTAATAAAAAAGGAGTTATTCTAAATAATAAAGAAAGTTCTTTATTTTATAACTATCAACTTTTAAAATTCGTAGATATAACAGATATAAGAATAAATGAGGTATTGATTGACTTAAGGATCATCACAGCCAAAGAATATCCACAGTTATGGATTCCTAAACTCCATAAAGATTTGAATATAACACCTGATATTTATATTGCCGTCAAATTATCCCCGGAATTAACAGATGTAGAATTTTTAGGATTTACAAAGAATAGTGATATCAATACCTCTTGCAGTAATTCAAAATATATAATTACTGATGTTAACAAACTTAAGTCTTTAGAAGAGATATTTTCCAGTATCAGTCAATTTATAAAACCAAGAATTTTATTTATGGATCACGAGCATGAAAAGGCTCAAGAATTATTTTTACCTCTTGTTGAGGGTGAACTAAATCAAAGTAATTTAGCATTTTTGCTCAAGCATTTACTTGTCTGCGAAGAATGCAGAAAGCTATTTAAAGACTTTTGCACATTTGACGATTTCTTCTTGCAGATGGAACTGGATAAAAGAGATATCCAAGATTTAACGCTGGAAATTTTTACAGATAATTCTATTCTTCAAGGAGAAGAAGTCCAAATTAATACAAGAGAGGTAGAATGCCAGCCTGGTATAGAGGTTGTTAATGCTGTAAATAATGAAATGCCAGAAGAAAATGAAGAAAAAAAGACATTATTCTCTAAGTTAAAAAAAATGTTTCTAAAAAAGCCTTTAAATACTGAATCTTCTGAAGAATTGATGGTTAATAGTCCTGAAAACTTGCAGCTTGATGATATTAGTAATCAAGAGAATAGTGACGAATTAAGTAATGAAGAATCTATAGCTTGTGCTGATAAAATTGAGCAATGCCAATCTATTGCTTTGGATAGTATTGAAGCTAAGACTGAAGATTCATTTGAAATTAATGATTCTTTTGCCTTAGAGGACATTTCAGAAATAGAAAAAGAAGAAGAAAAAAATATATTTGATAATAGCCTTTTAGATATAGATAGTGATAAATCAAATAAAATAGATGATTTGATCAGTCATTTTAAATCCATGGAAAATACCGAAGAATCTTCAGGATTTTTGGGAGAAAGTCTTGACTTAGAAAAAGCTATAGATGAATTAAATACCTTAGAAGAAATTAATAATAATGAATTTGAGTTGATAGAAGTATCAAGTAAGCTGCAGGCAGAAGAAAATAAGGAAGAAGTAGTTGAGCCTGAATATAAAGATAATATAGACAGTGAAAATTTTGATACAGTAGAATACACTGAAGAATCAAGCTTAAATGAAGCAGAGGAAAATAATAACGAGTCAGATCGTGTTGAATTCGTGGATGTCGTAGAAACTCTTAATGAAGAAGATAAGTCAGAGGAAAATATACTAGAGCTTGAATCTAAAGATAATACCGAAGATGAAGGTTTTGAGGTTTTGGCAGACCTTGAAGAATTAAGCTTAAGTGAATCAGAAGAAAATAATAATGAATCTAATAGTGACCTTTTAGGATTAAATAGCAACGCTGATTTTTTAAAAAATGCAATTGCTCAAATGAAAGAGCATACTCAAAATGAAGCCCCTATTAACCATACATCGGCAGAGCAAGCTAACTCTTTGGAAAATACAGAAGATAATGATTGTGATAATAACGTTAGTGATGATCCTAAAGAAGAGTATCATAATAATCAAGGCTTATTAGACCTTGATGAAGATAAAGCTAAAGAGTTAGATGACTTAATTACGCAATTTAAATCATTGGATGGTATTAGTGAAGAAGATTCTACTCAGGAATTGACTGAAAAAACTTCTGAAGAAGTGTCTGAAGAAAAATTTGAGTCTAAAGAACAGGAAGAAAGCCATAATCTTAATTTGTCAGATGACTTTGAAGAGCTATCACCTTTAGATGAGATTAATTTAGATGAAACTCAAGAGGCTGCCAGTGATCCTTTAGGATTAGATACCAAATCTGCTCTTTTAAAAGAGGCTATTGCCAATATGAAGGAAGAGGAGAATAATAATGAAGATCCTGCTAGCCAGATGCCAGATGGCCAATTGAGTGCTGAAAAAAATACAGAATTAAATGACTTTGAAATAGACACGGAACAACCATTTGAAATCTCTGACTCCTTTGAGATTAAAGACTCTTTTTCTGTAGATAATAATAATGAATCTGGTGTTATGAATTGGCAAAATGATAAGGATAATAAAGGTTTACTGGATATTAATGAGGATAAATCTAAAGACCTTGATGACTTAATATCTCAATTTAAGTCTTTGAATAATAACGCTCTGCATCAACCAGAAGAAGAACACGAAGAACTAGTAAGCAGTATTGATGATAATAAAGATTTATCATCTACTGATGAGGCGGATGGCAAGACTTCTCCTGAAGAAAATTTATTTGTTTATAACAGTATTAAAGAATTAAAAAATAAAAAAAGATATAAGTTTATTAAGCGCTATATTAAAGCAAAAAGAGCATTTAAAAAGCTTGTTACTCTTATGCTTAAAGAAGTTCCATTAAAATCAGCTAAAGGCACTGCAATTGTTAATGACATAGCAGACGCTCTAAAAGAAGAACCTGCTACACAAGAAAATATTGTAGAATCTGATATTGAAAGTTCTAGGGCAAAGACTAGTGTTGAACTGCATGAACGTCAAACTGTAAAGCTGAAAAATAAATCAAATGGACCAAGCATAGCTAAGATTGCTATATTTTTAGCAGCTGCTGGCACCTTATCATATGTTTTGATGGATAATTATCCAAATATTGTTGATCAGTTTAAAAAAGCAAATCTTAACAAAAATAGCAAAAATGGTGCATTGGCTAAAAAACAACAAAAATCGTCAGAGTTAACGAAAACAAATACTGAGAAGAAAGAAATTCAACTCAAAAAGACTGTTCCTCTTAATTTAGTAAAGACAGAAAAAATTAAAAATAAAGCAGCAGAAGTACCGGTTAGTTTGACTAAAAAACAAGTCAAATTACATAAAGCAATTGTTAAGCCAGAAAAACAAACAAACTTAGTAAATACAAAAAATAATAGAACAACTATTAAAAAGCAAAAGAGTATTAATAATGTTTTGTCTAGTGCTTTTACTAATGGATACAGCAAAAGTGGTAATAGTAAAATCAAAATTTCAAAAGTGGCTTGGGAAATTGGTGCTAGCCTGGCAAAAGACAGGTCTCTTAAAAATTATTTAGTATTAACAGGTAATGCCTTTAAAACTTATCTTTCTGATGATTTGCTATGGGCTAATGATAGAGCTTCAAGTGATAAAGTAAAAATTAAAGTAAAAATAGATCTTGATGGTAATTTAAAAAGCAGCAAAGTTATCAAAAGTAGTGGCTCAAAGCAAATTGATGAAATTATGTTAAAATCTCTTAATAAAACATTCAACTATATGAAATTACCTAAAGTTAATACAAATAAAGAGTATATTAATGCAAATATAGTAATTAACTTGTAATTCTATAACGAAATGTTAATATATTATAAGGTACACTATTATAAGTCGACTGGTTACTTTTTATTTTAGAACTGTAACAGTGATACTTAACAAGTGTGATAAAAAACACCAGGCTATGATGAAAAACTGCGGATTTTAATAGAATTAACTCTTAGGGTGAGATAAAGTTGGAGATATCATTAGAACATAGACAAATAATAGAAGATATAATCAGAAAAAATCCTAGGTTGTCAGGAAATGAGGATTTATTTGAAGATTTTTGTAGTGAAACAATTAAACGATCTTTAAGCGTTTTTTCTTCTATTAATGATGTAAATAACTTGGAAGTTTATCTTAGCAAAATTTCAAGTAGTGCTATTTTAGAAGTTTTGCGCTCATCAGGACGTTTAAAGCGGATAAATAAAAAATATCAAAAAATTAATGAAATGCCAATATCTCCCACAGGAGTATACAATATCAATAATGATGGTGAGTTAGTTTACGATATTCCTGACGACTCTGCTAATTTTGAAGAGAAAATTATCCTACAAGAAGATATTCAAAGGATTAGAGATATTATTGTTCAAATAGATATGAGAGAAAAGGCAAAAAAATATAGAGATATCTATTTTTTACGATATATAAAGGGATTAAAACAAGCTGAAATATCAAAAGAATTAGCTATCAGTCAAGGCGAAGTCAGCAAAAGGCTCATCGATCTTGTGAGTAAGATTAAAGAAGCTTATAATAAAAATTAATTAAAAATTTTAAAGATAACTTATAAAAAGCTGTCGAATTAATTATTACGACAGCTTTTTACATAAATATGTCATGGAGTTTTCCAAAATAAGCTTATACTACGCACTCATCTTTAATTACTTTTCTTTTATACTTTAAAATTACACCGTTTAAGTTCTTTTCTATAGCTGATGAAGTCATATCTGCAATATTAAACAAGTTATATTCAGTCTGCATATTATGTTTTATGATTTCAATAGACGGTAATACATCTAATTTATAATTATTAGTATAATCAAGAATTTCCTTTTGAAGTGAGTTAGAAAGGAAAATATTGCTAATAATGTCTCCTCTAGTTTTAGACATATTTTCTTGAATATCCTTAGCCAAAGACTCCACAAATGTAATTTGAACATTATTGCCTTGTAAATGCTTGTTTATTTGACCTAATGTATCAACTATTTTTTTACAATTATCATTTATTAACTTTATTTTTTGGTGCTCTTTTATTAAGTTTTTTGCTAAATTATTAAGCACATTATCCCAGTCCTGGGTACTTTGCTCAAATAATTGAGTTAAAATTTCATCAACATTTATATTTTCACTGGAAATTTCATTGTTTATCTTATTAAAATCTTGGTATTTCATACCTTTTATATTTGCACCATTTAACGATGTGCTAATTATTTGGTTTTGAATATTTTCTTCTTCAATAATATCTTCAAATTGCCTAATAAATAGTGCATAATCGTCCCTGGAAAGAATATTTTTACCGTTACGTCCTTTCACCTGAACTGCTTTTTTGCAGTTATACGATGGAGCATATCCCAAATTAATATCACCTTCAGAATTTACATCTAATTCTTTGCCATCTGCATATAGTTTATTATCTACAAATGACAAGTCTAAGCCTGCGTAAACAATAGGAGCGCAGCCCATTTCTTTAGCTATAAAATAGCTGATAATAGAAACACTACCTGCTGATTTGTATAATTTAAAGTGTTGCGATGAAACAGAATTTAGCCAATCTGCGATGGCATCAGTTTTGGAAAGATAAAATAATTTTCTTTTGAATGGATTTCTTGATAAGTTAAAATCTGCTTTTGAGCAAGTGATAAGGTTTATGTCTTTTAATTTGTCTTCAATTCCTTCAATATGCTGCTCAAGATGTTTTGAGTCTGAGAAAACTGCAAAATCAGGAGTTATATCTTTTTGAATTAAATATTTTAAAGCATTACCAATGCATATTAATATATATTTATCTTTATTTTCTTTTATATTTTTAAGATTCTCTTTTAAAGAAGGACCTGAACAAACAATTAAAGCAGGCTTTTCTTTAAATTTATCTTGCAAAATACTAACAGGACGAGCTTTTGGAAAAAATTTCATATTGGTAATATTATTAATAGTCCAGTCTTTACACTGACTAAAAATTGTATTTTGGTCCATGTTTTTTAATTGACAAATTTTTATTATTTCAGTAGTTAAATTCATTAAGATTTTTTGATTTAACAAAGCATAAGTGTCAACAAAAAGTGGCTCTATTTTGTCACCTGCCAAATATTCATTTTGAATTTTTTCTATTAGAGTATCAAAGTTATCAGTAAAGTAAACTCTTTTATCCGCTAGCTCCTGAGAAAAATCAATATACTCAAATACATATCTTAAAATTTCAATATTAGGTTCAAAAACAAAGACTTTAGCAGGTGAGCTTACATAGGTTCTTTTAAACAAGTACCCCAGGCCTATTCCAAAAACCAAATGGATATCATTTTTAACTGGCTCTGCTTTTATTGATTTAGTCCAAATTTGTCTGGACTCTTGTATTGGATCAGCCGGACTATTAAGGGGTATGTCTTTATATGCGATTATTAAATCCTTACTTTCAGCCTCAAAAACAGAAAAGTTTTCACTTACATCTTCCAAGCTTAAACTTTCTATTTTGGCAGCCAATTTAGGATTTTTAAATTTTAAAACCTCTATATTTTTTTGAAACATTTCTCACCTCTGTTATTTAATAATATATTAATAAATCCACAATCTCTCTAAACGCCCCGTTGCCACCTGGAGCTTTTGTTATATAAATATTAGGAAGTTCTTTAACCTTAAAATTTGCATCCGGTACTGTGACGGCCAAGCCTACACGTTCTAGAACGCAAATGTCATTGATGTCATCACCAAGGTAACATATCTGAGATAAAGGCACAGAGTATTTTTTAGAAATTTGCTCTATAGACTCTTGCTTATTTTTTATACCTTTATGTACATCTTCCAAATTAAATCGGTTTGCAACTCTATCAATGATCGGAGAATCTTCACCTGATATGATGGCAAGTGTATAGCCATTTTTTACAGCCAAAGACATTCCCATAATATCTTTATAGCTTACTTTTTTCTGTTCTTCCCTGCTATCAGAAGAAAAATAAACACAACTGTCTGTCATTATACCGTCAAAATCGGTTGCTACTATTTTTATGTCTTTATTAAACTTTTGCCACATTTTTATTACCTTTAACTCTTCTTAATTTTTTAATGATAGGCTTTTCAGATTCATAAACAACCTTTTGGCCGTCACCCATTACAATAGGAATTTGTCGGATATCTCTAACAAGCCTGAATAAGCCTTGTGGCTCTAGGCTGGCAGCATGGTCGCTTCCCCACATAGTTCTATCAAAAGTTATATGTCTCTCTATTGAGTTTGCACCAATAGCAGCTGCAATAACCGTAGTGGTTACGCCTCTTTCGTGTCCACTAAATCCAATGGGAAAATCATATTTGCTTCTATATTTAGTAATAACTTTAAGGTTAATTTCTTCCAAATCTGTAGGATAGGTTGATGTACAATGATATAACACTACATTATCGTCTAAAATCTCGAGTGCATGTTCAATTTCGTCCTGTGAGCTCATTCCGGTTGAGAGTAAAATAGGCTTGCCTGTTGCTCTAGTATGCTTTAACAAGTTATCATCAGTCAAACTTGCTGATGCAATCTTATAACATGGGGGATTAAATTGTTCTATAAAGTCAACAGATGCCTCATCCCAACAAGAAGCAAACCATAAAATATCTTTTGCTTTGCAGTATTCATCAATTTTTTTATACTGTTCATAACCAAATTCTAGCCCTCTTTTTAAGTCACCGTTTGTATTTCCAAATACATTTGGTCTTGGCATTGCCAGCTCTTCTTTTGTATAAACAACATCTACTGTTCTTTTTTGAAATTTTACAGCGTCACAGCCACAAGTTTTAGCAATATCAATTAACCTTTTTGCGTTTTCTACAGTTCCGTTATGGTTAATGCCAATTTCTGCAATTACAAAAGTCGGTTCACCATCACCTATAAGCTTGTTTCCTACCTGAATTTTTTTTCTCATAATCCTTACCCCCAAACCTTAATATTCACCCATATATAATTTTTAAAATGATTTTCAGATTATTCAATAGTGATCAAACTTATTAAAATAAACAATATCCTGAAAAATTTAATTTAAAATAATTTTATGACTAGTATAAATCATATCATACACTTAGCGACAAAGAACATCTCTAAATATATGATTTTAAAATTTTAAATATAATATTATTTTTTTTTGAAAAAGAACTCATTACAATTATTTAAAAGTTTAAATAAATAGTCTTCAAGCTCATTAAAATGATTATATTTTAGCATCTCTTCTGTATCTTGAATATAGTCAGCTTGATAAATATCATCACTGCAGTTTTGTATAAGTCTTTCCACAGATGCTTTTGAAGCTTCTAAATGAAACTGTAATCCAATAACATGATCTTTATAAATAAATCCTTGATTAACACATGCCTCGCTAGAAGCCAACAATGTGCTGTTTTCGGGCAGATCAAAAGTATCTCCGTGCCAGTGAAATACATCAAGCTCAGTCGGCATGTTTTTAAATATGTTATTAGAATTGATATTTTCACTTAAAGTAATGGGAAACCAGCCTATTTCAGGGTGCTTATTTTTATAAATACTTGCGCCTAATATATCTGCGATTAATTGTGCTCCAAGGCATATACCTAAAACAAGCTTTTTACTTTTGATGGCATTGTTTATAAAGTCTTTTTCTTGCTTGAGCCATGGGTACTTATCATCCTCATAAATATTCATGGGACCACCCATAATTATAAGAAAATCAAAGCTGTCCATGTCAGGGAAAATAGCATCTTCATATAGCTTAGTGCTTGTTAAAGTATACTGCTTAGCGTTAATCCATTTTTCAATGTTAGCCAAATTTTCAAACGTGACGTGTTGTATGTAATGAACTCTCATAATAACCTCAATCTCTGGTAAAGTTTTATTTTATGTCAATAATTTTAATCTTTAAAAAAGAAGTTGTCTAACATAAGACAACTTCTTTTAAAGTTATTGCTATCGCTATTTACGCAAAAAAGTTCAGTTTGCCACCTGTTCGCCCACTGCCATTATATATAGCATTGTGGCCAAGTGCGCCTTCTCTCATAGGACTTAATCCTACCGAATGCTTTTCTTGAGCCCCTGCAACTGTTGCAGTATCCAATTTAGGTGAGCCATATTTCATGGCTAAAGGCGTTGTTGATCCAAAAGAAGGTCCTTGCTGTGGCTTAAAAGGGTTAGTCTTAACAGAAAAAGACGGCTCCCTACTTACAGCAGGTGTAGTAGCCTGCTGCTCTCTGCGTATAGGTTGTGCAAATAAGTTTACGTTGTTTACCATGTAAATGCCTTCTTATCCATGATATCTACTATTATTAAAATATCTTCATGCTAAATAGTTACTACTTTGGACATGTTTTTTAACAATTTTTTACATTATTTTTTTAAATTTAAAGCCTATAGTAAATATAAAATTCCCCTGTTTAATTGTCATTCGATCATTGGTCAACCAAAAAGGCAGTATGTTTATCCATGTTAATAGCTTTTTAGTCCTAAATATGTTGCTAAATACTTTTAGCCCCATCTTTTTGCAGATCTCAAGATGTAGCTTTATCTTTCAAAAAAAGATGAATTATATAAATTAATCAGTTTTTTCGCTATTATCAGTAAGTATATTCTGTAATTCTAAAATTGCATCATCTATTTTGCGTAAAGCATGCCCAACTTCATAAGGACAAAAGCCTTTTTGTTTAATTAATTCGTCCTCTACTTCAAGAATAAGACTCTTTGCCTGCTGTAATCTTTCTAACATATCAACATTTACTCTTTTAAATTCAGTAAAAATCTATAATTAATCACATCATTATTATAATTTATGTTTAACATTAAACTATCTGAGTTGCGGAGAAATTCAGAAATAGATAAATTTTTATTGTTTGTTAAATCTAAGAGCTTATTGCTTTGCTCAATGTTATCAAGTTTACTTAGCTTGATAAATGCAAATATATCAGAATTTTGCGGGTTTTGCTTTAGTAGCTTTAAAAAATGTTCATTATTTGCTAATTTCTTTGATTTGCTATCAGAGTTTAAATTAACAAGTTTTTGTATAGAATTGGTATTACTAACCGCATAAAATTCTTTATTAAACTTGCCCCAACAAATGCTTTCTTTTGCTTTTTTGTTATAAACAGCCTTAAATTCATTTTTTCTATAATTAATACTTTTAATATTCATAAATTTATTTAAAATATTATTTTCCAGGTTTTGTTGTAGGTTATCAATTTTTTCATTGTTAGAAACCATAACTATATAATCTTTTTGATTAAAGAAAGCTCCAAATATATTACTTTTTAATAATTCCTCCAAGTCTATTCCGTTTTGTTTAGAAAGAGCAAGTATATCAGAAAGATTATATGGGCTTTGATTATCAGTCAAAGAGTTTAATAAGTTTTTATATTTGTAAATATTGTTAACAGAAATATATAGCAAAGTATCCTCAGGAATAAGTTTTGACACCTGATAGATTTTATTCTTTTTGAAAGTTGAATTAATTACTTCTTTAGCATCAACTTCTGGCAAGACTTCTTTAACTTTAGAAAAAATATTTAAATCGCAAATATCATTTTCTAATTTTAAGATCCCAACTGAATAATTATGAATTTTAGATAATTCTTTATCGCCTAAGGCTAAGCTATTTAAGCTATTGAAGTCTTTAGCAATAATAGTTCCAGCTCTTTTAGTATTAAAAAGGCTTTCAAAATCCTTCATAGCTTTTGAATCTTTTAAGCTGTCAGATTTACTTAATATAAAATTATCTATTAAATACTCTAATGTACTCTCGCTATTAGCCAAATAAAGTTTTCTTTTATTTATAAAATATGCACCCTGTGGCAGAAGAGTAATTTTATAACCTTTAAATACCTTACTGTTAAAAGTATTGCTCTCGTGAAAAATTTGATTTATAAAGCTAGTTGCAAAAGCTTCGTTATTTAAATTAATAATTCCTAGTTTAGCAAGTTTTTTGTCCTGCTTCCATACTCCAAAGCTGTATTTCCCTTCAAATCCTTGTACTGCAAGTTTTTTTTTATCTTTTTTTAACAAAGTTTTAGTAATATCTTTATTTAGAGTTTCCTTAAATACTTTGCTAAAAGTAAATGATTTAATGTCAGAGTTTATTGATTCATTGTTAGTTTTAATATTATTTTCGTAAAAATCCATATATAATGGTGATGAAGCTGGATAATATTTAGTAAAGTTAAGTGTTTCATCTTCTTTTGGCTTAGTAGTCACAATTAATGCAACTACGGCAAAAGCTATTACTCCTAATGTAAGAAGTAAATTTCTATCTGGATCTCCGTATTTTTTTGTTTTTTCCAAGCGAGCTTGTTCATAAACGTTTTTAAAATTTCTTTTAGGCTTTATCATTTAATAAATCTCTTAATGCTAAAGTAGTTTTTATAGGCTATAATACACCATATGAAATACTAACATATTTTTATGCCTGCAATGTAAATCATTTAACGTATTTTATAGTGGCTTATCAATTAAATTTTAGACTACTCTTTTCAGAGGCTGGGTTATTTTATTAGTTTTAGCGTGGTTAAATACCCTAAAAAGCTTTTTATAGTTAGTTAAAATTGCTAACATTCATTTTTTTGCCCTTTGTTATTATTTGTATGGCGCCGGTGCTAATATTCATATTATTTTTATGATCCAAGGTGTTTATATAGTCTTGAATGTTTTTTAAATTTATTGTTGCATCAAGCTCTTTATATTTAATGAGCAATTTTTTATCTAGGCTTGATATTTTAAGGTTAAAATCTTTAAATTCTTCTAAATCTATGATTTTTTGATTGATTGTATATAAATTAATGTCTTTTTGTTCGCATATATCTTTTATTTCAGAAAATTGGCTAGTTTTTTTATTATTAAATATATATATTTTTTTTACTTTAATATGCTCAATAAGCTCAAATAAAGAGTTTCTAAAAGCTATGTCAGACTTAAAAGTAATAATTTTATCAATACTTTTTATCCCTTTTGTTCTAAAATAAGGTAATAAAATACTATTAGTAGGTGTATACTTTTTTTTCTTTAGATTTGTTGGATTTATCAAGATGTATTTTTTATCTGGTGTTTTTATTAAAGTAGTATTCGCATTTTTTATGCTAAAAAATAAAATTTTTAAACTATTATCAAAATACTTTTTTGTAGATATAAGCGATAAGTATATAATGCAGCTAATTAAAATCCCTAAAAATATTTTATTAAAAGATTTTAGCTTTGCTTTATCCTCATATTTTTCTCTTATAAAAACGTACAAATAAATAGAAATGCTTAATATAATTAAATAGATAATAAATAGCTCTCCCAAACTGGGGGAAGCTAGGTATAAAATTGAATTAGGCAGCTCTGAAAAAAAAGTAGATACTCCAAGGAGTATTTGAATCAAAGGTAATGCACAAACATCAAACCAGAAACAAATATGCGCTCCAATAAACGGAGTAATACATAAAATGCTTGATACAAATCCTAAAAATGTTATAAATCCCACAAATAAGGTTACAAGAGTGTTAGCTAAAATAGAGTAAGTTGCAAACGTATTAAAGTAATATGCTTGTATAGGTGCAACCCAAATTTGTGCAATTACAGGGACAAGAATAGCTCCTGAAATACCTATGGGTATAGGTTTTAGTTTGTTCACACATGCCTCAGTACACAATATTAAACCAAGTGTAACAATAAAAGATAATTGAAAACTAATATTCAATAAGTATAAGGGATCCCATATAATCATTAAAAAAGCAGCCATTGATAATAGAGTTAATAAATCAGTATTTTTATTGATTAACTTTCCAAATAAAATAAACTCCATCATAATAGTGGCGCGCAATACAGATGGAGGCATACCCGTTAAAAATAAATATAAAAGTACAATCAAACCTCCAAGAGCAATGTTAAACCTGCGAGGCGTTCCTATAATTTTTGTAATAAAAACCCATATGCCAAAAATCAAAGCAACATTCATACCAGAAGCCGCAAGCAAATGAAATAAACCTGACTTTATAAAATTATCTTTTGTTTCTTCTCTGCTGCGAACTGCATGATCTCCAAAAACCATACCTCCCAATATCTCAAGCTCTGAGGGATTAAGATAATATTTATGTACATTAAGTATTTTTTCTCTTAGTATGTTTAAACTCTGAATAAACTTCCATTTGTAATTGCTGGGGTGCTTTACTAATTTTACATCTTCTGCCTTAACCGAAAATGTTGTAAATATTTTTTTATTTTTTAAGTAATTTCTATAATTAAATACCTCAGGATTGTTATTTACATAAGGCTTTTTAAGCTTGCCTTTTAGTCTAACCACATCGCCTATATTAACTTTAGGCATGAATGCTTGCTTAAAGTTATAAATAGTAACAATTGTTTTACTTTTGTCGATTGAAGTCCATTTAAGTTTATCGTTTTTTGTATATTTAGATGGAGCTAACTTAAATTTAGTCTTATATTCAGAATAAACTTGTGGCAAAGAAATTATTCTACCTTCTAAATACATAGTTGATGGCGTTAAATTATATAATTTATCAGGATTTGGCAATTTAAAAAACGTATAAACTCCTGCAAATAAAAAAATATATAGATAAACAATAATTAAATTTTTTGATATATTTAACTTTATCTTTAAAATTATGCTAATAACTATTAAAAATAAAAATATTATAACGAATTTATTTAATAAAACGCTTGCTACACTTAAAATAAAAAACATGCAAAATAGCAATATCTTTTTATTATTGTTAATCGTCATTAATTTCTTACCAAACCAAAAAATATAATGTAAAACATAGATAATTTTAGCATAAATTGATATAATGACTTTAACACTAGGATTTTTAATGAATATACTTCTATTTTGGACATAAAAAACAATATCTAAAGATATATATGTTATATAAATCTTTAAAAAGCGTTAACATTTAATCCTAAAAAGAATATTCCATGGTATATTAAATTACATATCAAGCAGGAGAAGTGAATATTGAAATCGAATATAAAAAAGCCTAAAGACAGACTAGTTTTAGCACTAGATGTTGACACACTCGAAGACGCAAAAGAGCTTGTCTATGAATTAAAAAATTATGTAGGTACTTTCAAGATAGGCTTACAATTATTTTCAAGTGCTGGGCCGGAAATAATTAAAATCATTCACGGTGAAGGCGCAAATATATTTTTTGATGGTAAATTCTACGATATACCAAATACCGTGGCAAAGGCATGTGCAAATTTAGTAAAACATGGCGTAACATTTTTTGATATACACGTAGCAGGCGGGTCTAAAATGATGATGACTGCTGCAAAACTAGCAAGAGAAACCGCGAAAAGATACGAACAACCAGAACCTACAATATTAGGTGTAACTTTGATTTCAAGCTTCGGACAAAGAACATTAACAGAAGAATTAGGCATTTATGCAAATATAGATGATTATGCTACAAAGCTGGCAATGTTAGCAAAAGATTGTGGCTTAAATGGTGTTATGGTTAGTGCAAATGACTTACCAAATATAAGAAAAAAATGCGGTGAAGATTTTGTAATAATGTGTCCTGCAGTAAGACCAACATGGTCTATGGTAAATGATCAAATAAGAATTTTAACCCCAACTGATGCAATAAAAGCAGGTGGTGACTATTTAGTCGTAGGTAGACCTATTACTCAAGCAAAAGACAGAGTCTCAGCTGCAAAAATGATTATTGATGAGATTGAATGCGCACTAGAAGAAAAAGAAGAAATTTTGTAAATTTAAGTAGAATAGAACTTAATATAAAATTACAATAAAAATGTTTAAAAATTAAAGAATTTGGGAATAATCATGATAGGAAGTATTATGATTATTTTAATATTAATAAGGGAATGAAATATGGAAATTAATGAAGTGAATTCAAATTTTCCAATTTCGCTAAACAAATACACATATGGCGAAGCCATTACTTCTGCAGGATATAGCTTGTTAAATTTTAGCAGAGAAGATACTGCAATAATAAGCGCGCAAGCAAAGCTGCTCAGCGAAGTTGAAAAATTTAATTCAGGTGAAGGTAATGCTGTTGATATGGCTCTTACCGGGGTCGTAAGCAAGCATCAAATTGCTGCAAATGTTAATGTAGTTAATGCCAAAAAAGAAATGTTGGATGAAATTATAAGTATGGTTGACGATTAAAAAAAAGTACCGACTTAGCCGGTACATATTACGAGTTTGCAAATTACACACAAAGAAGCCTTATTTTTCGCTCCTTAGGTTATTGAAAACTGGACTTAGATTTAAGGAATTGACTGAATTTTGTTTTTTGGAATAGAAATTTTTTCTTTTGCTCCATATATATCGGTTACTGTTTTTACGTAGCAATTATTTACTTTATCAAATGTCCACTTACTCGTTTCACCTGTTTGAGGATTTACTTCTTCAAAAGAATATCCGTATTCAAGATTTTTTAAAAAATCATCGTCCATAACTTTTTCTAAAGACTCGTCCTTAACAAGTTTATCCCTGAGTTGCTTGTTTAAATAATTTTCTAAAGGGCTAAGCCTGGCATCTGTTTTATTACTCAAAGAACCTTTTCTATGATAATTATTAAAAATACTGTTGTTATACTGCCTCTCATTTTTGCGCTCAAATACATAACTATTGCTTAAGCCTAGGGCTCTAACACCATTAATCATTATTTTACCTTTTCTCTCTCTTTACTTTTAACTGGACTGACTTTCTCTTTCCCATTATTATAAAAACAAATAGTTTGTCAAAATTGCTTAAGTTTATATTATTTTTAAAATATTTTCTGTATACAAAGTATTTCTTTGTTGAATATAAATATTAGATAATTTATTAGATTAAGGAAGCATTTTATTTTTATCAATAATTTCAGATAACATTGCTTGAATAAGATTTACGAGTTTGTCAGGGTTAGCAGTTGCTTTTGTCATATATGCGTTAGGTTTGTTTTCAAGCTTTTTGGTTGTTTCTATGTCTTCTTCTCCTGAGAAAATAACTTTTGGTACAGTACTATCGATCAATGGCAATAGTTGTAGCCCATTGCCATCCGGTAAATTAATATCAATTATTACCAAATCAAATTTTTCTTTTTCAATAAAGTTAATAGCTTCCTTATAAGTTTTTGCCTGTGAAACTTTTGCTACTGGTACTAATACCTTCTCTACAATGGATAAAATCATTTCACTATCATCTATATGCAATATATGAGGCGATTTATTTTCCTTTGCTTCTAATTTTTCTCTTAAATCAATGTAAAATGTTGACCCTTTGTTTAATTCAGACTCAAAGCTGATATTTCCACTAAATCTATCAATTATCGATTTAGAAATATTTAACCCTAGACCAGTACCCCCTCTGGATCTGTTGTTGACATTTGCAGCCTGAGTAAACTTATCAAAGATTCTTGACTTGTACTTTTCTGATATACCTACACCAAAGTCCTGTACTGCTATTCTTAAGTAACAGTTACGCTTATCTAACTTAATTAAAACTTCACTATTAGGATGAGAAAATTTTATTGCGTTAGATAACAGATTGGTCATTACTTGGATAAATCTGTTTTTATCCACATAAACCTTTGAATTATAAGGTAAATTATCAAAGATTGTTAATTTTACATTAAATTTTTGGGCATAAGGTATGTTAGATTTTACTGCATAATCAACCAAATCTTTTAAACTAGCTGTTTCAAAAGAAAACTCCATTTTGCCGGCAGCAATTTTTTCCATATCTAAAATATCATTAACAATACTAACAAGTCTAACGCAGTTATTATATGCAATGTCTATTAAGTCTTTTGTTTTTACTGGGACATCTTCTAATGTTTGATTAGTTACCAAGCTAAGCGAGCCTAATATTGAAGTCAAAGGCGTTCTTAATTCATGATTTACAATTGAGATAAGTTCTTCTTTTAAATGTTCAACTTCTAAGACTTTTCTGTTATAAAATATGCAATTGCTATATATGTTAGAATTGTTAAATATAGATCTAGCAAACTCTTTACAAGATCCATAACCACAAGAAATGCAATTTATTTGGCGTGATGTACAATCAGGCTTATGCAATTCTTTAAATACTTGGTCATACTCAAGGTCATAAGGTTCTTTATATTGTTCAATTAAATAAGATTTGTCATTATATTTTCTTATAAAATTCTCATAATCTAAGTTACTATCACACCAGCTAAAAGGCCCATAATAATCAAAAGAATTATTCTTTTCAAAGTCTCTTTTAAATTCATAAAGCTTTTTACCGATATCATCGATATCAATTCCTTCTGCACAAGCCGTACCTTTCTTGCAGCCATGTATACAGCTTGTTATATCTAAAATATCCGGCAAAGCCTTCTCTTGTTCAACTCGCTCCATGTATTGTTTCAAATACATAAAAGAAAGTCGAGGACCACCCAGGCTTCTTATCCATTTATCATCAAGAAATTTTGATAAAAAGTCAGTTAATCCGCCACTACTGCTAACAATTAGACCAAATCCATCAGACATTTCGCTTCTATCAAAGTCTACCTCGTCATACTCAGCTAAATATATATTATTTTCGTCTAGGTATTTTAAAAGCTTTTTAAAGGTTACATTATATTTTATATTTTTACCTGTATTTGGGTCATTGATTTCTTCTTTTTTTCCAACACAAGGTGATATATATGCAATATCTTGACTTAATTTTTTATGCTTGTTTACATATATACTGGTGCAAATCTCAGGACTTTGAATTGGTATTAAATAATCTATTAACTCAGGCTTATATCTCTCAACATAATGGACTATTGCAGGACAATACTGATTAACAAATGATTTTACTTTTTCGTTATCTTTATTCTCATCAATATATTTAAGAAAAGCCCACATGCTTATCTCTGTACCTATTGTTGTATTAAAAAAATGTTTAGCACCCTTGGTTTTCAAGTATCCAAATAATTTTTTATAATCTGGTATATTTAATAAAACAGAGGAAGAGGCTACTATTGTAACTTCTTTTCCCTTTTTTAAGTCTTCAAAAAATCTTTCTGTATCATCAAGATAATCCCTTGCATTATGGTCACAGACTTCTATACAGTGTCCACAGTTAATGCATTTTGTAGGATCTACTTTTACCTTTGTTAATCCATTTATTTCATAAGCAATATGAGCTTCAGGAATAGGGCATCGTGCTATACATTTGTTGCATCCCAAACAATTGTCTTCTCTGGTAAATATAATTTCATTAGACTCTCTGTTGCTCAATGCTTATACCTCTTTGGACTAAAAAAAATATAATTCAGGAATATTATAGCATAACTGTCGGTTATTTGATATACTCCATAATTATAAAATAAACAATATTAAATGCTTACAACAGGTAGCTTGTGCATAAATTTAATATATTAAAAGATGTTTTAGTTAAATAAGTATTTTTTGTGGTTGCTTTTCTTTTTGATAAAGATAAAGAGTATCTCTTAGCATTGGTATTCGATCTTTAGATGTGATTATGTCTACTAATTGTTCTTTGGTAACACCTTTACCAAAACAGCCTCCGGCAGCTTGTGTGATTCTTTCATCACCTAGTGTTCCACCAATATCGTTACATCCCCAGTCCAAAGCTTCAGCTGTCTCTTCAAATCCTTGTTTAACCCAACTAGCCTGAATATTTTTAATATCTTTTCCAAAGAAAAGCCTGGATATTGCGAGTAATTTTAGCCTATCCTCTGAGTTTAAAGGTATTACCCTATCTTTAAGATGGGTTCTATTAGGGATTAAAGGTAGAGGAATGAACTCTGTAAAACCATTTGTTTCTTCTTGAATATTCCTTAAGATTTCAAGGTGCCTAGCTTTGTGGTAGCTGGTTTCAAAATGTCCGTACATAATCGTAGCAGTCGAAGGTATTTCTAGCTTATGCGCGAGTTTAATAATATCCACCCATTTTTGAGTATTTAATTTTTTGCTGCAAATTTTTCTTCTAATGTCATCCACAAGAATTTCAGCAGCAGTACCAGGCATAGAGTCAAGTCCAGAACCCTTAAAGTACTCCAGAATATATTGTTCAGATTTACCGCTTATTACAGATAAAAATTCTATTTCTTCAGGAGAATAAGCATGTATATGCAAGTCTGGATATCTATCTTTAACCCAACTTAAAAGCTCTGCGTATGTGTCTAATAAGCTAACAGATTTAAATCCGTTTATTTTCAACTTGGAATACAAGCCACCTTGAAAACAAACTTCGGTTATACCCAGCTGTTTTACATTATAGTCAAGGTGAGGTTCAAACTCATTCATGTCCAGAATATAAGCATCCGGCTCATTGTCATTTCGTCTAAATCCGCAAAATATACAAAAAGAATCACATATATTAGTAAAGTTAGCATTTAAGTTGACAATATAGCTTACTTTATCACCAACCAGATCTTTTCTTAGTTCATTTGCCGCATTTTTTATTAAACTAAGAGCCTCTTTATTTTTGAACTCAAAAAGATAAGCTGCCTGATCGGCAGTCATCTTTTGGTTATCCTCTAATACGTTAGCAATTATTTGTTTTACTTTATCCATTTTTTTAACTTATCTCTATTTCGCCGACTCGCTGGCATGTTTTGTTTACTATTTTTTTGCAAACATGTAGTCATAAATTTGATTTTTAAGAACTCTGTTTGTTCCGCCTTTTATTTGGCTAGTCACAGATGATCTAATAGAGTCTGCAAAACTAATACCGCTAATATAACCAGCATTACCCACAAGTTGCAGTGCTTCTGTAGAAATTAAAGCAGCTGCATCACTTGCTTGAACTTTAGCCATAGTAGCAAATCTAATGCTAGGCTTATTTTCATCAATCATAGCTGCGCTATTATATGCCAATATTCTGCCACCTTCTGCTTCTGAATACATATCAGCTAATGTAAATTGAGCACCTTGAGTTGCACTAACTGCTGTATTGTTTTGATCTTTAACGCCTTTTATCGCATTAACACTTGTTATTATAGAACTATGAGAAATTCCTGATGCAACACCTGCTATTAATGTTTTACCAATGGCCATAATTCTTTCCATTTTATCAGGCATAACAGCTATCATCTGTTTTTCTTCAATTTCTAGGTCAATAACAAGCTGATTTATAACAACTTCAGCGCCAGCAATTGATTTAGAAACTTGATCAACACTTAATTGCTCTTTTTTTACATAAAAAGCAACATATTTATCATCATTATTTTTTGCCACTAAAATAAAAGCATCAGCTTGCTTTTGCTCATCAGATATTGACTTATTACCTTGTAGCTTCCATCCTGATTCTGTTTTTTCAGCTTTTGTAGCAATTCCGCTTCTATCCATTCCAGACTCGTTACATAATACAGCAATAGTATTTCCAGATTCTAAATAGCTATCTGCTTTGCCTGCTGCATATTTTGCAAGAATTTCTTTTGCCACAATTTGATCAACCATAAAGTATGCAGCTGCCGGGTTTGTTTTTGCAATTTCTTCAACCGCAACGGTTGCCCCTAAATAGTCGTCATATACCTTGCACTGTGAAGGCATTTTACCATATCCATTATTTATTAATTCTTTGGCGAAATCTTTTGAATTATCCGCATTAATTCCACCTACAATACTTTTAGCCCGTTTAATCACTTCTAAATGTTTTGCTGCTAATTCAAATTGACCTGCCATAATTTTTCCTTCTTTATTTTAATAATTGTCCCAACTTATTGATATAAATATCATAAACAAAACCATTATTCAATCAGGACAATTCTTTTTTATTAGTTATAATTGAATAAAAGTATTTAAATAAGGATAAAAAATGAAGTTTTACAAAAAGCCCCGAAAAACACCCGAAGAAAAAAAACAAAAACAGTTGGATATGGTTAAGCTGGAAGTTGAATATGAGCAATATCTGGCTCAAGAAATAGCAAAAATAAAAGATATGCTTAAAAATAAATATCCGCAAATAAAAACACTGTATGAAGGATGGCTCTATGGTGTCTATGTTGCAATACTGGATAATCAACAAGCTAAAGAAAAAAAAGGAAAATTATATTATTTATTTAATAATATCCCAGAAAAAACAAATAAGTATAAGCTATCTTATACTATTGATAATGAAAATAACTCTATATTTAATATTGCAGACTTAAAGCAGCTTCCTAAGTCGTACATAAGTATACTAAAAAGGCACCACTTAGACCTGAATACAGAAAAGTCCAATATAAGCAAATTAGTATGCGCTCATATCTATAAGCTCGAAGAAAATGTTTATATACATCACTCTGACTATAATAAGCTCAATAACAGCATAAAAAATCTTGTGCCTTTAGAAAAAGAATTTTTTGATAGCCTCGGCGAAGAAAAACAAAAATCTCTGGCAAAAGCCCAGCAATATATTCCCGAGAAATATAAATTGGAATTTAAGAAAAAAGCAAAAGATGTAATAAAAATGGAATATAGAGCCTGTGAGCTCTATTATACTCATAGGCTTCCTGTAGAAAAAGTTGCTGCAACTTTAAGAAACAGACTAGATAAAGCTGCGGTACAAAGAGTAGTGAAGCTGTACCCTTACTTTAACCTATACTCAAAAATGGATATAAATACTGAAGAGAAGTAATAAACCAGCGCATGCTTTTATCTAAAAGTGTGCGCTGGTTAAATATAGTTTAATTTTTGCTATCTATAATTATATATACTCTTTCACAAGTTTCATACTGCAAAGCTCACCGCACATCGTGCAAGGAGACCCATTATCAATCTTTTCAAATACTTCAGGATTAACAGCATACTTTGCTTGCTCGGTCCAATCCAAGTCTCTTCTTGCAATAGACATATTTAAATCTCTTTTAATAGAGCTTTGTCTGCCTTTTGCAACATCAGCGGCATGTGCTGCTATTTTAGAAGTAATAATACCCTCTTTTACCTGCTCAGCATTAGGTAGCCCAATATGCTCACTAGGTGTAACATAACATAAAAAGTCAGCACCGTTTAAAGCCGCTAATGTTCCGCCAATAGCAGAAGTAATATGGTCATACCCAGGAGCAATATCAGTAACCAGTGGTCCTAAAACGTATAAAGGAGCACCTTGAGTTAAGGTTTTAATAGTTTCCATCATTCCCGGTATAAGATTTAAAGGCACATGCCCAGGACCTTCAACCATAGATTGAACCCCAGCTTTTCTTGCACGATTTACTAATTCACCCAAAACTATTGTTTCAGCAACTTGAGCCCTGTCACCTGCATCTGCACCGCAACCGGGCCTTAATCCGTCACCTAAAGATAAGGTAACATCATAAGTTTTAGCAATGTCTAAAAGCTCATCATAATATTCATAAAGAGGATTTTCTTTCCCATGTCCCTGTATCCAGGAGGCTAGCATAGATCCACCACGACTTACTATGCCGGTGATTCTTCCTTGTTCTTTTAAAGCGTGAACAACACCTTTGGTAACACCGCAATGTACAGTTATAAAGTCAACACCATCTCTACAATGCTTTTCAATAGACTCAAATAAAGCATCTTTTGATAATTCAAGTATAGATTCTTTGTCAACAATTGCCTCTACACCTGCTTGATATATAGGTACTGTACCAATAGGTACTTTTGCTTCGCTGATAATTTTTTTTCGAGTCTTATCAATATCTTTACCTGTGGATAAATCCATAATAGCATCAGCGCCAGTATTTTCGGCAATCTTTAATTTGCATATTTCTTCTTGTATAGAACTTCTTTGCGATGATGTGCCTATATTTGCATTTATCTTTATTGATAATCCTTCTCCTACGCCGGTAGGTATTACGTTTATATGATTAATATTCTTTAATATAACGACTTTTCCCTCAGCAACTTTTTGCATCAATTCTTCAGGTGCCATTTCTTCTTTTTTTGCGACCGCTTCCATTTCGGGAGTTAGTTCGTTATTTTTTGCTTTTATTAATTGAGTCATTTCTTAATTCCTTTTATATACTCTACTCATTTGATTAAATTTCTTAATAACTCTCTTAGAATGAGTTTTAGAAAAATTAAAGGTTAACATTTAATTCAACCATAAAAAAAAAAAAATAAAAACAACTCATCAAAAAATAAAGGCTATACATTATTATATTGCAATTCCAGCTCATTCCTGAGCTCATCTGCGGTAATATATATAATATTAGACTCATCGTTTTTTTTCAGATAAACCTCTTTAATGCCTGCCTGAATAATAAACCTCTTGCACAAAATGCAAATCATATTATGTCCGTAAATATACATAGTCGAATTACGGCATCTTTCTTCTCCTGCCTGAATTATCGCGTTTTGCTCCGCATGAATACTGCGGCATGTTTCGTACCTTGTGCCAGATTTTATATTATTTTTTATCCTGTAGCAAAATTTTAACTCTCTGCAAGATATAACTTTAGAAGGAGTCCCGTTATAGCCAGTAGCTTTTATTTTATTATTTTCATCAACAATTACCGCACCAACTTGCGCTCTAATGCAGTTTGACCTTGCAGAAATTGTTTTTGCCACGTCTAAAAAGTAGTCTGTCCAGTTTGATGTATGCATAATTAACCTTACCACCAAATTTTTTATGTCTTACTTATTATTAATAATAATAAATTTGCTATCTAAAAATAAAACATTTTTAGTAATATTGTTTTATTTGTTTACAATAATAATGATTTAATAGTAGTATTTTGTTTTTTGCTTACTGCTTATACTCTATTTGAAGTATTTTTTTATAAAAATTCACTATATAACGTAAACAAAGTTAAATATAATCTTTTAAAACACTATATTTATTTGTAATGTTGTGGTATAAAATACAGTAGTTAAATTTGCTTATAACAAAGGGCAGGTTTTTGGGTTGTTTATGAATATTTTTAACAATAAAGAAGAGAAAATACGTTTAAAATTCAAAAAACGTTCATCTTTGCTGCATAAGCAAGGATTTAGTCGTTGTCTTATTTTAATCAACTAAGTGTCAAATAGGGTATATTATAATAATGAATTCCAGTTCGCAGCCAAGTAATTCTAGTAACATAGATGCAATATCAGAAATTAAAAGCAGGCTTGATATAGTAGAAGTTGTATCAGAGCACCTTGTGCTAAAAAAATCAGGTAGAAACCACTGGGGCTTATGCCCTTTTCATAAAGAAAAAACCCCTTCTTTTTCTGTAAGCCAAGACAAGGGAATATTCAAATGCTTTGGCTGCGGAGAAGGCGGCGATTCAATAAGCTTTTTAATGAAAGTCAACAATCACTCGTTTTTTGAGGTAATAACAGAACTGGCCCAAAAATTTGGTATACCGCTTCACTCCGGTGGATACTCAACAGAAAAACAAGAGTTAAAACAACAAATATATCTATTAAATGAATCAGCTGTAGATTTTTTCCATAATAATTTTTACGAAAGTAAAGACGCGAAAAACGCCAGAGATTATTTGTTAAAAAGAGGAATAACAGAGCAAATCATAAATGAATTCGAGCTGGGCTTTGCCCCTAAACAATCCGATGCTTTAACTAATTATTTAATAGACAACTTTCAAACAAACTATGATGTCCTCGAAAAAGCAGGCTTGAGCTTAAAAAGGACATCAGGCCCAGGCTACACAGATAGATTTAAAAATAGAATAATAATACCTATAAGAGACGAAAAAGGTAATTACATTGCATTCGGTGCAAGATTACTTGGAGATAACGGTCCAAAATATTTAAATTCACCCGACACACCTGTTTTTAATAAAAGCAGAAACCTTTTTGCTCTATACCAAGCAAAAGACAGTATAAAAGAAAGCGATAGCGCTATATTTATGGAAGGTTATTTTGATGTTATTACAGCTCATGCCAGTGGCTTAAAAAACGTTGTAGCCACTTTAGGTACAGCAATGTCAGAAAGCCACTTAAGGTTAATTTCAAAGTTTACATACTCAAAAAAGATTTTTCTGGCGTTTGATATGGATGCTGCCGGAATAAATGCAACTGATCGAGGTGCAGAGGTTATAAAATCAGCATTTTCTGGATTAGGCGAAGTAAAGCAATTTGATGGAAGTATAGCAGATACATTTGCTGATAATAATAAACCTGTATGTGAAATAAGAGTAGTAAATATTCCTACAGGCAAGGATCCCGATGAATTTATAAGAACAGAAGGATTAGACGCATATAACAATCTTATAAATAACGCACCCCTTTTGATAGATTACCAAATAAATAGGATAATAGATTCAAAGGGAGAGATAAAGTCGCCACAACAAAAATCAAAAATGGTGAAAACTTTAATACCTGTGTTATGTGAGGTAAAAAATACAATAGTAAGAAATGAATATATTAAGATTCTCTCAGAAAGATTGGAGGTTGACGAAGAATCTTTTAATATAGAAGTTAAGAAAAATTTACAAAGGAGTCAAATAAAAGATAGAACTCCTGTCCAAATAGGCAAGAGTATTAAAAGGCACTTGCTTGCGCAAAAGAATTTATTAAGCTTATATTTTATTAAAAGTGACAATCTTTCTTGTCTGGCAATAAATAATTTCTTAAAGGAGGTAAATTTTACAGATTCAGATTATTTATTTATAAAGAAAGAAATAGAAAATATAATCCAGGAACTAGGAAACAATGCAGACATATCGCAAGAGCTACTTATAAAAATTGTAAGTAATGAAGACTTAAAGAAAAAAGTAGTAGATATAATGTTTTCTTTAGACGACAAAATAAATATGAATGAAAAACAACTAAGACAATATGTTGATGAAAATATTTTATGTATAAACCAATATGTTGCATTAGAAGAACAGAAAAAATTAAAGTCTGATTATCGCTCAGCGGATGATGACGACTTATCTTCCTTGCAATTGCAATATAAAGTTAGGGAGTTGGTTCAAGCAAGATTGGAGAAAATCAATGGCAAGAAAAATGAAGAATAAAGATGATGGAATGATGGTGGATATAATGGAAGAAAATAATACCTACAATAAAAAAGAAGCTGCTACTAATATCGACGGATATATGGAAGGTGAAGTTGATGCAGATCAGATAAACAGGCTATTTGACAGATCTCCTTCTATTGGGATAATGGACCAGGCCGATGATAATATGATGTCTGATGATAATGACGGAATGGAAGAAATAGATTTATCTCCTCCTAAGGGTGTTTCTATTGACGATCCTGTAAGAATGTATCTTAGAGAAATCGGTAGAATTCAATTATTAACAGCCGATGAAGAAATTGAACTGGCAAGAAAAATCGTATCTGGTGGCGAAGCCGGCAAAGTTGCAAAGCGTAAACTGGTACAAGCTAACCTTAGATTAGTTGTTAGTATCGCCAAAAAATATGTTGGTCGTGGAATGCTCTTTTTAGACTTAATCCAAGAAGGTAACCTTGGTTTAATCAGAGCTGCAGAAAAATTTGACCACGAAAGAGGTTACAAATTTAGTACCTATGCAACTTGGTGGATTAGACAGGCAATTACAAGAGCTATTGCTGATCAGGCAAGAACTATTAGAATTCCTGTCCATATGGTTGAAACTATTAATAAGCTTAAAAAGATTACACGTAAGCTTGCTCAAGACTTAAGCCGTAAACCTTCTGAGGAAGAAATTGCCCAGGCAATGGGCGTAACAATAAATAAATTAAGAGAAATAATCAAAGTTGCCCAAGAGCCTCTTTCTCTAGAAACGCCAATAGGCAAAGAAGAAGATAGCAGGTTGGGTGACTTTATCGAAGATAAAGAAGCTGATGCTCCTGTAATGACAGTTGCGCATGAGCTCTTAAGAGAAGACTTAGCAGAGGTCTTAAGCAGTCTTTCTCCAAGAGAAAGAGATGTATTAAGGCTAAGATTTGGAATGGACGATGGAAGACAAAGAACTCTTGAAGAAGTAGGTCAATTATTTGGCGTAACAAGAGAAAGAATTAGACAAATTGAAGCAAAAGCTCTAAGAAAGCTTCGTCACCCAAATAGAAGCAGAAGATTAAAGGAATATATTGAAACCTAAACTCTAAATATATTAAAGCGGTGGGCTAAAAACCAATTTGCTCAGCCACTTTATTAAAGTAAAAGTAATATTTTGTTTTAAGTGCTAATTTTTCGATAAGAAAAGTTGGCACTATTTTATGTTTAAAAACTATTGGCTTAAAAACTTTTTTAGATCTTTCTAATTTAAATGTGATAAGGATTTTAAACCTCATTAGTTAAATATAATTTAGAAAAAAAGAAATTTTTTTTTATTTTAGCTATTTACAGAAAATAACTTTTTAGTTATAATAATTTATGTAAACTTAATAAAGAAATACAAAATATTCCTCAGTAGCTCAATGGCAGAGCATGCGGCTGTTAACCGCAGGGTTGTTGGTTCGAGTCCAACCTGGGGAGTTTTTTCATGTTAAAGAATCTTTTGGGGTATAAGTAAGGAACAAAAAAATGAGCAATAAAGAAACATTGGCTGCTTTTATATCAACCACAAGAGAGAAAATGGGTCTAACACAACAGGGTTTAGCATTTAAAGCCAATATAGACCTTATTATTATAGAAAATATCGAATCTGGTCAGGAGTTATTTCTTGCTACTTCTGTTAGACAGAAACTAGCAAAAGCTCTTAATCAAGAGCTCATAATGATTAAGTCTTTGGAAAAGCAGCAAAAGCTGCCAAATGAAGCTTCTCTTGATACAATAGAAGAAATTAGGCTTAAAATGCTCGAAGGTAAGTTGACAGGAAATGTGTGTCCTGTATGTGGCTCAGAATTAATCTGTCGAATCTCTGAACGATATGACCTAGAAGATAATTTAATAAGGCATCCAAAAGCCAGATGCAGCAAATGCCCTTTTCAAATCAAATAATTTATTCATATTCCCTTATCAAGGGGTAATTTTCTATATTGATTTATTTTTTACCAACTTTAGACATTAATTCACTAAATTTCGTAAAAATATTGCTTTTTATTTTAGGTATTTTTACTAGCTTTATTTTAGCCATTTTCTTTAAAGATTTTATTCTCAGCTTAATTTCTTCAATGTCTTTATGATTTTTATTAAGCTTGATATACTCCTCTAAGCATTTTGCAGCATCAGCGTATTGTTCTATTTTTTCAAGTAATTCCGCTATATTATAATAAATTTCAGTATCATAATGAGCCAACCTAAAAGCCCTTTTAAGCTCGATTTTAGCATTTTTATAATCTTTAACTTCAAATAAAATTAATCCTAAGTTGTATCTATAGCTCGAGTTGCTGGGATCCAATTTGCTAGCGTGTTGAAATGCAACCAAGGCCTTATCAAATATATTTTCTTGCTTGTATAAAAGCCCAAGCTCATATTGTAGTAATGCGTCATTTTGATCAAACTTTAAAGCCTCTTCAAAATTATTTATTGCTTCAAGATAATCCTCTGATTCTTTATAAATAAAACCTTTATAGTAATAAATATCTTTTAAGTTAGGGTTAATGCTTTCAGCTTTGTTTAGTAAACACAAAGAATTTTTAAGGTCTTTTTGTTCAAAATAACATATACCAAGCCCTACAATACCTTCTGCAAAGTTTTCATTTTTGTTGACTGCAATATTAAAATTATTCAAAGCTTCGTTTGTATTTTTTGTTTTTAAATAAATATTTGCCAGGTTATAATATAAATAAATATTTTCCGGTAGCAAGTTTATAGCTTTTAAATAAGAGTTGATTGCTTTCTCATTTAAGCCCAACTTTTTATAGGCATTGCCAAGCTTGAAATTAGCATAACCATTATTAGGATCCATAGTTATAGAAGCAGAATATTTTTCTATTGCCTCTTTATATCTATCCAAATTTAGATAAACATCTCCCAATGCAGAATATACTTGTGGATTTTCAGGAGCAAGCTCAAGTGCTTGCTTAAGCTCAACTTCAGCAAGACTGTATTCATTTAGCTTTAAATAAGAAAATCCAAGTGCATACCTTATGTCAGCATCGTCAGGGTTAAGCTGAACCGATGACTTAAACGATGCTAAAGCTTCATCATACCATCCTATAGCACTATAGGCTAGTCCTAAACCGTTAAATGCTACAGTGTTGTGTGGATCAATTGTGATGATAAATTTAAATTCTGCAATGGCCTCTTCAAACTTGTCCTCTGCTAGATTGATTAACCCTAAATAAAGATGAGCATCTGAATTGTTAAACTCATCTTTTAATGCTTTTACTAATATTTCTTTAGAACTTTCATATTCTCTTAATGTATAATAATGTTTGCCTAATGCTAGCTTAATCTTAATACTTTTTGGATTTATATTCAAAGCCTCCATATAATACCTATGGGCAAGCTTGTAGTCCTTAACTTTATCAAGATTCAAAGCCAAAAGATAAAAATATTCATCTTTATTAACATTTTCAAGTTTATTTAAGATATCCAACGCAGTATTATAATTTTCAATTTCTGTATATAAATACGCCAAATGCATTGCCAAATCAGTCTCAAAATTTTGAGTCTTTAAAACCTCTTCAAGCATATTTATTGCATCTTGATGTTTGCCAAGTCCTTCGTAAATATTTGATAGTTTTATCCAAAAACTTGTATTTTCAGGGTTGATTGTTGTTATTTTTCTGTAAAGACTTAAGGCTTTGCTATAATTGCCTATCAAATAATAAGAATCTGCCAACTCAGAGAGAATAGCTATATCTTCTACTTCAAGCTCCAATACTTTGTTTAAGGTTTTAATTGAGAGGTCAAAAGCTTTTTCTTCACGGTATTTTTGAGCTATTTTTAAGTATTCTTTAGCCGTTTTTTCTACCATTTATTCTTGTTACCTAAACTTAATATTTTAACTGATTTAAACTTATTTTTTGTTATACTAACTCTGAAATGCTTTTTATATTATTTTAGTTATAATAAAATTAATAAAATTAACTATATTATAAAAAGAATAATCTGAAATTTAATTGATGAGTAGTAATTATATCTATTATATCAATAATTCAAAAGAAAAAATCAATTAAAAAGAGTTTTTATATTATAAAAATACAGGCACAATTAATTTTTTGGTGGGAAGAAAATGCTTTTTATTATTGTACTTAAAAGAATTATATTAAAACTAATAGGATTATTAATGATACCCATAGTACTTTTTGCATATGGATCAGGATATTTAATAAATGATATTAATCAACAATATTTTATACTGTTTTTTTTGACAATTATAACTATATGTATGCTTGTTTTTACAATTATTTTTACCACATCACAAAAACTTGTCAGGTCTATACATAAAATAGCAAAAGTTGTCCAACATGTAACTTATGGCAATTTAAATAAAAGGGTTAGTATAAAAAAAGGTGAGCTAACAGAAGAATTGGCAACGAATATAAACTTGATGATAAATGCTTTGCAAGAACGAGAAAATGGCCTTCGAGTCTGCCAAAAAGAGAGTCATGAGCAAAAAGAGCACTTTGAAGCTATTTTTAACTCCATCACAGATGGAATTGTCACGATTTCTAAAAATTGTAAAATTATCAAAGCAAATCCAACTTTTTGTATTTGGCTTGGATTAACAGATCAAGATATTAAAAATAAACATTTATCAGAATTTTTGCAATGCGAATGCCAAATAGACTGTATAAATAAAACTGACATTGAGCAGAAATGTCCCTTTTTGACTCAAAATGAACGACTTTGCCCTACAGAGGCCTCTGTTAAAAATCCTCATACAAATACTAAAAAGTTCTTAAGTATTAGTTCATCTCCTATTTCCGGCATTAAAGGTGAACAAACCTTTGTTATAGTATTGAGAGATATTACTGAATTCAAAGAAATGTCCAAAATGAGAAGCGATTTTATTGCAACTTTGTCTCATGATCTTAGGGTGCCTATACTGGCAGAAGCTAATACATTAAAATTTATGCAAAAAGGTATGTTTGGCTCTTTATCAGAAAAACAAGCAACAGCTGTAAGCAATTTATTGGATAGTAATAATGACTTGCTTAATCAAGTTAATTGCCTGCTGGATACTTATAGATATGAGTCTGCAAATATTGAATTAAATAAAGAATGTATAAATTTGCATAAGTTAATCGACGAATGTATAAAAGATTTAACTCCTTTAGCAGATAAAAATAATCAAACTATAGAAAATAACGCAAGCAGAAACATACCCAGTGTTTACATTGATAAAAGCGAAATAAAAAGAGTATTTTTAAATATAATAAATAACGCCATTAACTATAGCCCCAAAGCTGAAAAAATAATTATTGAAGTTGAACATAAAGACTCGGATGATTTTGTCACCGTAAAAATAAATGATTATGGCAGAGGAATCCCAGAGGATGAGCTTGATCAAATATTTGACAGATTTTTTTCAAAGGCTAAAAAGTTTAGAAAAATTGGTACAGGATTAGGGCTTTATCTCTCGAGGCAGATTATAGAAAAACATGATGGGGAAATTTCAGCCCAAAGTACTGTTGGAAAAGGCAGCACTATCTTTTTTACCTTAAAAGTTAATAAACATTCTTAACATTACTTATTAAAACTTTTGCATAATTAGTTTGGTTTTAGTATATTATTTAAAACAAATTAAATTTTATATTATCAAAAAAAAATAATAATTTATTCTTTCAAATAGTTTTAAAACAATTTGCAGAAGCAGAACTTTTTTACTAAAAGAATGAATCTTTACTAAAATAGGGATTAAATAGTGATAGAAACAAACTCATTAAGCGTATTAATTGTTGAAGATCATGCTTTAACAAGATTTGGGTTGAAAACAGCTCTCGAGGCTCAAAGCTATATAAAATCTATAAATGAGGTAGAAGATGGAGAAACAGCTGTAAAAGTTTGTCAAGATGCATCTCCTGATATAATTTTAATGGATTTGGGATTACCGGGTATTAATGGTATAGATGCAACAAAAGATATAAAAAAATCCACACCAGATTCTAAAATTATAATTTTAACATCTCATAATAACCAAGAAGAGGTATGGGCCTGTTTAAAAGCAGGTGCAAATGCATATTGCCATAAAGATATAGAGCCAGAACGGCTTTTGCAGGTTATAGAATCTGTGCATGATGGGGCTGTATGGTTTGACCCTACAATTGCAGATCTAATTCTAAAGAAATTATCAAATGACAACTACTCTGCATTTTATCAGCAAGAAGAAGTAGAAGAAGAAAAAATACAACTAACCTATAGAGAGATGGAAGTTCTTAAATTAATTGTTGACGGATTTAGTAATGCAGAAATTGCAGAAAAACTTTTTGTTAGTATTCATACAGCAAAAGCTCATGTTTGTAATATTTTACAAAAGTTATCAGTTGATGATAGAACGCAAGCAGCTATAAAAGCCTTGAAAGATGGGATTGTCTAATATTTTGAAAAGAAATTCATAAGTTATTTTTTAATTAATAAGATTAAATACTTCAATTCTTTTAAAATATTGTTATAATAATAATGTAATTGTAGTTTTATTTTATTTATAGATATAGAAAAGATATTAGAGAAATATGTCTTCAATAGCAAATATACTAGTAGTAGATGACAATCCAAAGTATTTAAAAGATGTCTTACCAATGTACGGTTATGATGTTGGTATAGCTAATGATGGATTTCAAGCTTTAAAGATTTTAAGGAAAGACGGTCAAGATTATGACCTCGTTATATTAGATGTAATGATGCCAAATATGGATGGCTGGGAAACATTAAAAGCAATTAGAAAAAACGAAGATTTACAAGATCTTCCGGTTATAATGCTTACTGCATTGGATAGTGAGCAAAAACAAGTATCTGGATTAAAATTTGGAGCAGACGACTATATTGTAAAACCATTTGCTCTTCCTAATTTGCTTGCTCGGATAGAAGCACTTTTAAGAAGATCTAAATGGAATGAAAAAAAAGTAAAAAATAAAAGCATGAATCTTCCCTTTACAACAGATGAGCCTATAACACCGTTAACCGCAAGAGAAAAAGAGGTTTTACAACTTGTTGCACAGGGGTCTAATAACAGTGAAATAGCAAATCAGTTATACGTCCGAGAAGTCACGGTAAAAACTCACTTAAATAGTATATTCAAAAAATTAAGTGTAACAAACCGTACCCAGGCTGTTTTACTGGCAATGCAAATGAACATTATAGAAGAATAGACATTAGCGTAATAATGAGGTGCGTATGAGTTCTAATATGAAAGCAAAAATGCTGGAACATTTAAAGAACGGTCGATTTGATGATTTTAATGCATTAAAACAGCAGCAAGATTCTAGTGAATTGCTGGATCTAAGAGAGCTTGACCTTAATGGTTGCGAGTTAAAAAATGTAGATTTTAGCAATACTGATCTATCCGAATCTGACTTTACAGAAGGTACTCTCAAAGGCATTAATTTTACTAATTCCAATCTAACATCTGTAGATTTTTCTCATTCAAAAATGAAAGATTGTGATTTTTTAAATGCACAAATAATTGAAGCATTTTTCAACTATTCAAGTGTATTAGACTCTAACTTTATGGGTTCTGACCTAACAGAGTCTAATTTTTCAGAAGCTGAGCTATCCGGATCAGACTTTAGCATGAGTTCTAATTTTGAAGAGTGCAAGTTTAACAGCTGTACTACATGGCCAAATCCAGAACACTTGCCGCCTGACTTTGATCCTCAATTAGTTCAGGAGCCTGATGAGCTTGAAGAAGACGAAGAGGAATTAGAATACGAATATTAAATTAGAACCAGTATAAATATTTTTATAACTTTTCAGAAAGCAGCTCTTTTAGTTAAAAGCTGCTTTCATTATATTTTGCTAGCCCAGATAAATTAGAAGACAGGCTGATATTTTATCTTGAAAATAGAATCCATAATAACAAAGAATAAAAAGTTTTCTTTACGGGGATAAAATGAAAATTATCACTGCTTCTAAATTTTATTATCCAAGAGCAGGGCTAGAAACATATCTACTAAATATAACCGAGGTGCTAAGAGAAAATGGACACAATATAATACCATTTTCAACAAATTATTCTGAAAATTTAAAAACCAAATATGACAACTTTTTTACAGAATATATTGAGCTGGGCGGCAAGAGCAGAGCTAAATTTTACGATAAACTTAGGGCTTTCATCAAAACACTATATAATTTTGATGCTCAAAGTCAATTATCTAGACTTATTGACCATACACGACCAGATTTAATATGGGGGTTTGGCCTATATCGTCATCTTTCACCCTCTATTTTTGTAACAGCAAAAAGGAAAAATATCCCTATAATCCATAGATTATCTGATAGATGCGTAACGCTATCATCATTAAATGATCCTGATAAGAACCCATCCCCAATTGCAAGTATAATAGGCGCTGTAGAACTTTATTTTGATAATAAGTTAAAGCTATACAGCAATAATGTGGATAAACTTATTGTCCCCAGTCAGTTTTTAAGAAAAGAAATGATAAGCAACGGCGTATCTGCATCCAAAATAGATCATTTGCCACTATTTATAGACCCTGCTGATTATAATCCCGAATTTTTATCTCAAGCATATTTTGTATATTTTGGGCGTTTAAGTTACGAAAAAGGTCTTATAAACTTGCTTGATGTAATGTCCAGATTAAAGCACTACAAACTAATGATTATAGGTGACGGACCTCAGAGACATTTATTAGAAAAAATCAAGGAAGAAAAAAATTTAGATAATATTAAGTTTTTTGGCAAGCTGCAGGGTGAACAGTTAAGAAGAATAGTAAGAAACAGCAGGTTCGTTATAGTGCCTTCAACCTGGTATGAGAATTCCCCTAATGTTTTATTAGAATCTTTTGCCTTTGGGAAACCTGTTTTAGCAGCCCATATAGGAGGCATTCCTGAATATATGGAAGACAACAATACAGGCTTATTTTATCAGCATAATAACTCTGAAGAGCTGGAAGGCAAGATAGATTTTCTTATGAATCAACCGACTTTATGCCAGGAAATGGGTATTTACGCAAGAAAATTAGTAGAGACCAGATATAATCCTAAAATTCATTATAAAGAGCTAATGAAAATATTAAAAACAGTGGTCAAGCACTAATTATTGATTCTCCTCTTTGGTTTTATCCTCAGGCTGCTTGGATGGTTTAGGCTTAATTGTTTTTTTAGCAATAGTCTTAACTGTTTTAATTTCTTGGTCAATACCTTCCATCATTTTTTCAAAGTAAAACTCGTATTGCTCTGTGGTATACATATAAGCTGCACCCAGTACACCACTTGCTATGAACGCCCGGTCAAGCCATTTCCTTGTTGTTTCAAAAACCTCCCATTTTTTATTATCACTATAACTTTTGAATTTTTTAAATTGATTCATATTTTTTTCAAAATGTTTAAATGAAAAATTTTTAAGCTTCTCTAACTTTTGAGGGCAAAATTTAGGAATAAGCCAATGAGTAATAGACATACCTAAACCAAATTTTAATGCTAGGAATGTAAATAGGACTGGCCCGGGGTGAGCTTTATAAACTCTTTTCCAAAGCGGATCATCATCTTTTATTATGTGTTCTTTTTTCTTAACCCTCAAGCGTGTTTTGTACTTTACATCTGGTGTATTAACCGTGGATGCCTCTTGAATCCCAAATCCTGCGGTATTCAGTTCACTTACAAAAGGGCTATACGTTTTGCAAATATCGTGATTCTGCATGTTTGGCATTATACTAGATATGTTGTACATAGTGTTCACTTGAGCTTACCGTCCCCTAAAGTGTACTCCCGAGTCATTTTAAGTTTATGTGTCACCTATTAATAAATTTAAATTAAGTAGTTTTTAGATTATTTATTTTATTGCTTCCTATCATATTTAAAAAAACAACATTCGAAATATTGCCATATCTACTTAAATATTTATAAAAATTTAAACTTTGTTGTAAATGTGGGAGTTATTTAAGAGTCCTACGCGTTGTAGTTGCTATATCCATTTTCATTTAATATACTTTTCATATTGGCTATTTCTTCTTTTAAATCTAATATATCAGCTTTATTGCTCAGTAATATTGTTACTATATCAGTTATTGAACGGTTTATATCAGTGGTTAATTCATTAATAAGCTCATTTTTATTCTTTTTCACCGTAAAATCCCCCAAATTATTTTGTGGTAATATTGATTAAATATACATTTTTAAATGGTCCTAAGCATTAAGTTTAAGCTGATCAGAGCTTATAGTGACGACCATCAACCCTAATTAGAATTAGGGTTCAATCTTTTTTGATAAATTTTGACTCTAATTTTATATCTTTTTTCACTAATTTTATATTAGTTCAATTTTAATAAAATGTCAAGAATAAAAAAAATAGGAGTCCTGTTTTAAGCTATGTCATATATAAGAGAAAATGTAGAAAGAATATTAAAAAAGAAAAAAATTACTGTCTATAGAGCAAGCCAACTAATGCAAGTAAATGATAGTGGTCTTTATGCAATGGTTAGAGGGCGTTCAAATTTTTCTGAAAAATATATTAATAAAATTATACCTTTGCTGGAAGTTTCAAGAGAAGAGTTTGAAAGCTGGGTTATTGCTGATAAATATCCTAAAGAAATAATAAAAAAAGCCATGTCTATTAAGCAAAATCCGCCATCGCCGGTTGAAATACCTCAACAAAAGACAAAAATTACTAAATCACCAATACTAACAGCTAAAATTGATAAATTAATCCTTGAAAAACAATTATCAAGAACAAGGTTGAGTAAGCTGATTCAATATGATCAAATAGCATTAAATAGAATGATTCTAGGTGCTTATAAAATGTCAGGTAGAGTTATAGAAGGAATATCTGATGTGCTTGAAGTATCGCAGGATGATATTAGGAGCTGGATTCTGGCGGATAAATACTCGTTAGATTTACTATGTATGGCGTGGAATGCTTGTATATCAGAGTAATATTTAATTATTTTAAATTCTTTAATAAATCTTAATAAAACTAAGTTAACAGCCTGCAGGATTTTTAAAGATATGCTATAATATATATTAAATAGATAAATTATAAATAAATATAGGTTTATCATCAAATGCAAATAAATCAATATGTTACAACTGTACTATGTGCTTTGTGGAATATTATAGCATTTTTATGTCCAATTATTGCTCCACAATCTGCAAATTATGCGAAAAAGAAAGCTTTTTCAGCTTATGCACGTATTGATACTTATTTTAACCCTATATTTTTACTTTTAAAAGAATTAAAAAAGCAAATAATATTAAATAAAAATAATAAAGCTGATTCTAAATCAGCACAATCTATTAATAAAAACAAAAAACATATATTAATTATCTTTAATGCTAATAATACAACATTAAAGATAACATTGGATAATAGTTTTATATTATCCAGCTTGAGATTAAAGGATGCGCAAGCCACGCAAAATTTAATTTCAAAACAGCACATTATCCCCTTGAGGGCAATGGTTGTTGTCTATCAATCACTGTTGCTTCAGTTAGACTTAAGCTGTATCAAAGCTTTCAGCGATGACCTAAAAAAGGTGATGACTATCACCC
>JANQFW010000116.1 GCA_028277625.1 Candidatus Gastranaerophilales bacterium | reverse complement strand
TTCAGCAATGTAAATACATTTAGGTATTCTCTTTTCGCCTAGCATAAACAAGCGTTCTTCTTGCTCATCAAGTGATGTTAGATTACCCATTAAAGTTTGCTTTTGTTGCATAATATCTTGAACTCTAAACTCTAGATCAGATTTAATGCCGACCAGCGCAATCTGTCTGCTCTGAGTTACTACTACCCCCATTAGATCCCCTTTCCAAATTTTCCCACTTTAAAATTTTTTGAACTTACTTCATAATTAAGGACTTAAGAAAAATTTATTTTGTATCCATCCTACCCAATTTAGACGAAGTCCTTTTGAAAAGTCATTATATAATCTACAAGGCTTGCTTTATGTAAGCAAAGCTAACTAGCGTACCTTTAAGTTTTTTATTTTAAATTTTTTGTTTATTCCTTACTTACTTTATAATATCACTTCCTATTATTATAAAAACAATAATAAAATAAAAATTGCCATTTTATCATTTTAAAATGGCAAATAAAACAATTTTATTCCTCTAATATCTCTAATATATAAATACTTGTAATTGTTTTAAATAATTATTGAATTTTTATTTAAAAAGTTTGTTTTTTATTTTAGACTTATATTGTATATATATAAAAAAAATATAAGCTGATAAATTACAAGATTATTTGCTTTTGTTTACAAAATTTAGTATTTTCTTTTCTTGCTTGTCTATCTCAATAGCAAGAACTTTAATAGCTTTATCTAATTGGGGGTCTTTAAGCTTTAAAAAGTCTTTTTGAGTTAACTCAACTAAATAATCCGGCTCAATCCCTTTTTTGTTTATATCATTATCATTTGGCGTTAAATACTTAGCTACAGTTATATTTATACCTGATCCATCAGGAAGTTGATGTATTTTTTGAACCAACCCTTTACCAAAAGTTTTTTCGCCAATAAGTTTAGCCCTATTATTATCTTGTAGTGCACCGCTTAGGATTTCACTTGCGCTTGCAGATCCGCCATTAATGAGTATCACCATGGGTTTGGTCGATAGCATTCTGGAGTGCTTAGCTTTTACAGTTTGCTTATTTCCATTTTTATCAACAATGCTTACAATTGTGCCTTTAGAAAGAAACATATTAGAAATTAATATTGCATTTGGCAATAAACCTCCATTGTTACCTCTCAAGTCTAGTATTATACCCTGTGCATTATTTGTTTCCTTTAAAGCCTGTCTCATTTCCTTTGTTGCATCGCTGCTAATAAAGCTAGAAAGATTTATATAGGCATATTTATCTTTTAACATCTTGTGCTTAACACTTTTTATATAAATTTCTTCTCTAGTAATTTTTTTAATAAGCTCTTTTTTCTCTCTTAATATAGTCAAACTAACTACAGTTCCAGCTTTACCTCTTACTATTTGAGCAACTTCTTTAAGAGTAAGTCCTTTTGTAAGAGTATCATTAACTTTAAAAATAATATCACCCATTTTAAGTTTAGCCTTAAACGCAGGTGTATCTTCGATTACGTTAACCACAACAACATTATCTTTAATTTTAGAAATATGCACGCCAATCCCAAAAAGTTTTGCATCAATATTCCTATCCTGCTCTTTAAACTCCGAAGGAGGTAGAAATCTTGTATAAGGATCATTCAAGCTTTCTACCATTGTGTTGATGGCTAAATAGCAATCCTGTTTTGTTTTTATAAGTGGAAAATATCTATCTTTCCACCTTGACCATTTTTGATGATTAAACGTAGAGTCAATATATTGATCTTCCAGCGCATGCCAAGCACTCAAAAAAGTTCCGCGCGGGGATTTTATAATTTCTAATTTGCCTAGTGCTTTTTGAATATTATTTATTTGAATACTTTTGTCATCTTTAACCTGAAGAAAATAAACAGATGTAATTATTAAAAATGATAAAAGTAATAATAATATATGCTTTGCTTTATTCATCAATATGGCCTTTAAAATTTATTTATACCGGTTCTCAATTAAATTTCATATTACTCTTCTTTTCAGAGACAGTTTATTTTATTAGATTTAACACCTATTCAATAATCTGAAATCTGAAAAGTATTTTAGAGATAATATAAATCAAAAAATCCTTTCACTCAATTAAAGTACAATTCTAAATATTGTACAATCGTTTTTTAGAGTAAATTTTCTTTTTTAATTGGCTAAGTTTAACTATAAACCTTAATAATATTATATAATGTATCTCTTTCCGCGGGTACTTTACTTTGAAACTCAACCATTTCAATTAATTTAGCCTTAGTTAAAAATCTTTCTTTGCCAGCGCCAGCAGCATAAGAAATTTTTTCTTCTATAACTGTTCCATCAATATCATTAGCCCCGTATGATAATGACTTTTGTACCAAATCTATACCTATTTGAATCCAAAAAGACTTTAAATACTTTATATTATCAAGCATCAAGCGTGCAATCGCAAAATTTTTCAATATATCATCATCAGATAACTTTTTATAATCTGTTAATATCGTATTCTCATAGTGGCATACCAATGGAATAAAGCTCATAAAGCCGTTAGTTTTATTTTGTACCTCTCGTATTGCAATCATGTGATCTATTTTATCTTCAGAGGTTTCTCCTATGCCAGTAAGCATTGTAGCATTGCTTTTTAGTCCTAAAGAATGTGCTATAGCCATTATTTCTAGCCACCTCTTACCAGATATTTTATTTGGACAAAGTTTTTCTCTTACTGTATTAGAAAATACCTCTGCACCTCCCCCTGGTAAAGATCCGAGTCCTGCATCAACAAGTTCAACAATTACATGCTCGGGGCTGTAGCCATCAAGTTTAGCTATATAATCTATTTCCACTGCGGTTAGGGCCTGAATATGAATATTGGGCAGTATTTTTTTTATTTCTTCAAATAAACTTTTATAAAAACTCAAGTTATAATCAGGATTTAATGACGAAACAATATGAACCTCAGAGGCGCTCGGATTTACTTTTGTTTGAACATACTCTATCGCCTCATCTATGCTTAATGCAAAAGCTCCTTTTTGCTCTTTTTCTTTTCTAAAAGCACAAAATTTACAATCACCCTCGCAAATATTAGATAAATTAAGATGATGATTGTTTATCCAGTACACATAATTTGTTTCATTTGGCCTAGAGTTTAATTTAAACCTGTTAATTCTAGCTAAATTTGCCAGTTTGCCTAAGGCCAAAATGTCATTGCACTCATATAGAGTCAAACCGTCTTCTTTGGTTAGTCTTTTATTATGAATAATTTTATCGTGTATTGCCTGTAGGTCTGATTGTATTTTATAGCCAGTATCTATCATTTAGTAAATAAACCTTATTAAATAAGACTTCTTAAAAACAATATAGCATAAATAACCTTTTATTCAGGCTAAAAATCTTCATAATAAATTATCACAGTGTTAGTATTTCTATTTTTTGCTTACACTTTTTCCGCTTGCTTCAATAAGTTACACTCCTGATCTCTATACATGCCGGTACGTTGAGTAATCTCATCAAAATCAACTTTGTGACCATCAAAGTCAGGACCATCTACGCAAGCAAATTTTGTTTCATTACCTACAGTAACGCGACAAGCTCCACACATGCCTGTACCATCAACCATTATAGGATTCATGCTTACATATGTCTCTATATTATCAGGTCTTGTAAGCTCAGATACAGCTTTCATCATAGGAATAGGTCCAATTGCCATAACATGGTCAATTTTTTCATCCTTTATAATTTTAGCAAGTACATCAGTAACAAATCCTTTAGTGCCTAAACTACCGTCGTTTGTGGTTATATGGAATTCATCACAAGCAGTAGCCATTTTATTCTGCCAGAATATCAAATCAGCCTGTCTTGCCCCCATAATAATATGAACTTTATTACCAGCCTCTTTAAATGCCTTGGCTATTAAATAACAAGGTGCCGCTCCATACCCGCCTGCAACACAAACAACAGTTCCATAGTTTTTAATATGTGTAGGAACGCCTAGTGGTCCGACTAAATCTTTAATTTCATCACCTTCATTTAATTTAGCCAGTTGTTTTGTTGTATATCCAACTGCCATAAATACTATGGTTAATTTATTTTTATCTCTATCTATATCAGCAATGGTCAAAGGGATTCTTTCCCCATTTTCATCAACTCTTAAAATAATAAATTGTCCAGCCTCACCCCTTCTTGTTACATTAGGTGCATCCACGACAATTTCATACAAGTATTGCGCTAATTTTTTTTTAGAAAGTATTTTATAACCCATTATTCTGTTTAAAACTCCAAATCTATAATAATATATACATATCACCAAACAAATATGTTGCGCTCTAATTAGAGCACAACATACATAATATCAAAATAAATAGAATATTACAAACTTAGTTTATTCTTTGGAACATATATCCAATGCCCCGAGCTGTTAGTATAAGCTCAGGATTGGCAGGATCTACTTCCAATTTTGATCTTAATCTGCTGATATGAACATCAACAACTCTGGTGTCAATTCTGTGGTCAGCTGGATAAGACCATACATATTGTAAAATTTCGTTTCTAGAGAACGCTTGACCGGAATGGCTAACTAATAATTCAAGTAATGAGAATTCCATGCCTGTTAGTCGAATTCTTTCATTTTTGCGGAATACTTGTCTTCTGCTGGTGTCAATTCTTATTGCTCCTGTGGTAATAACATTTTTAGTTACTTTACCGGATCCGGTAGCTTCTCTTTGGCTTGTTCTTCTTAATACTGCTTTTGCTCTAGCCTCAAGTTCTTTTGGACTGAACGGCTTTATCACATAATCATCAGCACCCAATTCCAAACCTGTAATACGCTCGGATACATCACCCAGGGCTGTAAGTATAATGATAGGCGTTTCAGAGTTTTTCCTGATTTCTTTTGTAACGCCATAACCATCCATTTTAGGCATCATTACATCTAATATAACAAGGTCCGGTGTAAATTTAGCGAAGGCTTCCAATGCTTCTTCACCATCTGCAGAAGTCATTACTTCGTACCCGACCATTTTTAATCTAGTTTCAAGTATTCTTCTAATACTTGCCTCATCATCCACTACCAGGATTTTTTCGCGTTCTTGAACTTCGTTTTGATTTTCTGTATTGTTTTGTGCTTGTGCCATTTTATTTGCCCTTACCAGATTTTAATCAAGTGCCACACTGGAACTACACTTTTAATTTAATAACAATCTTTAATTCCTTAAAGAATTTAAACAAAATTTAACTAATCTTAATTATATGAAAAAATTTGTTAATAGTAAAATTTAATTAAAATATTTTTCAATTTAAAAAATTATTTTTTCTTAATGCTTTTTAACTTAAGTTTATATTAACACATTCTTAACATTTTTTTCAAAAATTTTAAATAGGTAGTATAAAAATTTAATTCGATCACACTATATTGCTTGTAAGTAAATTGATTTAAGCAGAAAATTGCAATATAATAATATAAATGTTTATTAAAATAAAAGATGGTATAAAGCACACTAGGAGCAATCGTTTAATGCCTGCATTACAAATAGATTTCAACAAATCATCGGCCTTATCAGGCTTTAAAATTAATAATAGAGAGTTGATAAAGCTTTACCAAGAAAAAAACTATGATGAACTGTCCCAAAAGTTTTTGGAAATAATAGAGTTCTACAAAAATAATATATACAAAGATTTAAATAATAAAGAACAGTATTCCATAGATTATTTTCTTAATACGTTTTTATATATATTTACCCAAGAAGATTACATAATAAGCAGCAACTATACTCACTTGTTCTTGCAGAATTGTTTTGTAATTTCAAGTATTGTTGCGGTTTCAAGTTTTAAAACAACAGATCCTTGGATAAGCATGCTTATGATGCAGGAGAATAATTTTGTAAAGCTTCTAACTCTTTATTCTTTCAGAAATAATATAAAATTAAATATAGATGGATTATTTGAACTAGAGCCGTACTTGACATCAATGTGGTATTTTAACAATTTTTGGGTCTGCCCTTTTACTCAGACAACATTCAATAATACAGTCAAGTATCTAAATAATATAAATGACAAATTAGCATTGTATCCTTCTTTACTACATTCAAATTTTCACGGATCGTATTATACAAGCACATACTATGGAAATGACTCTAAGATAAGAAAAAAAATAAATGAGCTTGTCAAAGATAAAGTTAAAGATATAAAAATAGTTAATAAACCTGATAAAAAGAAAATAGCAATTGTATCTGGTAAGTGTATCAAAGGTAACGCGGTTTATAAAGTATGCTATGACTTTATTTCGTCATTAAAAGAACATTATGAGTTGACTCTTATTCATCTGGGTGACTTAACCCCAGATATAGACGTTGAGTTTTTTGATGATGTAAAAGTAGCTAAGGTCGAAAATGACACGATAAATATTGATCAAATAAAAGAAAACAACTTTGCACTTGCCTATTTTATGGAGATAGGAACAACCAAAGAAAGTATTGTTTTATCTAACTTAAAGATAGCTCCAATTCAGATATCAGGTTATGGCCATCCTGTTAGTACTTTTGGCTCAGAGGTAAATTATTTTATAGGCGGTTCAGATATTGAGATTATTGAAAAATCAGAAGAAAACTTTTCAGAAAGGCTTGTGTTAATTGAAGGGCTTGGTGTTAACTCAGTCTACCCTGATTATGAGATTCAAAATATTAAAAATACCAGTGAAAAGCTTATTATTAATTGTCCGTTAATTATGCTTAAGCGTAATTATAATTTGCTCTATGCTCTTAGGCATATTTTACAGAGATCCAACAAAAAAGTATTTTTCAGATTTTTCGGATTAAGTAAGCAGCTAGCTATATTTAATCATCAGTGTGAATTCATCAAAGAAGCTTCTGATATTTTAGGACGCGAGAACTTTGAAGCACTACCTAACTTAGACTATAAAAGCTATATGAAATATATGGAAGAAGGCGATTTAACTCTGGATTCCTATCCTTATGGTGGTTGTAATACAATTTTTGACTCTTTGTACTTAAAAAAGCCAGTAATAGTAATCGAGGGCAATAATTTTTATAACAGAGCTGCTGCTCAAATTCTAAGAAGAATTGGGCTAAGTCCTTTAATTGCAGATGATTGGGAAAGCTATGCAAGCATTATACTGGCATTTATTAAGGATGATGCTTTTAGAGCTAAAATATCAGATAAACTAAAAAAAGCAGACTTAAAAACATCAATTCTGGATGCAGATGGACCGGCAAACTTTAAAAAAGCAATAGATTATCTTATTAATAACCATGAAAAATTAGAAAAAGAGGAATCTAAAGAGCCTATTTTTATTGAATAGTGGCTAAGCCATAATTTTCTTGAAACCAGCCCGCTTTTTATGATAAATTATTATTATACTTAATTTAAAATCTTTTATTAGTAATATTATAATTAACTGAAACATTATTTCAGAATTTAAATTTAGTATCAGTGATAGATAGTTAATTAGAGTAATAGTTATAAGATATGAGATTAAATAAAAGTCACGACTTACCCGGCACATTAATAGTGGTAGAGGGGATTGACGGATCTGGAAAAAGTACACAGCTTGCGCTGTTAAGAGAATGGCTTTGCCATACTATTAAGGATGTTATATTTACAGAATGGAACTCATCTGACTTAATATCACAAACTACCAAAAAGGCTAAGAAAAAAAATCAGCTCAGTCCGCGAACTTTTAGTATATTGCACGCTATTGACTTTGCTGATAGACTAGAGCAGGTTATTGTACCATCTTTAAAAGCAGGTTTTACTGTCTTAGCAGATAGATATACATATACTGCTTTTGCAAGGGACGTAGCAAGAGCTGTGGACCCTAACTGGGTAAGAAACATGTACGGTTTTGCAATAAAACCCGACTTGGCTTTATATTTTAAAGTCCCTGTTGATATTTCTTTAGATAGAATATGTCTTAATAGAGCTCCCAAATTTTATGAGGCAGGTATGGATCTTAATTTGAGTCAAGATCCTTATGAAAGCTATAAAATTTTTCAAACTAATGTTATAAATGAATATGACAAAATGATTGATGAGTATGGCCTTATAAAAATTGATGCAATAGATTCAATTCACAATCAACAGATGTTGTTTAGAGATATAGTAACTAAAACCTTAAATGCTAAGGGTATAGAAATAAAGGAATAAGCTTAAAAGCATATGAATGATATAAATAAATATACAAAACACGGTTATCCCGGCTTATTAATTGTAGTAGAAGGAACTGACGGTTCCGGCAGAACCACACAAATTGAAAAATTAAGAGAATGGCTGTCTTTTAAAGGCTATGGGGTTATGGTAAGTGAATGGAAAACCTCTAAATTAATGTCTAATGTTATAGATCAGGCCAAAGAAAAGAATTTGCTTAATGCAAGTACGTTTAGTCTTTTGTACGCAGCTGATTTTACTGACAGATTAGAAAAAGTTATAATACCAGCACTAAGAGCTGGCATTATAGTTATAACAGACAGATATACTTATACTGCTTATTCAAGGGATGTCGTAAGAGGCGTTAGCCCTGATTGGGTAAGAAGAGTTTATGACTTTGCTCCAGAACCTGATCTTGTTTTTTATCTTAAAATGCCAGTTGAAACTCTTCTTAAAAGAATAATTGCAACTAGTGGATTTGACTACTACGAATCCGGTAGAGATATTGGGCTTAGCACAGATTTTTATGAAAGTTTTAAGCTATATCAAAGACGTATTATCAATGAATATGCGAAGATGTCTAACGAGTTTGATTTTATTACAATAAATGGAAATCATAGCATTAATACTGTCCAGGATAAAATTAGGCAAAATATTGAGCCTCTTTTAGAAAAAATAATAGATTAAAAACTTAACTCATATATTAAGGAGTAACTTAAAATTAGGGGTAATGTCGGCATGAAAAGAATAAAACAATTATCCAAAAATTTAATTAACCAAATAGCAGCAGGTGAAGTAATTGAACGACCTGCTTCTGTTGTAAAAGAACTGGTAGAAAACTCTATCGATGCTGGATCAACTAAAATAGAAGTACATGTTGCTAATGGTGGTAGAGATATACGAGTTTCAGATAATGGAAGTGGTATTCATAAAGACGATGTTGCACTTGCTTTCTCTAAGCATGCTACAAGCAAAATATTAGAGGAAAAAGATTTATGGGGCATTGACACACTTGGATTTAGAGGCGAAGCTCTTTCAAGTGTTATTTCTGTTGCAAAAGTTACTTGTACAACAAGGACAGCGCAAGACGAGTCTGGTATTAAAGTGGAATGCGAAAATTCTGAGCTAAAGATTAGTGACACAGGTTGTGCAGTAGGTACAACAATGGAAATCAAAGATCTGTTTTTCAATACCCCGGCTCGTTTAAAATTCTTGAGAAAACCCCAGACAGAAATTGCAAATGTTGTTGAAGTCTTGCAAAGTCTTTCTATTTCTTATCCTAATGTATCTTTTACTCTGATTCACAAAAAGCATACATCTGTAAAAACTACGGGTACGGGTGATTTACAAACCGTTATCAGCGAAATCTACTCAAAAGATATGATAAAAGATCTGGCTCCGGTTTCTAAAACTGATAAACCTTTTCGATTAAATATTACTGGTTTTGTTAGCACTCCTAATTTTACTCGTTCTAATAAGAAGGCTATTTATATCTTTGTAAATAGCAGGCCACTCAAATGTCCTATTTTAACTAAAGCTATAGAAAGTGCTTATAAAGAGCTTATTCCGTCAGGACGATATCCTTTTGTTGTCTTATCATTGAATTTACCCCCAAAAGAAGTAGATGTAAACGTTCATCCTACCAAAAGAGAAATAAGATACTTAAACCCGAATTTAATTTATAATTTTGTCCAATCAGCCGTAAAAGGTGCTTTAGAAACAGCCTGGAATCAAGACAGCAATAGTTTAGCCCGATTTTCAAATTCTAAAGCTGAAGATGCCTTTTTGGCGATAGAGCAAGAAAAAGAAAAAATAGAAGAAAAAGAAGAGCATACAGTACTTCAGCCAACTGTTGAACTTGAAGAGATTAAGCAAGTAAGCTCTTCACCGGCGCAAGCTGGAAAAGATTTATCATTTAAACAGTCTGCAGTATTTGAACCAAATACATTTAAAACAATCTCTGCAGTAAAAGAATCTGTAAGTACTGCGAAGTTTAACCCTAATACCGTTAAAGAGGATCATGTTAACCATAAAGAGCGCATTGAAAAAAGTGTAGAATTCTACGCGCCACCGCCTGTGCAAACAAAAATAATTGAGCCTGAGCAGATGCATCAAGGCAATAAGCCAAAAATAATCGGGCAATTAATGAATACATATATACTTATTGAAACAAAAGAGGGTTTACAGCTAATAGATCAGCATATCGCACATGAGCGAGTTCTTTATGAAAAACTTAAAGAATCAAAAGAGCATGTGTCGCAGTTGTTATTAACCTCTGATGTTATTGAGCTTGAGCCAGTACAAATTGCTCAATTGGAAGAGCATAAAGATGTCTTGGCAAAGTTTGGTTATGAATTCATTAAAATAACTGATAAAACCATTACTTTTAAAAAAGTGCCGCAAATGATAGCTGATAAAAGTCCGCAAAGTTTAATTAATGAAATATTAGATAACTTAAATGATTCTTTAGAAGGTCTGGAAAATCAAATCTTAATATCAACGGCATGTCACGCTGCAGTAAAGGCCAATGAGATCCTAAAACAAAGCCAGATGGAGCGTTTAATCGATGATTGGTCTAATTCAAAGTTTCCATTAACTTGTCCGCACGGACGGAAAATATGTCATACCATAACACCAGGTCAGATAGCAGCATTCTTTGGGCGAAATAAATAGATAGACTATACATCTTTAACTTTGAGCGATTATAACCCTGTCGACATTGCTTAGATCTTTAACTATTTTTATCAGTTTCAAATTATTTTTATTAATTAAATCTTTAATAAGAGCTGATTGGTTAATTCCGATTTCTAAAAGTAAATAACCACCTGCTTCTAGTTTTGTTTTAGACTGCTTGATTAATTCAGTATAAACAGATATACCTAAATCATCCTGCGCAAACAAAGCCTGCTGAGGCTCATACCTTGCAACTTCAACCTGCAATTCCGATTTTTCGATGATTGGGATATAAGGAGGATTTGAAATAATTATACTAAATTGTTCATCAATACTAGAAAATAAATCAGATTGAATAAATTTAATCCTGTCATTAAGTCCCAAGTTGCCTGCATTATGTTTAGCCACATCCAGCGCATCTTCAGAAATATCAGTCGCATAAAAGTTAATAATATTATTAGAAGATTTAATATGCTTGGTAATTGCGCAAATTATACACCCTGAGCCGGTTCCAATATCAATAATATTAGTTTTTTTAGAATAAAAATTATCAGAATAAATATTTATAGCCTCTAAAACGAGAAGTTCGGTCTCTGGCCTGGGAATAAGCACTCTATTATCCACATAATACTTATCGCCCATAAAATAAGCTTTGTTAGTTAAATATTGTACAGGTATTTTATTTTCAATCCTTTTGTTTATTAAATTTTCTAATTTTTCAACTTGAGTATCACTTAACTCCCTATCAGGATGAATAATAAAATCCTTTTTGGTTATCCCCGCAACAAACCCCAGTAAGATATCAACTTCTTCTTTAGCCTCTTCAAGTAAAATACTGCTCCCGATCAGTTTGGAAACAGCATTTTTTCTTATATATTTAATTGCTTTATTATTAGTCATCACTTTCTGCCAGTTTTTCAAGCTTTGCTTTTTGGTCTGCCATTATAAGCATTTCAATAAGATCATCTAGCTCACCTTCTATCACAGGTCTCACGTTAAGATTTTGCCCGATGCGATGATCTGTTAATCTGCCTTGTGGAAAATTATAAGTCCTGATACGTTCACTTCTGTCACCGGTTCCAACTTGAGATCTTCTTAAGTCGGTAATCTCTTGCATTTGCTTTTGTTGTTCCATGTCATAGAGCTTTGTCTTAAGAATTTGCAAAGCTCTTTCTTTGTTCTGGAGCTGACTTCTTTCTTCAGTACAGTGAACCATTAAGCCGGTTGGCTTATGTACAATTCTAACGGCAGTTTCTACTTTATTTACATTTTGACCGCCTGCACCACCTGCTCTAGCAGTTGATATATCTAAATCTTTTTGGTCTATATTAATTTCAACTTCATCAACTTCTGGCATAACTGCAACAGTAGCCGTACTTGTATGCACACGTCCTTGAGATTCTGTCAATGGTACTCTTTGTACCCTATGAACACCGGATTCGTATTTAAGCTTACTGTATACCGCATCTCCTTGAATAGAAATAACAGCTTCACTGATACCGCCTAACTCACCTTCAGATTCACTTAATATTTCGGTTTTCCAAGATTTTTTATCCGCATATCTTAGATACATTCTCATTAAATCAGCCGCAAATATGTTTGCTTCATCCCCACCTGCACTACCTCTGATTTCCAGCATAATGTCTTTATCGTCATTAGGATCTCTAGGCAATAGTAAAACGTGCATTTTGTCTTCATACTCTTGCATTTTTGCTTGAGCTGTATCAATTTCATTTTGGAAAAACAGTTTCATTTCATCATCAGGTTCTGACTTAATAAGCTCTTGTGCTTCTTCCAAGCTGGCAGATGCTTCTTGCCACTTATGATAAATTTCAACAGATTCTTCCATTGATTTTCTTTTTTTAGAAAGAGATCTAAATTGTTTATAGTCTTGTATAACTTCCGGGTCAGACAGTTTTTCCCCGAGTTCTATATAGCTTTTTTCTATATTCTTAATTTTTTCCAGCATATCTTTCATAGGTAAAAACTCCTTAAGAGTGGTGTATACTATCTCTAAAATACTTTTCAGACTATTCAAGTACGTTATGTCTAATAAAATAAGCTAGACTCTGAAAAGAGTAATCTTAAATTTATTTTTGAAGCAGTATAATAGTTGTTATTTTGTTGGCATGTATCCGCAGCTGGAAAATTCGTCGCAATAGCCAAGCTTTTTGCATTTTGGTACTAAATACTTACTTAGCCACGGCTCTTTTTCTGTAACCAGCTCACACATTTGTTTTACTGTGGTCCTTATTTCCTTCTGCGCTTTCGTGCATATTCTTAGGTTTGCAAGGTGAATTAATTCTCTTAAGTTCAAGCTTACAACCATAGAGCTTGTTGCTGCATTTGGTAATACATAGCGAGCATCCTCTGCTGGTATACCCTTTTCTATCATTTTGCCATAAAATTCAGAAATTTGCCCCATAAATTGAACGAACTCTTTTTCCATCTCTGTGTCTTTTACAGTTGGTGGAACTATATATTCAAATTGTCCTTTTTCTGTCACATATCTCTGTGATTTTTGAGAAAAAGACATATGCCTATGGCGTACAATTTGATGAGTACATGCTCTACTTACTCCACTGACTGAAAATACTATCTGGCAGTGCTCAACTGTGCTATAGTGCCCTGACGATAAAACTTTATCTATTAGCTTTAGTATTTTTTCATCATCAACATCTTTATCCCATATGTTGATAGGATAATCAGCTGAGTAACATGTGCGACAAGCCGTATATATAATCTTTTTTATGTTTTCAGGTATACTTAATAAATTGACCAAAGGAGACTCTTGCATTTTTTCACCTTTTATTCCAGCTATTAGCTAAATTTATTATATAATCTAAATAAGCCCGAACTAGAATACGGGCTTATTTTATAAATCTAAGGCTTTAATGGTTACTTTTTCTTTTTTACATCAGCATAACGCTTGTTAAATCTTTCAACCCTACCCTCGGTATCCATAATTTTTTGAGTTCCAGTGAAGAATGGATGGCAAGCACTGCAGATTTCAACTCTAACACCTTCAACAATAGAACCTGTTTCAATTACATTACCGCAAACACAAGCAATCGTTGTTTCTTTAAAGTCCGGATGTTTTCCTTGTTTCATTTTTAACCTCTTTTTATTTTTAATATTCTAATTATAAAATATTGCCCTTATATTTGACAAATACAATCTTAACACAAGCATAGCTAGAGAAAAGTAATTTTATAAAAGATTCTTAAAAATTCTATACTAAATTTTAAGACTTTGAAACTATATCAAAGTTTCAATTTGAATAAGATAAAATTATTTATTTTGATATGTTTTTATAAAATTTTCTATAGATCTATCGTAAGTTTTTTCACCTTCCGGTGTAAATAAACATCCTGGAAGCTCACCATAGCTTTTATGATGGGCTATGCATTCACAACATATACCTCTTTTAGAACAAGACGTATATGTACAAGTGCAATTTTTTTTGTTTTGCTCTAATTTGCATTTCATTTTGATTTCTCCCTATTTATACTTTGTTTTTTAATCATAAAGATAGTTATAAAGGTTTGAGTCTTTGTCAATTGTAGTTTTAAGGTGTTTTGTATGACCTGTAAATATAGTCATTACCCCTGGGCCATGCCCTGCTATTACGCAGTCACTATGAACAATAATCCCTATGGATATATGATCTTTCTTATAAATTCGACCATAAGAGTGATCCGCATCTGTAATTGCAACAAAGTCACCAAATTTTAGAGTATCAAGATTATATTCTTCTACTGTTTCTTTGTCAAACAGTTGTATGTCATAATCTCCCCTGTGTACATTGTCTTTGCCTATTCCTGAACCCATAACTTTTGCAGGTACATGGTGTGTAACAGGAACGCTTAGCTGCTTACCTTTTGATTTTATGTTTATTTTGCTTAATAAATCAGGTGATATATTAAATACTTTAATTTCGTGGTGGGCTGGTAACTCCAAGCCTACACCATATGATTTTATTTGAATTTTATCTCCGATAACCAGCTTTTCCATTACTTTAGAATCAAAGTCTATAAGTACGTGCTCGCAGCCTCCATGTTTTCCTGTGACAAATCCTGTTTTTCCTTTGGATTCCCCAGTTATAACAGTAGCAATGTTTCCTGCGCAGGATAATATATTTAATGAAGAATTATGAACGTCTTTGGGATTTTTAATTGTTACACCCGGTTCTACGTGATCAGCTTGCCAACCGCAGGCATTATCACCTATTCTTGCGTTATATGTTATACCGCCTGTGCCGGGAAAAACTTTTAAGTCTCCCTCTGCTGTAATTCTATATGGTATACTCATTGCCGGTGCGGTTATTTCACCTAAAACTGACATTTTTATTAGTTTATCTGAATTTGTTTTAAGCATATGTCTTAAGCTATCCTTTTTATTCCTTCTTTATCCATTTAAATTTTATCAGATATTATAAGTGCTTTGTGGTTTTTTCATCCAAATAGTGGATTATATTTTTAGATCAAAAATTTATTTTTTGCGGTTCAAAATTTAATTATAGTTGCATTATTTGATAAATTTAAAAATTTAAATCAAAAATTTTATTTGTTCCTCGGTTAAATATATACAAATAAAAAAAATAAAAAGCTAAAATATTAAATAAACAATTAAATGGGTATTTTAGCAAGCAGTTGTGGAGTATGTCAAAGTTGAACACAGAAAATATTATGACAGTAAACAGTACAGATACTTTAATATTAAATAAAATTGTAAATACTTTAAATTCAATGGATATAAGTACGAAAAGCTATGTTCAGGAGCTTTTCGTACAGCTTTCTCATGATAATGTAGATTTTATAAAAAAATTAATAAATTTTGATAATAAAAAAGTTTCAGAGCTTTTAGTAACACTTTACCGGTTAAAAATAAAAGATATAGATGCTATTAATATATTGATAGAAGTCACTTCATTGCTTGAATGTGATCAGAGCTTGCTTAATGCTTTAAAAATTCAGGATAATTACCTAAAGGAGATTCTTTGTGGTCGCCCTTATTTTGACTTTGAAACAAAAGTTAGCTGCATCTTAAATGCTTGTAAAGAATACAATGGTGTCCATGTTATTAAAAAAGGCAATTTATTCTTAAATACACAAAAAGATGGATTTATTCCCGATGAATGTAATGATGCAGAAGGAGAGAGCTTGGTTTTAGGTTTGTTTAGTAATGATATGAGATTTATTAATGAACACAAAATAGAAGTATTCTCTGACAATAAACAGCTTAAGCATCAATTAAACTCTGTAAAAAATATAGGCTACTTATCAGAACATGATTTATCTTTTGATAATAAAGTTCATATAAAAAGAAAAAGAATTATAAATACTGCTTTATTTGAAACATTAAGCATAGAAAATACTTTAGATAAAGACATTAAATTAAATATCTTATTTTCTGGCAAAATAAAAGATATTTTTGAAGTAAGGGGAAAGTTTAAAACAGTTTCTGAGGTGCTAGAGTCTATAGTAAGCTACGATGGAAATATTGTATTAAATACAGAATTCCAATCTGGCAATGTTTATGGTGTTGAGATTCAGGCTAAAAATATTGATAATTTGCTTTTGCCAAAAAATGTATGCAATATTACGCCTTGCGTTTTATACGAAATAACAATAAATCCTTATACTAATACTTGTTTAGATTTTAAAATTCAGCCTGTTGTAAATAATAAGCCGTTTGCAGATGGCGCTGAGCTTATAGATCCAGTAAATTCTTTTGATGAAGCTCTTAATATTATTGAGCTATCAAAAGATATTAGTTTTTCTAAAATTGATATATCTTCAGATATTGAAAACTCTCAGGAAATAATTGACAAAGCCCTGCAAGACTTGAATATGCTTGTAAACTACTTAAATGTTGGGGATAGAACTTACAGCTATATTGGCGCAGGCTTGCCTAGGTACTCAGCACTATTTGGTCGTGATAGTTTGATAACTGCCCTACAGGTTTTTCCTCTTAAACCTGATATCGCGAGAGATACTATTGAGCTTTTAGCTTTATTTCAAGGCAAAACATTTGAGCAAAGGTATGAAAAAGAACTAGCCCTAATAAAGAGTATGGAAGCTCCACAAACATCTAAGCAAGCTATGAAAAAAGGCTTAAAAGAGTATTATAATCAAAGAGAAGAAGATCATGGAAAGATTTTGCATGAGCTAAGAGTTGGGGAGCTTGTTCATACTACTGATATACCGCATGCTCCTTACTATGGAACAGTTGATGCAACTGCTTTATGGTTAATATTGTATGCTCAATATTATTTTTGGACAGGCGATAAAGCGTTTGTAAGAAAATATTTGCCGCAAGCGCAAAGCGCTGCTCAGTGGATAGATAATAATATTAGCAATGGGTATTTAAGGTTTAACCCAGAGTTTGACTCTAAGGTTAAAATACAAAATCAAGGCTGGAAAGATGCAGGCGATAGTATTAAGCATGTTATAAACGAAGATAATTTAATTGATAATCCTGATTATCCTATTGCTCTTGCAGAGGTGCAGGGATATGCTTATAAGGCCTTTTCTTTGTTTTCGCAAATAAACGATGAGTTTGGCAATATAGAAAATGCCAGATTATTAAAAAACAAAGCTGAATGCTTAAAAGAACGCTTTAATAATGACTTTTGGCTAGAAAATGAGCAATTTTATACTATGGCACTTGATAAAAATAATACACCTGTTAACAATGTAACTTCTAATATTGGGCATTGCCTTGCTATGGATATTATTGAAGATAAGCATAAAGGTTTAATTGAGCAGAGGTTAATGTCTCCTGATATGTATACTGGCTGGGGTGTTAGAACTTTAAGTAATAAAAATCCTGCTTATGATGAGATTAGTTATCACAATGGGTCAGTGTGGATACATGATAGTGCAATTGTAGCTAGTGGAATGAGTAAAGACAATATGGCTGTTGTTACTAAAAATCTTATTGAAGCAGCAAATATGTTTGAAAATCATCGCTTGCCAGAGCTGTTTGGGGGGTTTCAGAGAAAAGAAGATGATAGTTTTATTCAAGACTACCCAGAAGCTTGTTCGCCTCAGGCTTGGGCAAGTAGCAGTATAGTATTTTTACTGCTAAAATTAATAGATTTAAAAGTTGAAAATAATAAAATATCTTATGATAAAAGCTTTTTACCTAGTTGGATAAAAAAATTAGCTATTAAAAATTTTAAAATTGGCAATGATTTAATTGATCTTAATGTTTTATAAGCCTTAAATTGACAAAATAAAAGTCGGCACCAAGCCGACAATTACAGGTTTATGAGTGAGAGTGGAATATGCACAACTATATATAACCAAATACTCCGTATTTTTGATATTCCCCGAAGTGGTATTTGTAGTTAGTCAGTTGGGCAGTACTCTATATAATTTTTCAATTAAATTTTTATTAAAAGCTTGTCTGTAGTTATCGTATTTTTTTGCCTATAGCTGCCAATCGCTCTTTTGATAGATAAAGGCTTTTACCCTTTATAATCCCACAAGCATTTTTATATTTTATTTAATAAACTTTTTATACTAAAAGATTTTATAATATTGAGAAACAAGTTACTTTTATGCTAGTATTTATACTACTTATCAATTAAATTTAGGATCAATCTTTTTAGAGTTTCTATACTAAGTGACGCTAGTATAAGTAAAATGATAAGAGGCTTTTAAAATTAAATTTATTTATATAAAGAATAAAAGTATTGGGTGTTATAAAAAGCAAACTTGGAGAAAAGAATGACTGAAATCAAGGAAAAATTATCACAAAAGCAAGATAAAAAAAGCAAAACACTTACCGGTGCTCAAATATTGATTCAATCTCTTTTAAAAGAAGGTGTAAATCAAGTCTTTGGTTATCCAGGCGGTGCTGTTTTAAATATTTATGATGAATTGTATAAATGTGACGAAATGAAGCATTTCCTTGTTCGCCATGAGCAAGCAGCGGTTCATGCGGCTGAGGGTTTTGCAAGAACAACAGGTAAGCCTGGTGTTGCTATAGTTACATCTGGCCCAGGTGCTTGTAATACTGTTACAGGTATTGCAAATGCTTATTATGACGGTTACCCGATCATTGTATTTACAGGTCAGGTTGCATCTCATCTTATTGGAAATGATGCATTCCAGGAGTCTGATGTTGTAGGAATTACTAGTTCTTGCTGTAAGCATAATTACCTTGTAAACAGTGTAGAAGATTTACCAAGGATAATTAAAGAAGCCTTTCATATTGCAACTACCGGAAAACCAGGACCTGTTGTAATTGATTTGCCTAAAGATATATTAGTTGCTAAAACAGAATTCAATTACCCGAAAAAAGTTAATATTACGGGCTATAATCCAAATTGCATTGGTCATCCTTTACAGATTTCCAAAGCGTTGGACGCTATATATAAAGCAGAAAAACCTGTATTTATGATAGGTGGAGGCATTATTGCTTCTGAATCTTATAAAGACTTTTTTGACCTCGCTAAAACACTCAATATTCCTGTTGTTAACACGCTAATGGGTATTGGCGCCTTCCCTGCCAGTGATGAGCTTGCTCTTGGGTTGGTTGGTATGCACGGAACATATCCGTCGAATATGACAGTTGCCAATTGCGATTTGTTAGTTGCTATAGGATGTAGATTTAGTGACAGAGTAACAGGCAATTTAGCTAAATTCTGCAAGGATGCAGCTGTTATTCATGTTGATATTGATCCTTGCTCAATAAGTAAGAATGTAAAAGTAGATATCCCTATAGTTGGTGATGCAAAAAGAGTTATTCAAGATTTGCTAAAAACCATTAACCCTACAGACTTAGCGGAAAAACAAGATAAACGTCAGCAATGGCTTGCACAAATATCTGAATGGAAAAAGGCTGTTGTAAAGGTAGCTCCTGAGTCTGATAAGATAGCTCCTCAGGTAGCTATTGAAGCTGTTTATAATCTGACAAAAGCTAAAGATCCTATTATCACAACAGAGGTTGGTCAGCATCAAATGTGGACAGCCCTTATGTATAAATTTGAACAGCCAAGAAGAATAGTAACATCTGGTGGCCTTGGAACTATGGGATTTGGTTTCCCTTCTGCTGTTGGCGCCCAGGTTGCAAATCCAGATAAGCTGGTTATTAATATAGCTGGTGATGGTAGTATTCAGATGAATATTCAGGAACTAGCTACATGTGTTCAATATAATCTGCCGGTTAAAGTATTTGTTATGAATAATGGATACTTGGGAATGGTAAGACAATGGCAAGAAAAATTATTTAATAAAAATTATTCTGAAACTGAAATAACCGGACCAGACTATGTAAAATTAGCAGAAGCTTATGGCGCTACAGGCATTAGGGTAACTAAAGAGGAAGAAATTGAACCTGCTGTTAAAAAAGCAATGGAAATAGACGGGCCAGTATTTGTTGACTTTATAGTTGATTCATTCGAAGCCGTGTTCCCTTGGGTTCTGGCCGGTGAGCCAATTAATAATGTTTTATTGGGAAAAGATGATTAATTACTTCGGAGGAATATAATTATGAGACATACCCTTTCCGTATTAGTTCAAAATGAATCGGGTGTTTTAACCAAGATTTCGGGATTATTTAGCGGACGTGGATTTAATATAGAAAGCCTTACTGTTGCACCTACTCAGGAAGATAAAATATCTAGGCTAACAATTGTAACCAATGGTGATGAAAAGGTTATTGAGCAAATCAGTAAGCAGCTGAATAGGCTTATAAATGTTATTAAAGTTTTAGATGTAACTGCCGGTCAGTCTATTGATAGAGAATTAATACTTATTAAAATTGCGGCCTTGAAGCCTGATGATAGGTCTGAAATTCTTCGTATAGCTGAGATATTTGATGCTGATATCGTTGATGTTTCATCTAAGACTTACACTTTAGAAGTTATGGGCGATGAGATTAAGATTAAATCTTTAATTGAGTTATTAAGGCCTATGGGTATTAAAGAAATGGTTCGCTCAGGCAAGGTTGCAATACTTAGAGAAATGCAGACATTATCTGTATAAAAAGTTTTTTATTTTAAATTTTAAAAGAGTAGTCAGAAGTCGGCTACTCTTTTATTCAATAAGTTATAATTCATAAGCAATTGCGCCATTTAACGAAGAAATAGAAATTTTTTATGAAAAAATTAATACCAAACTATAAAAATTTATATAAAAAATCTATAGTTAACTATAGATTTTTAGAAAAATCGTGAAAATCATTGATGTCATTGAATAAAAAAATATAATTATGAAGTTATGCTTTAAAATCAAGCTTTCTTACTGAGCTATCCCCTAAAAATTCTTTATAAAGGCTTATTTCAGCTTTAGCTTTTTGAATTTTTTCTTTAATTCGTGTTTTTTTTCCGTTAACCCCTACAATTTGTTTCTTTTTTAAAGCAAAGTTCCAAAAATTTTCCGTCTTTTTGTGCTCAGTCGGAATTTTTTCTTCATTAATATTAAATAATTTGGAAAGCCCTATTTGATTAATACTTTCTTGCCCAGTAGATTTTTTTACCATTTATATACTCCTAACTTAAGTTAATAATCGGAGTTCATTAATAAAATCTTTATAGTTTTTTGTTAAATTGAAAAAAATATTTACACTTCAATGTAAATATTTTTTCTTATATCTTTTATTTTAATTATTTTTTTTGAAATTTAAATATTTTTAAAAAGACATTTCTAAATCAAATTTTTGAGCATTAGAGGTTACAACACCTTTCCACTCACCTACTTGGACATAGAAAACATCTTGATTTAAAGGCTTTCCTGCAGTTTTTTTAATGCTTATAACAGAATTGTTTGATTCTTTAAACATTTTTAATACAAATACTTTATCGTCAATCGTACCTACCAAAGCTTTTTTATCTTCTAACCTAACTACATAAAGCCCTCTTTGTTCAGCTATTTGAACACCTTCGAGTACTATTAACTGGTCTAAAGGATTGATTGGTCTTTTTTGCAATGTAACTGTTGCTTTGTTTGGTCTACGCATACTGACGGTTGATCCGGTTGGCCTTCTTGCGGAAGGCTTGTTTAAGCTAAGCTGATGATTAAAACTGTCAGCAAAAAGCTTTTCTGATACAGATTTAAAAGAAATTTCCGGTGTATCTTTGTTGAATTTATTTAATATTTTAAATTCTTTTTCAGCTTCATCCTCTTGAGTATTGGATATTGGACTAGTAAAATATCCTGACTTGGTACTAGAAACAGTATCTATAAAATCATCGATTTGAATGTCTTTGTTCTTAATAGGCCCTGGTTCTTTTTTATTCTCTAGATGCTGATGATTTTGTCTATTATAAATGTTTTTAGACTTATTTATAATTTTATTAGCTTGCTTTGTTTTATCAAATTCTTTGTCCGCGTCTCTTTTAAGTTGTTTAATTATGTATTTAATAATTACGAGCAATGCCCAAATTGTAAGGATTAGGAATAAATATTTCATCTTGAAGTGTTCACTTATTGTTTTAAAATTTAAATACTTAACTATATTGCTTTGTATGGCTGCATAATTTATGTTTAGGTGGTTAACTTTTAATAAATTATCCACAGTGAAGCCTTTTTCATTAGAGTCTACTTTGTTTTCATTGATTTTAGTATATGTTACTAAAATTTCTTTTTTTTCTGCTTTTTGTATTTCATGTTTAGGTTCATTGTTAGCTTCTGCCTTGGTAGTTTTTTTAGGCTCAGTGACAATTTTAGCTGTTTTCTTAGGAGGCAAGTCACTTTTTTTTGCTGTATCTATATGTTTTGGTTTAGCTGCTATAGGTTTACTAGCTTGTGTAGCTGGTTTTATATACTTTTTTGTTGGTTTCTTTATTTTTTTTGGTTTAACTTTACTTTGTGCTAGCTTTTTAGTTTGTTTGTTCTTTTTTTCTCTTGTTAAAAATCTCTCCAGATCATTATCAATTATATTGGTTGGCTTTGATGTAGTATTAATAACATCAATAAGCTGTTCAGGAGAGTTAGTTTTTATTGTTATTTTAGTGTAGCCATTGTTTAAGTTAGAATCTAAGTTGGGTACTAGGCTTACTTCTAAGTCTTTTATGTTTTCAAAATTACTAAAATCCGGTTTGGATGTAATTGAATGAAATGTTTCCGGTAAAAATATTAAATATTCATTCAGTCTGCGTTGTATTGGTAAAAGTTTTATTTTATAAGGCTTTGCGGTTATTATATTTACCCTTACATTGCCTTCGTTTAATTTTTGTAAGTTTATTCCTAACAAATTATTTGAATATTGACTATTTGCAGGTTTAACAATAGCAGAATTTACAGGCAATGAAGTGATACCTGCTGCTAAAAAGATATATAGTAAGAGTGTAAGATATTTTTTATTCTTATTCATTCCTTAGCAACCTAACTGATTGTTTTATTATATCATCAATAAATGTAAGTAATAAATATGTTTTAGAGTATTTCAGTCTTAAAATTACTTCAAATACAGTATTTTTTTAATTCTACTCGTTAGAATATTTCTTAAAAACTGATATACAATTTATTTGCCTAAAAATAATTTTTCTAAAACTAGTATAAATGATTTTTGTTAAAATATAAAATTTCCTTATGTAAAAATTTAATCTACATGTTAATAAAGCAACCTAAAAAATAAGAATTGTCATATTTTTAGAAAATTTATAAATATGTTAACTTTTTGATAGACTAAAGCTATTATTTTAAGTATTGTATTTTATACTAATTCTAAAATACTTTTCAGATTATTCAATCATGTTAAAACTAATAAATTAAACTTATCTCTGAAAAGAGTAATCTAAAATTTAATTAATGAGCAGTATGTAAATTATAGGGTCTTACAGTAGGTGTTAACAAAAAGGAAGATAAAATGAAAGTTAAAGGTGAGATAAAGCCAATAGAATGGTGCGGTAGTTATGTTGATTTGATAGATCAAACCCAATTGCCGTATGAATATACAACTGTAAAAATTGATACATACCAAAAAATGGGAATGGCTATAAAAAATATGCTAGTGAGAGGAGCCCCTGCAATAGGTGTTTCAGCTGCATTTGGTGTAGTGCTTGGGGCTATAAGTTTAGTTGGCGAGCAAAATTGGGATAATTTTTATTCTCAATTAGTGAAAATAGCTGAATATCTTAAATCAACCCGTCCAACCGCCGTTAATTTAAAATGGGCAGTGGATATTCAAATGAAGTTAGTTGAATCTTATAAAGATAAAACTATTAAAGAAGCAGTAAAGGCTTTAGAGGAAAATGCAATCAAAATTTTAAATGATGATATTTCAATAAATAAAAATATTGGAGACAATGGTGCTACAGTTATCCCAAAGAGTGCACGAATTTTAACACATTGCAATGCCGGCTCTTTGGCTACCGCAGGCTATGGTACTGCTCTTGGAGTTATACGCTCGGCCTTTGCAAATGACCCTACTATTCAGGTTTATGCTGATGAAACCAGGCCAAGACAGCAAGGCGCTCGTCTAACAGTTTGGGAGTGTGTTCAGGAAAATATACCTGTAACATTGGTTACTGATGGAATGTGTGGTTATATGATGTCTAAAAACATGATAGACGTTGTGGTTGTCGGAGCTGACAGAATTGCTGCTAACGGAGATGCTGCTAATAAAATAGGAACGTTTACTGTGGCGATTGCAGCCAAGGCTTTTGGTGTTCCATTTTACGTTGCTGCACCACTTTCAACTATAGATACTTCTATTGAGAGCGGTGAAGAGATTCCTATTGAAGAAAGAAATAAAGAGGAAGTCACTCATATAAATGGCAAGCTCGTTTGTCCTGAGTGTGTAAATGTCTTTAATCCTGGGTTTGATGTTACCCCGGCTGACTATATAACCGGCATTATAACCGAGGTGGGCATATTAAAGCCTGATTATAAAAATTCTATAATAAAAGCTTTTATTTAAATAATAAGTTAAAAACCCCTTGCTCGTAGGCAGGGGGTTTTTCTAAAACAAGTTTTATTAATAATAATTTATTTATTTTTTTCGTAGTTGTCCATTGCTATTTGAATTTCTTCAACTATTTTCTTTGCTGCATCTTTTCTATTTTCAGCTTCTGTTATTGGTCTGCCAACAACAAGATAATCAACACCTTTGTTAATAGCATCAGTTGGGGTAACAACTCTTATTTGATCATTTACCACTGCCCAGCTTGGTCTTATTGCAGGGCAAAGGATAGTAAAGTCTTCTCCGCAGGTTTTTCTTATTTTTTCAACATCTGCAGCGCTTGCTACAACCCCTGTGAGTCCGCTATCTTTTGCTAATTTTGCCAATTTACCTACATATTCATCTAAGTCTATTTTTATGCCAAGTTCATCAGATAAAGTTCTTTGGCCGATGCTTGTTAAAATTGTTACACCTAAAATAGTTGGTGCCGGTAGTCCGCATTGCTTAGCAGTTTCTTTTGATTGTTTTACAGCTGCTGTAAGCATTTTGGATCCACCTGTTATGTGCATATTAAAGAATGTTATGTCATGTTGTATCAAGCTTGCACTGGCCTTTGCCACAGTATTAGGAATGTCGTGAAATTTACCGTCAAAAAATATTTTTCCGCCTTCTCCATGGATGAGCTTTATTATTTCAGGGCCTTTGCTTGTGAATAATTGTAGGCCGATTTTAAATGTGCCAACATAATCTTTAAGATCATAAACTAGCTCTTTGGCTTCCTCTATTGTATTTACATCTAGCGCAAGAACTAGTTTTTCTTTTGCTTGTTGATAGTTGATTTCTGACATAACATTCTCCTAGTTTTTTCTTTTAATTTTATATCCAAAAAACATACTGTCAAATTTTGCCCTAAAAAAATCAAGTTTGTCGAAATTCACGGCAAACTTGATTTTTAAATTTAAATATTTTTTGTTTTTACTCTTGGCCTTCTGCTGCTACGTCTGCACTATCTGCAAATTCATCGACGTAACCTATTTCCCAGTCTGTCGCTTCTCCGTATGGATTTGGAGTTTTTTCTTTAGCTAGCTTTTTATATAAATCTTGCCCTAGAGCATCTGCTTTTTCTACTGCCTCACGGGTCTTAGCATCTTCTATGTATTCCAGGTCTTTTCTAATTCGCTCAACTGCTTTTGGGTCAAAGTTTTTGGAGTCAAATTTTGGTTTTTGAATTTGTGACTTTCCAAGCATTGCATTAGGCCCACCAAGTGCTTCTCTGCCCATTTCTTTACCTGCAGCTGGACATTCGTTAGTTTCTTCAGAAGAAGCCTTATCTTTAGCCCCAGAAAAATTTATATTTTTTATTTTTTTATTAGGATTAATATTATCCATCTTAGTCTCCTAGGCTATCTTTTCTTTAAGTTTACGTTGTATATGAATTAAAACAGTTTATTTAAAAAGTTGATATTTAGATTAGTAAAATATTCTTTAAATATTTGAGCACGTTTTTTAAAAGTTAATATAGTTATATTATCTTGCGCAGGTTTAAAAACTTTAGCTAAATAAATAAAAATTTTTACTTAGAAAAAGTGTCTAATATATTCTTCATATCTCTGACTGCTGTGTCAAGTCCCACTAGTACTGCTTTTGATATTATACTGTGACCTATGTTAAGTTCTTCAATATTCTTAATGCTTAATATTTTTTTTACGTTATTATAATTTAGCCCATGACCTGCATTTACTCTTAAATTAAGTTCTACAGCGTATGCTGTTGCCTGCTCAAGATTTTTAAAAGCTACGTTTTCTTCAGCTGTGTTAAATGCTTCTGCATATTGCCCTGTGTGTAGTTCAATATATTCAGCATCTGTTTCGCTGGCTGCTTTTACTTGTTCAAACTCAGGATCAACAAAAATACTTACTATTATACCCTGGCTTTGTAGCTCTTTTGTGTATTTTTTTAAATAATCTTTTTGTTTAATAACGTTTAGTCCACCTTCTGTAGTGATCTCTTCTCTTTTTTCAGGTACAAGTGTTACTGCGTAAGGCATTGTTTTGATCGCAATATTTTTCATTTCTTCTGTAGCAGCCATTTCAAGATTTAATCTTGTTTGTACAGTTTTCTTTAAACGCTTTATGTCTTCGTCATTAATGTGTCTTCTGTCTTCTCTTAAATGAGCGGTTATACCACTAGCTCCAGCTAACTCTGCTATTGCAGCTGCTATTACTGGATCTGGTTCTACACCTCTTCTTGCTTGTCTTACTGTTGCAACGTGATCTATGTTTACTCCGAGTGATACCATCTCTCATCCCCTATCTCATAAGATTAAACATAATAAATTATACCAGCATCAAATAAATATTGAAACAGTATCTGAAAAGAAAAAGATTAAATTTAATTAATGAGCAATATAAAAAAACAAAATTTTGATATAAAATAATGTAAATGATATAAGTATTATGGTGATATAAGAAAAGTAATGACTATAACAGTAGTTTATGACTTAATACCAGTTAATAATTTATAATATTTCGAGGAATTTGACAATGTCTGACAATGCAATTAAAAATATTAGTGTTGAACTTCCTGACGGAAGTCGTAAAGAAATACCGCAAAATGCTAATGTGACTGACTTGGCGCTAAGCATTAGCGAAGGCTTAAAAAGAAATGCAGTTGCTGCAAAAGTAAACGGAAATGTATGTGATTTAAGCACTAAGTTGAATGATAGCGATAAAGTAGAAATTTTAACGTCAAAATCACCCGAATCATTGGAAGTCTTAAGACATACAACAGCCCATATTCTTGCACAGGCTGTACAGAATCTTTATCCTGATGCAAAAATTGCTATAGGTCCTTGCGTAGAAAATGGTTTTTATTACGACTTTGATATCCCAAGTCATTCTTTAAGTATTGATGACCTTGAATCTATTGAAAAAGAAATGAAAAAGATTATCAAAGAAGGTCAAACACTAGAAAAAATAGAAGTTAGCAATGTTCAAAAGCAAATAGCAGATTTCAATAAAAAAGGAGAAATCTACAAAGCAGAGCTTTTAACAGAATACGCAGAGCAAAATCCTACATTATATATAAATAAAAATAACAATGGTGAAACTGTATGGAATGATTTTTGTCGTGGGCCACATACACCTACTACTAAATTCGTAAAAGCATTTAAGTTGTTAAGCGTTGCCGGTGCATACTGGAGAGGTGATGAAAATAATAAAATGCTTCAAAGAGTATATGGTACTGCTTTTTGGACAAAAGAAGAACTACAGGATTATTTAAAACAACTCGAAGAAGCAGAAAAAAGAGACCATAGAAAGCTGGGAACACAGCTTGATTTATTTAGTATAAAAGATGAAGTTGGCTCTGGGCTTATCTTATGGCATCCAAATTTAAGCGTTGTAAGGCAAATGATAGAAGATCATTGGAGAGTCGAGCATAGAAAAAGAGGCTATGACATTGTTTACTCTCCTCATATGGCAAAGTCAAAGCTATGGGATATATCTGGGCATAATGAGCACTTTAAAGAAAATATGTTCTATATGCAGATTGATGAGCAAGATTATGTGCTTAAGCCAATGAATTGCCCATTCCATATATTAATGTACCAGGCTAAACGCCATAGCTATAGAAATTTGCCAATAAGAATGGCCGAACTAGGTACTGTTTATAGATATGAAAGGTCTGGAACTTTACATGGAATGACAAGAGTTCGTGGCTTTACCCAAGACGATGCTCATATCTTCTGTACACAGGATCAATTTGTAGAAGAAATTAATAATATTATAGACTTTGTAGATGCAACTCTTAAAATGTTTGATATGACATACACTGTAGAACTATCTACAAGACCTGAGCATAAATATGTTGGACAATTAGAAGTATGGGACAAAGCAGAAGCAGGCTTAAAAGAAGCTCTTGAGTCTAAAGGTATTGACTATGTACTCAACGAAGGTGATGGTGCTTTTTACGGTCCTAAGATTGACTTTAAATTAAAAGATGCAATCGGTAGAACCTGGCAGGGTGCCACAATTCAGTTAGATTTTAATTTGCCTGTGAGATTTGACCTTAAATACACTGAAAAGGACGGCAGCCTTCAAACCCCTGTAATGATCCATAGAGTTATCTTTGGCACTATGGAAAGATTTATAGGAATTCTTATCGAGCATTATGCTGGTGCATTCCCTGTGTGGTTAGCTCCTGAGCAGGTAACTATTATTCCTATTACTGATAGGCATTTAGATTATTCCGAGGGTGTGTATGAAAAGCTCAAAGATATGGGACTAAGAGTTAACCTTGATGACAGAAGCGAAAGCATGAATTATAAGATCAGAGAGGCTCAATTAAGAAAAGAACCTTATATGCTTGTTATTGGCGATAAAGAAGTTGAAAATAATACGGTAACAATAAGGGCTAGAGGTGTAGGTAATGCGGGCAGTATGCCAGTAGATGAGTTTTCTGCTTTACTTTTAAAAGAAATCGATACTAAAGGAAAAGAAAAAGTAACAAAAGAATAAATAAAATATTATATACGGCTTGAATTTATTTTTTTATTTAATAAAATCAACGTATACTATATTTAATTGAGTTTTGGGATAAATATGCTAACTTTAAAATATTTTTCAGATTATTTAACCGTGTTAAAACTAGTAAAATAAACTAACCTCTGAAAAGAATAAGCTGAAATTTAATTGATGAGCAGTATAAATAATGTATTATGGTAAAAGGGTTTAAATTATGAAAAAAACTGTAAAAGATCTTGAAAATATCAAAGGCAAAAAAGCTCTGGTAAGAGTTGACTTTAATGTACCTTTGGATGATAACCAAAATGTTACTGATGACACCCGCATCAGGGCAGCTTTACCCACGATTAACTATTTAAGAGATCAAGGCGCAAAAGTAATTTTAGTTTCCCATATGGGCAGACCAAAAGGTCAGGTAAAAGATACCTTAAGGCTAAACCCAGTAGCTAAAAGACTCTCTGAATTAATTAAAGCAGATGTTTTAAAGCTAGATGACAGTATTGGTAACGAAGTAAAGTCTAAGCTAGATATCCTAAAAGACGGCGATGTTGCACTTTTAGAAAACATTAGGTTTTATGCAGAAGAAGAAAAAAATAATCCTGAATTTGCTAAAAAGTTAGCAGACTTAGCAGATTTCTATGTAAATGATGCGTTTGGCGCAGCTCATAGAGCTCATGCTTCAACTGAAGGCGTAACAAAATATTTGTCACCAGCAGTTTCAGGTTTATTAATGGAAAAAGAACTTAAAATGCTTGGCCAGCTTCTAGAAAATCCTGAAAGGCCTTTTGTAGCAATTGTTGGAGGTAGCAAGGTCAGCAGTAAAATTGCTGTAATTGAAAGCTTAATTAATAAAGTGGATACAATCATTCTAGGTGGTGGAATGACCTATACTTTCTTAAAGTCAAGAGGCGAAGAAATTGGTAAGTCCATTGTTGAAGATGACAAGCTAGAAGTTGCCAGAAACTTGACTGCATTAGCAAAAGAAAAGAATGTTGGCCTGATAATTTCAACAGATGTTTTAGTGGCAGATGACTTTAGTAATGACGCAAATGTAAAATTTGTATCAGCTAAAGAGATTCCAGCTGATTGGGAAGGTTTAGATATCGGCCCTGATTCAAGAGAAAAAATTAGAGAAATTGTTCTTGGAGCTAAAACAATCCTTTGGAATGGTCCTGTTGGTGTATTTGAGATTGATAAATTTGCTGAAGGAACAAAATCTATTGCTCAAAACGTTGCTGATGCTACAAAAGGTGGTGCAATAAGCATTCTAGGTGGTGGTGATACTGTTGCAGCTGTTGAAAAGTTTAAAATTCCTGCGGATTCTTATTCTCATATTAGTACTGGTGGCGGTGCCAGCTTAGAATTTATTGAAGGTAAAGAATTACCTGGAGTTGCTGCTCTTAACGATAAGTAACCAATAACCAAAAATCTAAATATAACTAAAGTAGGAAGCCTCGATCAAGACTTCCTATTGTTTTTTGCCAATATTTTCTAATGTTTATATATCTATTTTTTTCTTTGGCTTGCCTTTAGGGTTGTTAGTTAAGGCAATAAAATTATAGAGGCTAATTAAGTCATTAAGTAGCTTCTGTTTATCACCAGATGAGTTTTGATGAAAGATTATATTGTTTAAGATATCTTTAATAGGATAAAGAAGCCTGGCATGTTCATGTGTAGGTATTGCATGCTCAAAAGTTGTGATCATTTGATCAAAATTACATTTTTCATGACCACATAAATGTACATTAAGCGATTTAATTGAATATAAAAGCAGCTCTGCAGCTTTATCAGGTTGTTTGTCTCTTAAGTTTATGGCTTCATTGAACGTTTTTTGTATTTCTTGCGGGATATTTTTTGCTATTTCATTTTGATTTACTGCAGATGCAGCTCCTTCTTTTGTTCTTTGCCACATAGTGTAGTTGTTGCAGTTTTCACATTTAGCAAATCCAAATGGAGGAGTTTTAGCTTCTCCTTCGTAAATTTGCTTAGTATTCTGACTGTATGACTGGCTAACATGATCTGGAACGATTTTGCCATTTACTGTTAAACAATGAGGACAGTTTAATTTATCATCTCTCACTTTAGCGCCATCTACTTTAGGAACATTATATAAAAAATGATTTTCTTTGCCTATTGGTCTAATATCATCAGACATTTTTTTCTCCTTTTGATAGTTTATAAAAAATTTATAATAGTAAGTAAATTTAATTTTCAATAAGATTAACATCTTTATATTATTGTAGTATAAATGTTGGGCTATGTTTCATTTTTTAATTTTTCTTTAATTTTCTCGATTATGCCCTTTTTTTGTTATACTAACTCTAAAATACTATTCAGGTTATTCCATCATTTTAAAACTAATAAAACACGTTAATCTCTGAAAAGATTAGTTAAAAGTTAGCTGAAGAGTAGAATAAAATAAAAAATGAAAAAAATAAATTAAACTTGAGAGGAGTTATTGCATGGGTTCTAAGACATTAATACTAATAGACGGTCACGCATTGGCATACAGGTCATTCTTTGCATTGGAAAGAACAGGAATGAAAACTTCCGCAGGATTACCGACCTGGGCTATATATGGATTTTTTAAATCATTATTTGACCTGTTAAAAAAAGTCAGTCCCGATGCAATAGCAGTATCTTTTGATGTAGGCAGAGAAACATTTAGGCTAGAAGCCTATCCTGAATACAAAGCCAACAGACAAGCAATGCCAGATTCTCTCAAAGAGCAGTTATCTGTTTTAATAGAAGGTGTTGAGACTTTTGGCATACCTATTTACAAAATGCCTGGCTACGAAGCAGATGATATAATTGGAACTATATCTAAAAAAGCAAGCGAACTAGGCCATAAAACTTTTATCTTAACAGGCGATCAAGATTCTTTTCAGCTATTAGACGAAGAAAATGTAACTGTACTAATTCCTTCAAAAGGTGAATTGATTGAATATGACAAAGAAAAAGTCCACGAAAAAATGGGCGTATGGCCGGAGCAAATCATTGACTATAAAGGCTTAAGAGGTGACACTTCTGATAATATCCCAGGCATAAGAGGCGTAGGAGAAAAAACTGCTGTAAAGCTTCTTACTCAGTTTGGTACTATGGAAAATATTTTATCTCATACTGATGAAATTAGCGGAAACGCCATCAGAAAAAAAATAGAAGAAGGCAAGGAAATTGCAGAAACAAGTAAGTTTTTAGCGACGATCAAAAGAGATGTACCAATAGAGTTTGACTTTGAACATACTCATTTAACAATGCCAGATGTGGAAAAATTAACAGATTATTTAAGAAAAGTAGAGTTTAAAAGTTTTTTAAAGCAATTACCAGATATGTTAATGCCGTTTAATGAGGGTGTAAAGCCTGCTATTTCAGAAGAATTGCTTTCGATGACCAAGCAAAAATCTGCTATAAGAGTACAAAAAACTGATAATCAACTGGGACTATTTGATCAAAAACAAGAACAGTCCCAAGAAGAGATTCCTCAAATAGATTTTGATTTTAGTATTATAGATTCTAATGATGCTTTTGATGATTTTATATCCAAGCTTTCAGCTCAAAATATTTTTTCTTTTGATATAGAAACAACAGGACTTGATACTTTTAATAATGATCTGGTCGGTATGTCTTTTGCATGGAACAATCAAATACAAAATAAAGCTAATCAGGTATATATAGATGAGTTACAGGATAATAAAACAGAGAGTTTTTATGTACCTGTTGCTCATAGTGAAGGTGCTCAGCCGGATTTTGATTATGCTTTAGCTAAGCTAAAACCTGCTTTAGAAGATGAAAGTATACTAAAAGTTATACAAAATATAAAATTTGAACTTAATTTTCTTAAAAAATATAATATTAATATCTCTAATCATTTATACGATACAATGCTGGCAAGTTATGTAAAGAATCCAGCCTCTAAGCATGGATTAAAGCAGCAGGCAAGCTATCACCTTAAGTATGAAATGCAACCAATAGAAGATTTAATAGGCACTGGCAAATCTCAAATAACCATGGATAAAGTAAACATAAAAGATGCAGCTAGGTATGCAGCGGCTGATGCTAAGTCTACACTAGAGCTAGCTAAATTTTATGCTGAGCGTTTGGACGAATCTGAAAAAAAGATATTAATGGATATAGAAATACCATTGGTTCCTGTGCTTGCACAAATGGAAAGAACAGGCGTTTGCCTTGATTTAGATTATTTAAAAAGTTTATCTGAAGAATTAGAAGCTAATATACAAAAATTAGAGGCTGAAATATTTGCCTATTCAGGATTACCTTTTAATGTAAATTCTCCAAAGCAAGTAGGCGAAGTTTTATTTGAAAGATTAAACTTATCTAAAAAGCCTAAAAAGACAAAAACAGGTTATAGCACTAGTGCAAAGATTTTAGAGTCTTTAAAAGATGAGCATCCAATAATTAACTTATTGCTTGAGCATAGGCACTTGTCAAAATTAAAATCAACTTATATTGATGCATTACCAGCTTTGGTAAATCCTGCAACCGATAGGGTTCATACAAGCTTTAACCAAACAATAACTGCAACCGGTAGGCTATCTAGCAGTAACCCTAATTTGCAAAATATACCGATAAAAACAGAATTGGGCAATCGCATCAGAGCGGCATTTGTGCCTACTAATAAAGATACTGAAGTTATTTTATCAGTAGACTATTCACAAATTGAGCTAAGATTATTGGCTCATTACTCTGAAGATCCTATTTTAATTGATGCTTATAAAAACAATAAGGATATCCATACTACTACCGCAGCATCTGTCTTTGATGTACCTATGGAAGATGTAACAAAAGATATGAGAAGAAAGGCAAAAGCTGTTAATTTTGGTATTATATATGGACAATCAAACTATGGCCTAGCAGAATCACTTGGTATTCCTCCAAGAGAGGCTAAAGAGATAATAGAAAAATATTTTGTAACTTATCCAAAAATAAAAGAATTTATGGATGGTACAATAGCAGACGCACATGAAAAAGGTTATGTAACAACTCTTTACGGTAGAAAAAGATATCTACAAGACGAGTTAAGCAGTAGAAATCGATCAATAAGGGAATTTGCCGAAAGAGCAGCGATAAACGCTCCTTTACAGGGTACTGCAGCAGATTTAATAAAAATTGCAATGATAAAACTTCACAAGCAATTGATTTCGTCAAAATTAAATGCTAAATTAATACTTCAGGTACACGACGAACTTGTTTTGGAAGTACCGAAGAATGAGTTAGACGATACGATTAGTATTGTGAAAAAATGTATGGAATTAGATCAGCCGCTTGAAGTACCATTATTAGTAGATGTTAATTGCGGGCCTAGTTGGATGGAAACTTAATGAGAAAAAATATAATTAGATACTTAATCTTATTTTTATTTTTTATTAACTTTTTTCAGTCGAGCAATGCTCAGAATATAGAGCTAAATGGTAACACTAACAATGGTTTACTAAGTGCATATTTCCCCGGGCATAGCAGTCAAAACCTGCTTGACCACTTAAAGGCATTTGATGCTTCGTATATGGAGGTATATATAAATACAATTGCTGTATTAAGCGATTTAGATACCAACATATTATCTTTTAATTCTGAAAAGGGCCATATAGTTGCCAGGTTATCAGAAGAAAAAGAAGTTTTTATAATAATCTTACCTGTAAATCAAAAGTTAACATACATCAGAGTAACACCTTCAAACGGTGAATATGATTTATCTCAGGACTTTGTAAACAGTTTTTTTGCTCAAATACAATCTAAATTAAAAGGACAATAATTATTTGGATTTAAGCTGTTTAAATCATTTTTTCTCTTCGTCTGCTCACTATAATATGTTTATATGCTCACTCAAAAATACTTTTTAGATTATTTAATCTAGTTAAATCTAATAACGTAGTCTATACTTAGAAAAGAGTAATCTGAAACTTAATTGATGAGTAGTATAATTATATAAGGGAGTAACGATAAGTGGTAGAGAACAATGTATCTCAAATAGAAAAATTACCACCGCAGAGTCTTGAGTCAGAACAAGCTGTTTTGGGGGCTTTGTTGGTTAATCCCGTTTGTATAACCAGTTTGGTTGAAGTATTAAAACCTGATTATTTTTACAAACAGGCGCATAAATTAATTTATTCTACTATATTAGAGCTTTTTAGTAATAATGAGCCTATTGATGTTGTTACTGTATCAGAATCATTAAGAGACAGCGGCAAACTAGAGAACGTCGGCGGAAGATCTTATATAAACGACCTTGCGTTGTCCGTTGTAACAACTGCAAACTCAGATTATTATGCTAATTTGATAGCTGATAAGTCTATATTAAGAGACTTAATAGCAGCCGGCTCTAATATTGTGTCTATGGCATATCAAGAAACAGATACATCCAGAGTTTTGGATGCGGCAGAGCAGTCTATATTTGCAATTGCTCAAAGAAAAGTGGCGGAAGATCTTGTACACGTTAAAGATATCGTAGTTGAAAGTTACGATATGATCGAAAAACGATACAATAACCGTGATGACTTAACTGGCGTATCAAGTGGTTTTTATGATTTAGATAACTATACGGCTGGGTTTCAGCCATCTGATTTGATTATCCTTGCAGCAAGACCCTCTATGGGTAAAACAGCTTTTTGTTTGAATATTGCACAGGCCGTAGGTATTAACCAAAAGAAGCCTGTTGCAATATTTAGTTTAGAGATGTCAAAGGAACAGCTTGTACAAAGGATGCTATGTTCCGAAGCAGAGATTGACAGTAACAGGCTAAGAACCGGTCATATGCAAACAGATGACTGGAATAAGCTTGCCGGAGCAATGGGAAAATTGGCAGATTCGCCAATTTTCATTGATGATTCGCCTGGTGCTACGGTTATGGACCTTAGGGCTAAGTGTAGAAGGCTTTGTATGGAGCAAAAAGATATGGGTATGATAATCATTGACTATTTGCAGTTGATGGAAGGTACCGGCTCTAATGACAGAGTACAAGAGATTTCTAAAATTTCTCGTGGTCTTAAAGGACTAGCCAGAGAATTAAAAGTTCCTGTTATTGCCTTGTCTCAGTTATCTCGTGCGGTTGAATCAAGAACAAATAAGCGTCCAATGCTTAGTGACTTAAGAGAAAGTGGAAGTATTGAGCAAGACGCCGATATTGTAATGTTTATATACAGAGATGAGTATTACAATCCTGAGTCTGCTGAAAATAATAAAGGTAAAGCCGAGATTATTATTGCTAAGCAAAGAAACGGACCTGTTGGAACTGTAGAACTATTGTTTCAAAATAATATTACCAGGTTCAAAAATCCGGCAAAAAACACTGAAGTGTTTTAAAACGAAAATACTGCGAACAAAATAAAAACAGGTGACATTGCCACCCGGTGTATAAGCTATGAGGTATATTAAGGTATATGAGGTATTTTTCGCAATTCTTTTTTTAATGAATGAAAGCTTCCTAAACTTACTCGTCCAAATTCCTATTCCTATTTTATTTTTAAATGTCGTGTGTTTTTTCACACTAAAATATCTTACTTCCCTATTTATACTGCTCATCAGTTGAATTTCAGATTACTCTTTTCAGAGACTAGTTTATTTTATTAGTTTTAACCCGATCAAATAATCTAAAAAATATTTTAGAGTTAGTATAAGCATTTTGTTTGTCTGTAAACCTTTGTTATAATTAGCTTTTTTCTTACCCTTTTCGTATCTTTTATTATCCCCACTGTTATAAAAACAAATTTTTTTGAATAATTGCCGAGATAAATCTATAATTATTTTTTTTAAAAGGCGCTAATATTCAAAAGATATAACATTAAAATAAGATCAATATTAAACTGTTGTATTTAAGTAGCCATGTTTATAGAATATTATCCTTAATGTTTCTTAATAATGATCCCTAAAATTTTTTAAAAAATGTTATAATATATATTAAATAGATAAATTGTAAATAAATATAGGTTTTTCATCAAATGCAAATAAATCAATATATTACAACTATATTATGTGTTTTGTGGAATATAATAATATTTCTATGTCCAAATATTGCTTCACAGTCTGCAAATAATAGGAAAAAGCTTTCTTTTTACGCTTCTGAGCGTATTGATACTTACTTTAACCCTATATTTTTACTTTTAAAAGAATTAAAAAAGAAAATAATATCAAATAAAAATAATAAAGCTGATGCGACATCAGTGAAAGTTATTAATATAAATAAAAAACAAGTGTTAAACATATTTGATGCTAATAATACAATATTAAATCAAGTGTTAAAAAATACAAACTTATTATCTTACTTGAGATTAAAGGATGCGCAAGCCACGCAAAATTTAATCTCAAGCTCAAAACAGCACTTTATCCCCCTGGGGGCAATGATTGTTGTCTATCAATCACTGTTGCTTCAGTTAGACTTAAGCTGTATCAAAGCTTTCAGCGATGACCTAAAAAAGGTGATGACTATCACCCAGGATAAGTGTGCCTATTTTTTCCCCTTTTGCACTGCAAAAGCTTCATTGCCTAAATTTTTATTGTTTTGATTTAACATAAAATTGAATAATTTTTTTTGGCTCCTTTAAGGCTAAGAGGGCGGTACTTATAGTGCCTGCCCTCTTTTAAAGTTTTTGATCCGTCCTCAACTTCCTAGCAAGGGGGCTATTTTTTTGTTTTGGGCTCGCTTTTAGTAGTCAAAGTACTTATCAAAGTCCACATCATCAAAACTGCATAATAGCAGATAAATAGGATCATCTTCGGCCATTCGTTGAAACCGGTAATCATCAAACTTCCAAAACTTAGGGCTAACTCCTTTAGACCTAATAATGCCCTTTTCATTAAGAATCCTTAACTTTTTTTTGACTATATTAAGATTAAATTTACACCTGCGAGCAATCTCGACCGCAGTCATTCCATGCTCATATTCCTGTTTTTCAGGGGTAGCAAACATAAGCTCTAAGCCTACTGTTTTTAATATTTTGTCTTCGTCACTATTTGTTATTGTCATCATATTATATTTTACAATTTTTTCTATAGAATAATAAAAGCCCTAATGAGAAAATAACCATATTTGGTAACCACGCTGCAAATATCGGGGCCAACACTTGAGTTTCGCCTAATGAAATAGAGAATGCTCTAATTAAATAATAACAGAAAATTAATAAAATACTAAATAGTATTCCTCTGTTAAATCTTGCACGAGGAGGGGTAATAGCCAGTGGTACACCAATAAGGGCTATTAAAATTGCAGTAAATGGCAACGCAATTTTTTCATACAGCAAAACATCGAGCTTTTTTCGGTACTCCCTCCCCTTTTCCTTTTGCTTGTTTATAAAATTAGTCAGCTCAAAAAAGTTAAAATCCTGAGCCCCAACCTTTTTAACTCTTGATAAGTCTATATTGCTAAATAATTCAAGGTTATCAAATACTGTAGTGTTTAATAAATTCTTCTTATCAGAAATTGTATAAATCGCACCATTCTGAAAGGACCAGCTTTCCGGTGACGTATTTCCATACTTAGATTGAATCACTTGGATAGTATTTGGTTTTGATAGGTCTAACACTGTTATGCCTTCTAATAGCTTCTTCTTACACTGGTCAATATAAAATAGTCTCTTAAGGTTATTATTTTTATTAAGCTCCTTAATCGAAAAATTATGCTTGCCCTCTGGTATATTTTTTTGCCCCAATGCCCATACAGTTAAGAGCTTTGCTTGCTTATTAGCAGCAGGTACAATAAATTCATTAATAAAAAAACTTGAACACCCTGCAATTATACCAAATACCAATACCGGCAAAGATGCTCTCGCCAGACTAATCCCACATGCCCTAACACACGTTAACTCAGAATTTAGTGATAGCCTGTTAAAGGTAACTATCGTAGCAAGCAACACCCCCATAGGTATAGTTAAAACTATAAGCGAAGGTATTTTTAAAATAATTGCCAGCATGGCTACTTTAAAAGGTATACCGTGCGATGTAACCTGTTTTACAAGGTATAAAAAACTGTCAGAAGCAAACATAATTGTGGTAAACATAACAATGCCGATAATGAATACTTCGAAAAGTTGCTTAAAAATATATTGATCAATAATCTTAAGATTTTTCATGTTTATTAGTTATCCTATAAATTTTATGATAGAATCATCTATGTTAATTTTAGTATAAAAAACAATATTTTTATAAGGAGATATTCTCAATGTCAAATGCAATAGAAGTTACAGATACTACATTTGAGCAAGAGGTAA
>JANQFW010000114.1 GCA_028277625.1 Candidatus Gastranaerophilales bacterium | reverse complement strand
ATTTTAAGCTTGGTAAATATAGGCTGGTAAAAATCAGCTCTAGCCCTAAGCTTGCAAATTTAAAGACTTACAAAGAAATGCCTGTTATTGTAAAGGTGGCTGATGCTGCTTCAGCAGGTGATAATAATACTTTAAGAGATGAAAATAATAAAATAAATAATAATATAATAGACATAAATAGTAGCAAAAAAGAAGAATTAAACAAGAAAAAGCCTCACTATTAGTGGGTTATATATTAATATTTAAAATAAAAGACAATGATACACTCTCTAAGTAGATAAAGAGGGGTAGTTATCGTTGTCTTTTTTCTTACGGTATTATACATTATCAAAATTCATCTAAATATTGTGCAATAGGCTTTTTATTAATATAGCCGGTTAGTCGGCCCTGGCTGTATAATAAGTATGCAAAAGCTTATGCGCCTTCTCCCCTAACGGCTCGCCGATAAAATCCTTATAAAGCTCTATAATAGCGGAATTTTCATGAGATTTCCTATAAGGTAAAGCCCTGTCCTCATCATAAATAACTCGTGCACGTTTTTTACGAATTTCCATGTTAGTAGGCTTGGGCTGCCCACCACCACCAAGGCATCCGCCCGGACATGCCATAACTTCTACAAAATGATAATCAGACTCATTTGCTTTAATACTATCAAGCATTTTTTTTGCATTTCTTAACTCATGTGCAACAGCTACTTTCAATTCAAAGCCATCAAGAAATTTCCATTCATCTATAGGCTCTCTTATAATTAAAGAAGCCTCTCTTATTCCTTCCATTCCTCGTACAGGATAAATATCAAGATTTTTAAAAGGTACTTCTCTTTGTGTAATAACCTCATACGCTGTTCGTATAGCAGCTTCCATAACTCCACCGGTGACTCCAAATATTAAACCAGCCCCGGTTGAGATACCCATAGGCGCATCATAATCACTATCCGGTAATTCAAATAAATTTATACCGGATTGCCGTATCATCTTGGCAAACTCTCTGATAGTTAAGACATAATCAACATCTTTATAGCCGCTGTCTTGCATTTCCGGCCTATCAGCTTCAAATTTTTTTGCAGTACATGGCATAACCGCAACACAAGTTATATCTTTAGGATGAATATTACTTTTTTTAGCATAATAAGTTTTGGCTATAGCTCCAAACATTTGCTGCGGTGACTTACAAGTAGACACATTAGAAAGTAATTCAGGATAAAAATATTCAATATAATTAATCCACCCGGGCGAACAGGATGTAAACAAAGGTAAAGAACTGTTTTCTTTATTCAAAAACTTTTTTTTCATTCTGCTTAAAAGCTCAGCAGATTCTTCGATTATAGTTAAATCAGCAGAAAAATTAGTATCAAAGACAGCATCAAAACCCATTTGCCTAAGAGCAGTTGTCATTTTCTTAGTAGAACTTCTTCCCGCAGGAAGGTTAAACTCTTCTGCTAGTGTAGCACGCATAGATGGTGCGGTTTGCACTACCACATGTTTAGTCGGATCATTTAGAGCATTGTAAACATCTTTAATAGATTCTTTTTCAACTAATGCGCCAGTTGGGCAATAATTAACACACTGAGCGCACAAAACGCAACCAGTCTTATCCAGGTCAGCATCAAATACAGAACCTATAGACAATTCATTGCTTCTATACATAGGTTTAATAGCCTCAACACATTGCATACATTCGCAAACATCTACACACCTGCGACATTTTATACATTTGTCATTATCTCTAATTACCGCTGTATTATCTAATATTTTGTACCTTTTTTCTTTTGGCCTGCCAAACCTGCTTTTTGTTACGCCATACTTGATAAATAATTCTTGCAGTTCGCAACTTTGATCTTTATTACACTTATTGTTTCCTGTATAGTGATTTGCCAATATAAGCTCAAGCAGCATTTTTCTTGATTTATTAACTATTTCTGATTCTGTTTGAATAGTCATACCGTTGAGCACAGGAGTACTACAAGAAGCTTGCAATGCCCTACAAGCTCCAACCTCAACCACACAAAGTCTGCAAACTCCTGATAAAAAAAGATCAGAATGATAACACAAAGTTGGAATATATATATTATTTCTTTTGGCTACCTTTAGTATTGTTTCATTTTCATTTGCTTCATATTCTTTTCCGTTAATGCTTACTTTTAATATTGCTTTGTGTTTATCATTCATCTAAAATCCCCCGACTTAAGTGATTTTTTATGTTTTAAATGTCTTTTTTAATATTTTTGATAGTGGCACATTTAGTACTGACGCTTACATGTAAACTTAATTTATATCAAAAGCTTAGAGTGATGGCTTAAGAAAGGTGATGACTATCACCAAAATTTTTATAAATATAAACAAAAGGATTAGATGCAGTCTGACCTAAACCACACTTTGAGGCAACCTTCATAACATCTGCCAACTCCATTAGAACTTCTATATGACTATCTGGAACGTTTTCTTTTCTAATAAACTTATCTACGGCATCAGCAATTTTTGGAACCCCTTCTCTACAAGGAGTGCAAAGCCCGCAGCTTTCTTCTTTAAAGAAATCAGTAAAGTTTTTAAGGACCTCAAACATATTGCGCGAGTTATTAAATATAATAATCGATCCCTCCGGCGGTAATTCCGAATAGCAAATAGAGGTATTAAAATCTTTTGGCGCAACAGTAATACCTGCAGCACCTCCCACTTGAACTGCTTTAACATCCGTAGCATCACATGCCTCCAACAAATCAAACAAAGTACACCCTAGCTCAAATTCATAAATGCCCGGCTTTAGACAATCACCGGAAATACTAAACAATTTAGTCCCCGGTGATTTTTCCGTACCGTATTTTTTAAATTCTTCATCGCCGTATTTAACAATATATGGAAGATTAGCAAAGGTTTCTACATTATCAACTAGTGTTGGAGAATCAACATAGCCATGCTCAACAGGAAAAGGAGGTCTATTTCTCGGCTCTCCTCTTTTACCTTCCATAGATTCAATTAAAGAGCTTTCTTCTCCGCAGATATATGCCCCTGCATTACACCTGATTTCTATATCAAAATCAAAATTTTTATTCAGAATACTTTTACCTAAATAACTTTTTTCCCTTAGTTGCTCAATTTTTTTTAATAATTTTTTTAACATCCATTTATATTCTGCTCTTAAATATATAAATCCCTTGGATGACCCTACAGCATAGCCGGATGCTATCATTCCTTCTATAAATTTTTCAGTATGATTAAATAAAAGTTCTCTGTCTTTAAAAGAACCCGGCTCACCTTCATCGGCATTGCAAACAACATATTTTTTATCAAAATCATTTTTAGAAACCAATTCCAGTTTAAGCCCTGTTGGGAAGCCGGCACCACCTCGCCCCCTAAGACCTGATTTTTTCATTATGTTTATCAAATCCTGTGGTTGCTCCGCTAAAACCTTATTTAAAGCATCCCCAAATATATAATCATTTGACAGTATAAATTCTCTTTGCATTTCATCTTATCCAATCATATTCTTTTATATTCCCTAATTGTAGAAACTACTTTTTCAGGATTTAAACTATGATAAACCTCATCATCAATTAGCATAGAAGGCCCTTTGTCACACATGCCGATACAATCTGTTGTTTTTAGAGTAAATAGCTTATCTTTTGTGGTTGCCCCCATTTTGATATTTAGCTCATCTTCAATAGCTTTAATAATTTCATTTTTACCAGCCAGCTGGCAGCTTATAGTTTTGCAAACTCTAATAACATATTTTCCTGTTGGCTTAATATTAATAAATGAATAGAACGTAGCAACTGCATAAATTTCATTGGCACTTATTGATAATTGTTTTGCAAGATCTTTTACCATTTCCTCTGTTAGGTAGCCATTTGCATCTACAACTTCCTCTAAAATCGACAAAAGTTCTATGTGTGAATAGTTATATTTTTCAACTATTTTATTTATGTTAGTTTCCGCCTCTTGCATATTTCTTTTCCTAATATTGATCAAATAAATTTTAGGAAAAATTGATAATGTTTCTATACTCCTATTGTCTGTTATTCGTGGCTAGTTCGCAACCTGTTAAGTTTTGTTAATTTGTTCACTATTTAACATTAACTTTTTAGGTTCTAGGACTTTAAATTTTTATAAAAACATAATTACTTTCAGCAAAACTAAATAAAAGAGAAGAAGTCCAAAATAGAAAATTAAGGGAGAAATAAGGTAATGTTAATGGGTGCAATACAAAGCTTTGATCGGCAGCATTTAAATGCAAATAAAAGAAATGATAAAAAAGAGGCTAAGCAGAGTTTTGGCAGTAACCCGCCTTCGATGATTCAATATCAACAACAGCAAGTTTCGACGCAACCACAATATTTTTCACCAATGCTTCCACAATTTCCAATGCAGTCAGTACTTCCAGCCAGTAATCGATTATTTCCTTCTATGCAAGCAGCAGGTGTTAGCTCATCAGGTTTGATTTTTCAAGCATTCTCGCCAAAACAACAAGCTTGGGAAAATACCGCAACACAAGCATTAAACTTAATCAACGGATTAATAAACACCAAACAAAAGTTGAACCCGTTAAATCAACAGCATGTTGCAGTCCTAGAAAACCTAAAAAATACACTGGGAGGATCTGATGTAGAAGTACCTGATCCAGACAATCCTACAAAAACAATCAAAGCAAGCAATGGACTTACAATACAAAATTTAAACAAGCCTCCTAAAGAAGGTGAAAAGAGTAACTTAGAGATCTTAAAAACAACTCTTTCAACAATGTTGGAAGCAACACATTATAATCCAACCACAATGAAAATGGGATATTACGACCTTAAAGTAAATAATAAACAACTTTTACCATTATTAAAACCAAACTATCAGCCCGCAGAGTTTAACATTTTATTTCAAACATTAGATCAAAATGGAACATTTAAAGTAACTACCCATCCTGTTTTAGGTATTGCCAAAACAGCGGGAACAAGTGCAGAAGAAGATTTTGAAATGGGTGCAAGGTATTGGGCAACCGATAGTTGTCATAATATAAAGCTCATGAAAGCTAAAGCTCCGGCAAGTGTACCAAAAGCATTACAAACTCTTGCAAAATTCTATAAACAAGAGGAACCATTTATTGATCAACTTATAACAGATCCTCAATTTCCTAAAACTCTATTGAAAAACAAAGATGAGGAAAGAGGAAAATTACTTGGTTTACCGCATATATTTATACCGGAAGAAAGTAATGGAAAAATTACTATCAAACCAGATGAAAAATTTAACAGATGGCGTCAAGAGTCACATGGTCATACTCTAAGAGCACTTGTTAGCGGAGTAAAAGAAGGATTAGTTGAAAACAAACCTTATGGATTAAAACCTCAAGATATAAATGATGATGTGATAGGTTCTATTGGCAACTTAACAGCATATTTTAAAGCTGTAGATTATCCAAACATGCCGTCAAGCGGAAACTGGGAAGAACAGCCATTCCAAAAAGGTTTGACCTCAGATACTTCTGTTATTGTAGATGCCCTTAAAGGGGTAAATGATTTAATGTTTAATCCCCAATATAACAATAACAGACAGGTTAACCTCGTAAGGCAAAAGCTTTTACAGTCCAAACAAGGCAATTTATTGGGCAATCAACAAGAAATGAATAAACTTATTAAGATTGGTGAAGATAGGATAAAACAAACATATACCGAGGAAGCACCGAATGCTCCAGGAATAAGTTCAAGAAAAATAGATGCATCACAGGCATTTGCTGTAAAACTTACTAAATTTGACGATGACCCTGTTAAAGATGCGCAAAAAAAAGTAGAAGTGCTAAAAGGTATAGAAGATAATCTAAGGGGGGATTATGGTATAGCAAGGTACAACGAGTCTAAGGTTGTTTTGCCTAACAACTCTGTTCAAACGTCAGGAGACAGTTATATAGGTCCAAATTATGAAATTGCTGTTGATAAAAGCGGTGGTATTAATCTTGGATTTTATGACATAAAAGAAAAATTTGGGGCAAGAGATTGCTCAACAGCAGAATTATTCTTGGCAAGAGAAAAGGTTTGCGGTGGAGAAAAAGAAAAAACTGCCCAATGGTTCTTTGATCCTGTAATGTCAAGTGCTTATAACAAAATAAGAAAAGACTTAAGCCAGTATGTTGCACAAAACCCAACAGAGCAACAAAGAGTTAAGCCATTAATTAATTTTTGCTTCACAAAGCAAACTGAATATATAAATAGATCAATCGCCCGAGTCATAGAAAAAGGCACAATCAAGGCAAATGGGGTAAAATATCCATTCCAAGAGTGGGGTGTACCAGAAGCCTATATGAATGTAACCTCACTTAAGCCAACAGATTCAATGAATCTAGCTGACACAAGAAAACAATCACAATTTTTACCAGGTTTAAATACACCATTAACCTGGGCTCAAAGTGAGCTATGGACGGCATGTAATGACTATGTCCAAGCGCTACAACAAGAAAAGAATTCTTTTATATCTAACAACAACACTATTTTATATAGTCCAAATTAACTTGTTAAAAATAAAAATATATTAATTAATTATAGAACCGCTACAAAAGTATAGATCGGTATTTTTCCAGTAATCGTCAATCATATTTAAAATTTTTAAAAGGATATGCTATGTTATTAAACAGTCCGCGTAAAGAGAGCATTGCTAATGCTTTGTATCAACAAAACAAGCACAGCCAAGACACTAATTTTCAAGGTCTAAATCAACTTGCTAAAAAAACAGCATTACCAGATAGGTTTTCAAGGCTTATACCAGTACCTTTTAGAAAAAATGGTATTGGTACTAGAAAGATACCAAGGGACGAAGCGATGGGTTTTGCAAGTGCTCTTGTCTCTGCTACAGGCTTTACACTTGGTGGTGCAGGTCTTTTTACTGATTTTTTACATAGAATTAAAAACAATAAAGCTAATAAGCAAATAAAGGAGCCTTTTAAAGATCCTAAAATGAAAGAGCTTTATGGATCCTTTATTGATAACAAAAAAGAGCATAACCCAGTTTATTGCCTTAGCATTAATCAACTTGAAAAAATAAATGAAATGAAAAGAGGTTGTAAAAAAGGTGATAAAGAATGTGGTGTACATGAAATCAAGCCAGAAACACACTTTGGTAAATTAGGGCTTAATTTTGCAAAAATAGGTATAGCTTTCTCAGGTGTTGCAGGATTTTTTAATGGAATAGCAATGCGAATACCTTTAATGTCATTTGGTGAAGCAATGAACGTTGCTTCTTCGCCAATTAATGAGAAACCTATTGGGCTGGGAATATTTTTTATTGGCCTGTCATCTATTTTTGCAGGCAGGGCTTTGGAAAATGATGCAGCACTCAAGTTTAATCCAAGTACCATGGCTAATAAGAGCATCTGGCAAAAAACAGGGTTAATATTTAAAAACATGGGACTATGTGTAAGAGAATTAGGTAAATCTTCCGCAACTGTATTGAAAAATGCTGTTAGTCTAGTTACCGGAAAGATAGGGGGTGGCAAGCACTTTGTAAGCAGAACTAATGCAATGAACTTCTTTAGGGATAATGTTTTAGCTGTAAGACCTTCTACTATTTCTTTCAATGAAAAAATTACCGCATCAGGTAAAACCATTGTTGAAACAGTAATGAAATCGCCACCTTACAGAATGCATGTTGCCTCAGCGCTTTTAGGGCTAGGTGGTATTGCTTTAACAGCTACAAGTCTTTTCAATCGTAAAAAAGCTCAAAAAGCAAGCTTAACAGTATGTCAAACCGGTGGAAGTTTAGATAATATAGGTTTAGCTTATCAGGGCTTAGAAAAGCTTGCTACTAAAGGTAGTATGGCGGAAAAAGCTGCAGCTATTTGTCAAACAGGGGCAGGTGTAGGTATATTGGCAGGGGAACCTGGTGTAGATAAAGATTATGGTAGATCCTTAATGTGGCTGGGCTGTGGACTTTTATTTTCTACTTTTGTTATCGAAAGAGGACATAACGTTAGAAAAGCCTGGAAAAAGTTTGCTGAAATGACTAATGGAAAAGGAAAAGAAGAGGCAAGCGAATTTGTTCGTAGCTGGAGTGTAGACCTTCGAAAAACTGCCGGGAATAAATCAAGAAGACAATTTACCCAGAAAGGTACTTTAAGTAATATAATTAAAGCTGTTAATGCAGGGCCAGGCAAAGAAAGAGAAAGCATAATAAATAAAATTCCAGATAAGAAACTTAGAGAGAATTTTAGATCATTACTTAACACCGTAGAAAAAAAACTTGCTAAGGAAGGTGTAGAATTTAAACATACAACTGGAGGGGAAAATATAGGAGCATTTTTAGAAAAAGAACTTGGCAAGCTAGGCTTTGATATTAAGATGGATACTGAGATTAGACCTGAGCAACTTCCTGGTATTAAAAAGATGTTAAGCGATCAAAATGCTAAATTTTTTACAAGAGCTGACGCAGAGACATTATCTAAGAGGTAACAGCCCCCGATTCGCTTGGCCTTTTATGACAACTCCTCTAAAAGGCTGTCATCCATTTCAAAGTTTGCATAAACATTTTTTACATCATCATGATTTTCTAGGCTGTCCAATAAGCGCAATAAATACTTAGCAGTATCTTTATCGTCAACAGGCACTGTATTTTGTGGAGTGCGTGTAATTTCTGCAGTGTTAAAAGTATAACCTGCTTTTTCTATTCCTTCTACTACCTCTTGTAGTGAACTTGGCGTTGTAATAACCTTAAAGGAATCATCTTCTTCCATAAAGTCTTCTGCGCCTGCATTTATAGCCGCATCAAAAATTTCTTCCTGATTTATACTACTCTTATTTATTACAATATGACCTTCTTCAGTAAACATCCAGCCCACACAGCCTGTTTCTCCAAGGTTACCGTTATTTTTATTAAAGTAACTTCTAACATCGCCTGCGGTTCTATTTCTATTATCGGTTAATGCTTGAATTAAAATAGCTACGCCGCCTGGGCCATAACCTTCATAGGTAATTTCTTCAATATTATCAGAGGCACCGGCACCTGACGCTTTTTCTATAGCTTTTTTGATATTATCATTTGGCAAGCCAGAAGCTTTTGCTTTTTCTATAGCTGCTCTAAGTCTAAAATTACCTTCTATATCAGGTCCACCGGCTTTAACCGCAACCATAATTTCTTTAGAAAATTTTGCAAAAGCAACGCCTTTTTGAGCATCTACTTTTGCTTTTTTATGTTTTATATTAGCCCATTTTGAATGCCCAGCCATCTTAAAAACTCCTTATATATCCAAGCCGATATCAAGAGTGCCAGCTTTAGTTATAATTGCGCTTGTAGAAATATAATTAATTCCAGTTGAGGCAACTTCGTTAATATTTTCATACTTAATATTTCCGCTAACCTCTATTATAGCTTGACCATTTATGATTTTAACAGCTTCTTTTATTTGATCAGTAGTCATATTGTCAAGCATAATAATATCAACCTTTTGCTCAAGAGCTTCTTTTAGCTGGTCAATATAATCTATCTCAACTTCTATTTTTACAGTATGAGGAATAGTTGCTTTTACTCTTTTTATAGCCTCTGTAACGCTGCCAGCAAGTTGTATATGATTATCCTTAATCATTACACAGTCAAATAAGCCGAATCTATGCGTTGTACCTACGCCTACCTTGACAGCATATTTTTCAAATATTCTAAAGTTTGGAGTTGTTTTTCTGGTATCAACCACTTTCGCCTGATAAGGCGCTGTTGCCTCCTGATATTTTCTAGAAACAGTAGCAATGCCACTTAATCTTTGAATAAAATTAAGTGCAAGGCGCTCTGCTGATAGTATAGCTCTTGCACAGCCTGTTATGATCATCAAGTCTTGACCTTTTTTAATTTGGTCGCCATCTTTGACAAGGGTTTGTATTTCAATATTAGGATCAAGAGTTGAGAATACCATTTTAACAACATCAACCCCAGCTACAATACCATTTGCACGTGAGTTCATGCAAGCGGTTAATTTATCTCCAGGCCTTGCTATAGCTTCTGCAGTTAGGTCACCATGACCGATATCTTCTTGTAAAGCATTTTCAATATGTTTTCTTATTATAAATTCCGGTAATAAATAAGACATTCTAGTCTATTCTCCTATATGTTAATTAAGTAACTAAAATAATAAATTTATTTATTGTTTAATAAGTTTGTAAGACTAAATTTCTATTTGGGAAAGACCGTAAATT
>JANQFW010000068.1 GCA_028277625.1 Candidatus Gastranaerophilales bacterium | reverse complement strand
ATCACTGTTGCTTCAGTTAGACTTAAGCTGTATCAAAGCTTTCAGCGATGACCTAAAAAAGGTGATGACTATCACCCAGGATAAGTGTGCCTATTTTTCAATCAAAAGACTACCCATTGCCTATTATTTGAATTATTGACTTACGCATAATTGAATATTTTTTTTGGCTCCTTTAAGGCTAAGAGGGCGGGACTTGTAATGCCCGTCCTCTTTAAAGTTTTTATACTATATTTTTTCAATCAAACTCTTTTAATTTTATAAATATGATACTCACCCGGCTCTAATTTTTCAAAGTAAAACTTATCCCCATAATGATTATGAATATCACTTACTTCTCTAAAGTCATATGAATCCAGCTCAAGCACATACTCGCATACCGGCTGGAATCCCTCAGGAATAAAGGCATCTTTATTAAATACAGGATGAGATATTTTTTCGTATATATTTACATTGCCATCTTGCATATAGTCTTTGACTATTTCCTTTGGTGCATTTTCATTTGCTACAATAAATAGCCTTTCTTCGTCAAGCCCATTTTCGTTTCTGATAAACCAGGTTATAAAACCACTTTCATCAAAATTAGTATGGTATTGTTCAGATACTCCATAACAAGCTAAGTCTAATTGCTTAGCAAGCCTGTCTATTGAATCAAATTCTCTATAAAACTCTTCATTTTCATTTCTAGACATTGATTTTTCTGCGCCAATAGCCTTTTCTATGCCTTTTTCTGTATAAGATTCATCACCATCTATGTACATTACAGGACGCTGTGCATTAGCTCCGCCCGGTAAAAACTTATACTTAAACCACTTAAACAAGGCCCCTCTTTCTCCAAGCTGACCAGGATACTGATTAATCTCCCTAAATTCACCGTCCTGATTGTTATAAGTCTTTAATATACCTAATCCAGGCTTATTAACTTTACTAGTATTATTATGACCTGCCAAATAGCTATTATTATTGATTATTTCCTCTACATTTTTAGCAAACTGCGACACTATATCATTACCCCAGAACAAGTCAAAATTCATATCAACATGGTATTCATGGTAATAATTATCCCATAACATATACTCAGCAAGGGCTGCAAAGTGAGGTACCTCTGCTTTCAAAGCATCATTAGTTTTTTTAAGAACATACTTAGGTGCTCTATAGCTAATAGGGTCACCATCTTCATTTTCTGAATACTTATCAACAATATGATCTATATGATCCACCCTAAAACCATCAAAATTATAGTCACTTTGGAGCTTCTTCATAAAATTAACATAAAAATCAATCACCTCCGTGTTATATTTACCATCTTCAAAAGACACAAAGTAATAAGGCGTCTGACAATCCAAATTAGCACAATGGGTAACATCCTTACACTCATTATCATAGTGATTGAATAATGGGAAATTACCACTACTACTCATTTTATTAAATATAGGAACCCCACAAGAACACCAAGCTCCTCCAGGTGCCGGCCAAAAGCCTTGTTTTATCAAATTTCCAATAACTTCACCCTGATTATCTATATCTTCTTCACTTAATTGCTTATTCACACCCACAGTTTCTTTAATTATACTGTCTACTTTTTGATGGATAGCTTTTTGACTCTGCATCTTAGTCACTTCTTCTGACCAATACTTGCGCTTAGGGTTTAAATCATTTTCAAACCTATCAGCAAGATACTGCAAATGATCTGGTATCTGAGGATTAGAGCCTGTTAAACGATCTTTAATAAGTCCCTTAATATAATCAACATCACCATTATGATGGTCATGTTTTAAATATTCAGCTATTTGATCAACATCATGGCTTAGCTTTTGAATAAGATCCTTTACATTAAACCATCTCGCCGCATGTGGGTTTGTAAGTATTGTTTTAGAAAATCTACCGGTCTGAGGCAATACATCGAACATAACCGGATGCCCCGCAAGTTGTGTCAATGCAATAAATAATTGCACCTGAGCCTTAGCATCAAGTCCTAGCTTATCCTGTAAAACTTCGTCAGCTAAATTGGGACTAACACCACTGCTTGTAGGCAAATATGCACAGCCAAAATCCCTAGGGTGAAATGGAATCAGATACATTGTAGTCCCTAAAATACCTTTATCCAAGTTCCCCCCAGGCAAGATTAATAACTGTTTTAGCCAGTCAATTAATTTTCCGGGCTCATCAGTCTTGTTGCCATTGCCTAAACCTGCAAGGTTTAATAATTTAATATTATGCTGCTCTCTTTTTACCCAGCTAGAATCTCTGTATCCAGCTCGCTTTACCGGGCTTAGTTCATTAAAATCTATTTCATTATTACTGTAAGTATTATTAAACTTTAATTTTTCTTCTACCCCAATTATAGTCTCGGCATCACTTAATTCATTTAACGCTCTATTATGAGAATACGGCAGGTATCCGTATTGTTGAACTTGTTTAACTATTAAATCCCTACGCTCTTCATTAAAATGAGATATATTATAAATTTCTTTCAAATCATTAAAAATTTTTGCTAAAAATTGTGGTTTTGTTTCAAATATAGTGGTTTTTACCAACATTTTTACCCCCAAATAAAATATTAATTAATAATTTTTAAAAACTGCAGATAATTCGTGCAAAATAATTAAAATGGTATTATAATTTAATTTTATATCAAATAAAGCTAATAATCCCTTTTTTGTAAACGAATTTTTAAAAAAAATTTAAATAATTTAGCAATAAACAAATTGCACTCTTTTAAAAGAATATATGTTGAATGATTTTAAGATTAGTATAGTTTGAAAGGCTGAGATATGAGCAAAAGGTTAAGAATGGTTGATGTTATTGCCCATAAAAAAGATGGCAAAGAGCATTCTGAAGAGGAAATAAAGTTTTTAGTAAATGGCATAAAAAACAAAACAATACCCGACTATCAAATATCTGCCTGGCTAATGGCCGTAAATATAAGAGGGATGACAGAAAAAGAATCTGCTATACTAGCACACGAAATTGCTAAATCGGGTGAAATACTAGATTTATCAGCTATAGGAGACTATATAATAGATAAACACAGTACAGGCGGAGTTGGTGATAAAACAACAATTATTCTTATACCTCTATTGGCAGCTGCAGGTGTGCCTGTTGCAAAGCTATCAGGCAGGGGACTGGGTCATACTGGTGGAACCATAGATAAGCTAGAATCTATACCCGGTTTTAATACAGCCCTGAAAATAAATGACTTTATAAATACAGTAAAAATCCATAAATGTGCAATAGCCAGCCAAACAAACAATCTTGCACCGGTGGACGGCACACTTTATGCCTTAAGGGATGTGACAGCTACAGTTGCAAGCATACCGTTGATTGCGTCATCTGTTGTATCAAAAAAGATCGCATCAGGGGCTAATGTTATAGTACTCGATGTAAAATGCGGCAATGGTGCATTCATGAAGTCTGTGGATGAGGCAAGAAACTTATCTCAAACGATGGTAGATATTGGTAAATATCTTAACAAGTCTATTGTTTCTGTTATAACAGATATGGAGCAGCCTTTAGGCAATGCTGTTGGTAACAGCTTAGAAATTATTGAATCTATTGAGACGTTAAAAAACAAAGGACCAAAGGATTTAACAGAACTTTGCCTGTACCTTGGGGCTATATCTTTGGTTAAATCAAATAAAGCAGCTACCATTAGAGAGGGAAAAGAAATCCTAGCAGAACTTTTAAGCAACGGTAAAGCTTTTGAACAATTTAAACTACTTATAAAAAATCAGGGTGGTGATGTTAGCTATATTGATAGCCCTGATAAATTCCCATCTTCTAAATATAAATTTGAATTCAAAGCCCCAAAAGGCGGATTTATAAGAGAAATAAATGCTATGGATATTGGCAAATTATGTAAAATACTAGGAGCTGGCAGAGAGACCAAGGAAGATACCATAGATCACACTGTTGGAATTGTTTTAAACAAAAAAGTCGGGGATATAGTTGAGGCAGATGACTTAATCGCGACCATACATGCCAATACCCAAGAAGAAGGGGAAGCTACATTAAAATTATTTGATCAAGCTATTGCTTATTCTGATATACAGATAACAGCACCTGAACTTATCATTGATACTATAGGTCATTAGTGCTGCTATTACATTTAATTTTTTATTATTTAAACTTTATTAAAAAATATTAATAAAATTATAAATATTTTTCTATTGTAGTTTTTAAGGTATTTTTTTGGATTAAGCCTACTAATCTTTCAGAAGCATCACCGTTTTTAAAGATTAATAAACTTGGAATGCCGCTTATGCTATACTCTTGAGCTATGCGGATATTTTCGTCGGTGTTAACTTTTACAACTTTTACCTTGCCATCATACTCTTGCGCTATCTCATCAATTATAGGGGATAGTTTTCTGCAAGGGCCGCACCATGGAGCCCAAAAATCCACAAGTACCGGCACTTCAGATTTTTTTACCTCTTGCTCAAATGTAGTATCTGTAACTTCTATTGCATTTGACATTGAGAATATCTCCTTATAAAAATATTGTTTTTTATACTAAAATTAA
>JANQFW010000098.1 GCA_028277625.1 Candidatus Gastranaerophilales bacterium | reverse complement strand
TTTGATCTTATTTCATCGGGTATTAGTGTGCTTACAAGTGAATACGTCTTCTTTGCAAGCTCTTTTAGTCCGGTTGAATTTGTTTTAAATCCTTCCGGTTCTTTGGGCTTTCTTCTATGCAAATCTTTTGCTTGTTTTCTGTCTTCTATACCTTCAATTATATTCATTGTAAAGCCTTGAAGAGTCATATTGACGAATTCCATCTTTTGAATCAGGGCTTTACTCCACTCGCCGGTGCGCATTATATTTAAAAATTCTTTGCCTACTACATCAAATTGCATTTCTGATGTTTTGATTGCTTCTTCCATACGTCCTTTAAAGCCCATTAGATCATCGTTTTTGATCCAACGGCGCAAGAGGACAATTTTATTGCGCAGTCTGTAATATAGAAATGCTGCATACTTATCATTATCCTTTGGGCATGTGTCTTCTGTTTTTACAGTTTTTTCTGGCAAAACAATATAACCTTTTATTTTTAATTTTGTCTAATATGTCTTTTATTTGTTTAATATATATTATAGCAGTTTAAAAAATCTCTTGCAGGAATTGCTTTGGAAAATCAGAAAAAAGGGTTATTTTGTTAATAAAACGTTACATGATGTTTATAATTTTTTTATGATAGATTTTAAAATTAAAACAAAAATATCTTTGCACTGACAAGTTCTAGCAAAAGACGTTAAATTTTTCAAAAATATGCTAAAATAAGTAGGCAAGAACAGGGGTGGTGGAACACCCTTTTTGAAGTTCTTGGATTGACTTACTTTATATAACGGGTTAGTAGTTTTGCTAACTCGTTTTTACGTGATAAAACAAGAATGATAATTATTAGGAATATTTTTTATTACTTTCTGCTTGCTTGACGGTGAGTTGTTGAAATCTGCTTGGGGGAATTAAAGGTCACCTAATGGGTTAATGGCTATAGATCGAGTCATATTAATAATCCCCCTTATGTTCTGTGGAGTTACTTTGTCTTTAAGCATCAATCTTTTAAGTTTTATATTTAAGAGGTGAGCTGGTAGTTCTGTATTTTGAAATTCGGCTAATTTTGATTTTTTGTAACCTTCAGTATATAAACGGGAATTGCCAGAGCGAACTAGAGAGTGTAAAGCCAAAATGCCTGCAGTGGCATAGAATGCTGGAGGTACTGCTGCTGCTGCTGCTGCGCTGGCTATGCAAGCACCCCCTAGTATAGGATGAAGATTATTCATAAATGAATAAGTCTTGTAAAATGCTCTTTCATCTTTTAATTCTTTAGCATTGTCAAATAAAGTGTTTAAATCATTATCATCAAAGCTTAGCTTTGATTGAAGCTTATTGTTTGCATCAGTCATTCCGGTTCTTATTCTTATAAGCTGACGAGCTCTTCTTCTTTTTGATAAGCTTTCTTTTAAAGCATTAATAAAATCCCTATCAAACTCTTCTTCTGTTGCCCAGTCACTACCCGCTAATTTTGCCTCAAATGCTACTCGCTGCTCATCACTTAAGCTCGATAAACTTTTGTTGTTTAGCGCATTTCTTTTAGCAGTTTCAATATATTTTTCTCCCTTAAAACCCAGTTTTAAAGAATTTTGTCCTTTTTTGCTTAGGCCTTTGAAGACAATAGTTGAGGGTACTGGATAATCAGGTAGTCCTGTTGTTTTATTTAACTCATTTTTAATAGATTTTAAGACGTTTTGAACTGTTTCATTTGAAGTTTCTTTTAGTTCTTTATCTATATTAGAGCTAGCAATATTAGCGAAGCTGCTTCTTACTTCAGGATTATTTGCAAGTTTCTTACCAACTTCATCTATTACTTCATCATAATCTCCGAGAATAAGGTTTTCACAAAAAGCTTTATCACCTTTAGTAGAGTTGATTAATTTGTTATAAAGATTAGCAGCTGTTTCTTTTGGGTTAGAACCTCTATCAAGTTTTGCTGTTGTAACTGATTCTTGGTTTGCTTTTTTTCCCTCAAAAGATTGAGGTTTAATACAATAATTTTTGATTAGTAACATTTTATCTTAGCCTTTTTATTATAATAATTATAATTGTATAATAAAAACTGAATTTAATAACTTTATTTAGCTGTGTTTTTCTGAATAGACTTAAATATTTTAGAATTAATAATTTTTGTGCTATTAATTGATAAAAGTATAAAAAATATTGGGGTTAAACACTATGCCATACTCAAAAAAAATACTATTATTATTAACTTTGATAGTTTGTCTAATTGGAATAAACGCTTGCACTGTATTTAAATCATCAGTATCAAACGAGTCTCAAAATAAGCAAATCCAGACATTTGTCAGTATTTTGCCTCAAAAATTTTTTGTTGAGCAAATAGGGAAAGATAAAATAAATGCAAATGTAATGGTAATGCCGGGTGAAAGTCCTGAGATATATGAGCCTAAGCCTCATCAAATGCGTCAATTAAGTAAATGCTCATCATACTTTGCTATTGGGGTACCGTTTGAAGCCTTTTGGCTAAGTAAATTTGAAAAAATTAATCCTGATATTAAAATTATAAAAACGCAAGCCGGTATTAAAAAGTTTGAAATGGAAAATTTAAAATACTTTAATACATATTTAAAAAATCATAAAGAAATGAATGTTAATAATCATGAACATGAAGATCATAATGACCATAGGCACCATAATTTTCATAGTCATGAAGGTATAAAAGATCCGCATATTTGGCTGGCACCTTCTTTGGTGAAGGTTCAATCTAAAAATATATTGAATGCGCTTGTTGCCCAGGACCCTCAGAACGAGGATTATTATACAAAAAACTATCAAGAGTTTATTGATAGAGTTGATGTTGTTGATAAAACCATAAGGCAAAACTTGGAAGACTCTAAAGAAAAAAGAGTGTTCCTGACGTTTCACCCTGCATGGGGATATTTTGCCAGGGAATATGGCTTGCAGCAGGTTTCTATTGAGATTGAAGGAAAAGCCCCTAAGCCGGAATATATAAAAGAAATTATCGATTTTGCAAAGGTGAATAATATTAAAACAATATTTGTGCAACCGCAATTTTCTAAAAAATTAGCGCAACAAATCGCAAAAGATATTGATGGAAAAGTTGTAACTATTGATCCTTTAGCTTATAATTGGGATGAAAATTTAATAAATGTTTCAAAAATATTAGGAAACTTATAAATTGAGTGTACTTTATAAAGTTACATTTATTTATTAATCTAATCTGGACTTGGGTGCATCATGACTGATATTAATTTGCTAAAAATCGAAAACCTTAACTTTTCTTACGGTGAAAATAAAGTTCTTACAGATGTTAATTTATCTATAAATAAGGGCGACTTTATTTCTGTTATAGGGCCTAACGGTAGTGGGAAATCTACTCTTTTAAAGTTGATTGCAGGCATATTAAAGCCTGATTCCGGTGAGGTTAAATTTAGTAGTCCGAATTTTTCTGAAAATGCAAGCCATTTTGTGGGGTATGTTCCTCAAAACTTCTCTATTAAAGAGGAATTTCCTATAAGTGTATTGGATGTTGTAAAAATCGGGCGTATTGGTTATATACCTAAATTTCAGAGATGCCAAAAAAAGGATCTGGAAAAAATAAAAGAATCATTGGAGTTAATGGAAATATGGCATTTAAAAGATAAGAAAATGAATGAGCTTTCCGGTGGGCAAAAGCAAAGAGTATTAATTGCTAGAGCTTTGGCCACTGAGGCAAAGGTGTTGCTTTTTGATGAGCCTTCTTCGAGTATTGATGTGGATGGTCAGACCAAGCTTTATAGAATATTGAACCAAATAAAAAAAGAATTGGCTATTATGGTTGTAACACACGACATTAGTATTATATCTAATTATATTACCGGGATATTGTGTGTTAATGAAAAAGTTATTTATCATACTAAAAATGAAGTTAAGAAGGACCTTGCAAAAATGCTGGGAGAGGCAAAGGATAAACTTTGCCCGTATGATTTGATATTACAAATGGTGCCTTATAAGGTATTAGAGTCTCATTGGGGAGATGAAGAAGAATAATGCTAGAACTTTTTGGGTATGAGTTTTTTAGGAATGCTATAATCTCAAGTCTGTTTATGAGTATAGTATGTGGAATAATAGGAACTCTTGTTGTGGTAAATCGAATGGTATTTATTGCGGGAGGAGTGTCTCATGCTTCTTATGGAGGGGTGGGGCTTGCGTTTTATTATAAAATTAATCCTATAATAGGTACAACTTGTTTTTCGTTGCTGGTTTCTTTACTGATAGGGGCTCTTACATATAGAAAAAGAAAAAATTTAGATGCTATAATCGGTGCTATCTGGGCTTCGGGGATGGCATTCGGTATTTTGCTTATAGATATGACGCCCGGCTATAACGTTGATTTAATGAGTTATTTATTTGGAAGTATACTTGCTGTTACTAATGGTGACTTGTTTTTTATGGGTATCACTTCTGCTATTGTGTTATTTGTTATTTGCTTTTTTTATAGGGAGATACTAGCTATTTCTTATGATGAGGACTTTGCTATTACTCTTGGTATAAAAACTAAGTTGGTTTATTTTATTTTAATGGCTTTAATTGCTTTGAGTATAGTTGTTTTGATTCAGCAGGTCGGCTTGATACTTTGTATTGCAATGTTGACTATTCCTGCTTATATTGCAGAAAATTTCTCTAATTCTCTTTATAAAATGATGATAATTGCTACTGTTTTATGCTTTGTGTTTGCAGTATTGGGTTTGGGACTATCTTATGTGCTAAACTTAACCTCTGGTGCGACAATAATAATATTTTCTATAATTGCATTGGTGCTGAGTAAGAGTAAAATAATTTTTCAAAAAAGGCTTAACTCCTAGGCAAGATTTTTAAAAATTCTTATTTGATAAGCAATAAATTCACTGATAGTCATTGTTTCAGTGGTGTATAAAAAATTTGATTAATTCCTCAAGCAAGTGCATAATGTTTATTAAACTGCTCTATAGGTGAGCTGTATAAATATATAAGTAGAAGTGACAATAATTTTACCTCTTAAATTTTTATTACTTCCTTGCTTATCTGAGTGTAGAGGAAAATTATTTGCAATTTAGGAGTTTGTGTTTGAATGGATAATTTGGGGATTATTAAAGAATTTTTTTCTAATATGCGCTGTTCTCAATGTAATAATTTTTTTGAGCAAGAATCAATCAGGCTGTTAAGGCAAGAGGGAGTTTATTTGGTTGTAAAAATAGCTTGTGAAGTTTGTGGTAAAAATATTGGCTTGGCCATGCTGGGACTGGATAGAGAAAGTCTTAAAAAAAGTATGGGCACGGTAGAGGAATTTGAGTCTATAAAATTTGATGTGGACTCTAAGCAGCCTATTGACTATGATGATGTGATTGATGCTCATAACTTTATTGAAGAGATGGGGTCTGATTGGGATAAGTATTTGCCAAATAAGATAGAAGAAAAAGAATAATTTTGATAAATAAGGCAATTTTTTAAGATTTATTGTTTTTATAATATTGTGTAGGTTATTAAATCAAAAGGTAGATTATAAGTAATAAGTGGTAGTGTAAATAACTGGAAAAAGCACTGAAGATTAAATCTCAACTAAATGAAAAAGTATTGTGCTAACGGTGATGGGTTCTGAAAGAACCTTTTTTATTTTGTTCTTTTTTAAATTTTATTTTTTTATTAAGAAATTTAAACAAAAATAATAATCAAAGCAATTTTTAAGCTTGGCATGTTTTTATAAATATAGGTGATATTAAGACAGAAAATTACAGCAACTAAGCGAAAATAATAATAATTAAATATAAAAAATTTAGTTTATGAATAATATTGCAAATTTAATTGCAATAGATATAAATAAGATTTGACTCTCTCTCTCAACAAATAAATTGACTCTTCTCAACTAAATGAAATAGTATTGTGCTAACGGTGATGGGTTCTGAAAAGAACCTTTTTTATTTTGTTTTTTTTTAGTTTAATCGGATTGTTAAGAAATTTAAATATTTTAAATAGATAAAGCAATTCTTCTATATTTTTTGTTTTTATATAAGTAGGTGATATTAAAGTCAAGTAATCACAACAACTAAGTGAAAATAATAATAATAATTAAATATAAGAAATGTAGTTGTGAATAATATTGCAACCCTAATTGCAATAGATATAAACAAGTTTTGACTCTCTCTCTCAACAAATAAATTGACTCTTCTCAACTAAATGAAATAGTATTGTGCTAACGGTGATGGGTTCTGAAAAAGAACCTTTTTTATTTTGTTCTGTTTATTGGCTATATTAATTATTTAATTTTTAAATTCAAAAAAAAGCTTCAAATCTTTTATTGTGTTTGATATAAAGTAATATAAGTATACTTGTATTAGATAGAGTGGAAGAAGAGGAGAAATTCATGGCTTCTGTCGATATTAAAAGTCTTTACTCAGAATATGTAAAAAGCTTAGAAACCTATATCATGTTTAGGATCAAACAAGAAATGATAAGGTTAACACCAGAATTGAAAGCAAAAAATCGTGCACCTATTAACTTAAGTATGGGCGCACCTGTTCAAGCACCTCCGGATATCCTTTTAAACTCTTTAAAAGAATGTGTGACACAGCCTGGTATCAACTTATACTCTGTGCCAAAGGGAGAGGCTTTCTTTGTAGAAGCTGTTGCTCAAAGAATGAAAAAAAGATTTGGTGTTGATATAGACCCCAAAACAGAAGTATTTTCTTTGATAGGCTCAAAAGAAGGCTTGGCAAATACATTTAGAGCGTTTATTAACCCTACAACGGTGGAGAAAGAAAAAGATATTATTTTAATACCTGATCCCGGTTATGCTTCTTATGTTGACCAAATTAAGGTTGCGGGTGGTCTGTCTTATTCTATACCTTTAACCGCTGAAAATAATTATATGCCAAACCTGGATGAAGTAATTGTACAGTTAGAAAAAGACGGTTATTCTGCTAAAAAAGTTAAAGCTATTGTTATAAATTATCCTAATAATCCTTTAGGTGCTACTGCTACAAGGGATTATTTAAAACATGTTGTTGCTTTTGCAAAGAAGATGGGCATATTATTAATAAGTGATGCTGCTTATGCAGATATGTACTTTGGTGATGAGGAAGCACCGGCTAGTATTCTTGAATTTGAAGGTGCAAAAGATGTTGCAATTGAGCTTCATAGCTTTAGTAAACCTTATAGCATGACTGGTTGGCGTTTAGGCTGGGCATGTGGAAACAAAGATGCTGTTGGTATTCTTGGAAAATTAAAATCTACTGTGGACACCGGCTTATTCAAGGCTTTGCAAAGAGCTGCTGCAGATGTGCTAGTTTCTGAAGAGGGGGATAAGTACATTGAAGAGTGTAATAAAATGTACCAAAAGAAGCAGGAAATTGCAGTAAAAGGATTTAAAGAACTTGGTTGGGATATGGATAGTATGAAAGTGCCTGGAGCTACTTTTTACTTATGGCTGCCAATTCCTCCTCGTTATAAAGATTCTTCCGAGTTTGCACAAAAATTATTAGAGACATCCGGTATTGTTATAGTTCCCGGTGCTGGATTTGGTAAGTATGGTGAAGGATTCTTTAGAATTTCACTTGTTGATTCTGATGAGAGAATACAAGAATGCATAGATAGAATGAAAGAGGATGGATTCTATTTTAATAATTAAGAAATTTGGAAGTAATTCTTGTTTATAAGCATTCTTCTGTATAATTAATTAAGGAGATTGATATCATTTAGATATTTTAGTTTATAGAATAATTGGAGGCTAAACATAATGGCAAAAAAATTAGAAATTTACAAATGTAATATATGCGGCATAATAACCGAAATTATACACAACGGTAATGGTAGTCTTGTATGCTGCGGTAAGCCAATGAATCTTATTGAAGAAAATACTGTTGATGCAGCAGTAGAAAAACATGTTCCGGCTGTTGAAAAAACAGCAGATGGCATCAAGGTTGTTGTAGGTAGTGTACCTCATCCGATGACAGAGGAACACTATATTGAATGGATTGAAGTAATTGTTGGTGACACTTGTGTTTGTCAAAAATATTTTAAACCCGGTGATGCTCCAGAAGCATTTTTCCCTGTAAAATCAGAAGAATTTACAGTAAGAGCATATTGTAATTTACATGGACTATGGAAAGCAGAATAACTATGGATAGAAAAAAAATTGAAAAAGAATTAAATAACCAGTTGAATAAAGAATTTTATTCTTCTTATCTTTATATGGCAATGTCAGCATATTGTGAGTCAATTAGCCTACCAGGATTTGCTCATTGGATGAAGTCACAAGCTCAGGAAGAGCTTTTTCATGCTATGAAATTCTATGACTATATAATAGAAAGAGGCCTTAAAGTTGATCTTTTAAAAATAGATCAGCCGGAAAAAGAATGGGAATCCCCAGTAAATATATTTGAAGAAGTACTAAAACACGAACAATGTATTACAGAATCAATTAATAATCTTGTAAGTGTCGTAGAAGAAGAAAAAGATTATGCTACAAGGATCTTTTTAGATTGGTTTGTATCTGAGCAAGTTGAAGAAGAGGCTTCTGCTGATGCAGTGCTACAAAAGTTAAAGCTTACCGGTGGTCAGGGCAGTGCTTTATTTATGATAGATAAAGAGCTTTCTACTCGTGTATTTACACCACCTGTTACTAATGAATAAATAATAATTAGATAGTAACAATAAAAAGAAAAAGTATCCCTTAAAAGGATACTTTTTCTTTTTAATACAGTATACAGATGTTTTAAATTGCTTTAACCCAACCGCGTACTCTTTGATTGTTATTCATTAAAGATTTGTCATTTAAGTATTGATTTAAAACGTTTTTAAAGCCTTTTTGATAATCATCCACCTGTGATCGATCCATTTTTCCGTCTCGACCTGATGTGCCGCCGCGATGGTAGTCTATAAACTTTTTCATACCGTGTTTTTTCATTAAATGGAGCATTATTCCTGATGCGTCTTTTAGGTTAGCTGCATCGTTTAAGGCTCCAGGATTGCTTGCGTATTTTCCGTCGATTACGCCATCTGCAATTGCCTCTTTAATCATTGATCCGTTTAGTTTGTATGGGCTAAAACAAGCAGAATCACCACTTTTTCCATCACCATACTTATAATTACTACTCATGTCTTGAGTTTCCATATTGGCAATAGCCATTAGTGCTGCTGTTTGCTCTTTACTTGCACCATTTGCCATTGCAGATTGAGCTATAGCTTGTTTATTTTTAGCCAAGCCTGATACACCATAAGAGCCTGGATTGCCTGCACCCGGATTGATGTAAGAATCTAAGCCTGGCGTGCTTCCGCCTCCTGGTTTGCCTCCTTGTCTAGGGCCAGCAAATGGATTATTGCCCATGCTTCCTCCGAAGCCCATAGATCCGCCAGGGCCGCTCATATTGCCTTTGAATCCCATTTGACTTGGGTCTTTCATTTTTCCGCCAAAGCTCATTTGGCCTCCGGGTCCATTCATTTGACCGCCAAATTTCATAGATCCACTCGGCTTGCGTGAAGGATAACCCCAGTTGTTTGAGCCTCCTCCAGGATTCCCAAAGTTCACTTGGCGACTTGGTGTACTTCCCCATCCGGGTGAGCTTGATCCCCCTGGAGGTTTCCCCCAGCCCATGCCAGGAGTAGCTTTTCCCCAGCTGCTTGGGCCTGCTTGTTTAGGAGTACTTTGACCCCAGCTGGGAGTACTTCCTCGCCAGCCAGTTGAGCTTGTGGGTCTAGCAGTTTGTTGACCAAATTGCATCGGCTTGCTTGTGCTACCACCCCAGCCCCTAGGTTGAGATGGAGAGCTTGTCTCTCCTCCAGAGTTCATTTTTCTGCCAGAACCGCTCATGCGACCACCAAAACTCATGGTTCCTCCAGGTCCACTCATTTTAGTGCTAAATTTCATTGGACCTGAGCCACCTGGAATTTTTCCGCGGAATTTACCGGTACCTGCTGGGGTTTTCATTGTGCCACGGTATTTTAAAGGACCGGAGTTTCCTTTTCTTCCGGCTCTGAATTTCATGACGTCTGAGCCGTTTTTCATTTTGACTCGGAACTTCATTGGACCTGAGCCACCCTTCATTCTGGTCCGAAACTTCATAGTGCCTGACGGGGTCTTCATTCTTCCGCGAAGTCTCATTGTATTTTGTTGGCGTTGAGGTCTTTGTTGTCTTTTTGGTGTTGATCTTCGTGCTGCTGGTCTTTGTGCTGCTTTAGGTCTCGGCCTTGCTTTTGGCCGTGGACGAGGTTTTGCCTTGGGGCGAGATCTCGGTTTAGGTCGTGGTCTGCTGCTAGCCTTTCTAACCATTTATACTCTCCTCTTGCGTCTCTATAACCATAACGATGGTCAGTTAATAGCAAACTACAATTTTTAAAATTGCCAAAAATAAAATTAAATAGTTATAAATTAGTGCATTATCTGGTGAGGTTTATAAATTTATACTAGTGCTAAAATCTTTGTTTTAGTTGGTTAGTAGTATAAATATTTCATACTTGAGATGCTATATATATATATAAAGAATTTTTTAAGTGAGTTATTGCTACTTTGAATACTAATTATTAACTTAATTTAAATCAAACTATCTTTTGTACTTGAGTGCAAAAGAAGTATGTTAAGTTGGAATATTAATATATGATTGCCTGGCAGATCTAAAGAGAAATGCTATCTTTTATTTATTAATTATACTACTCACAAATTGAATTTAAGATTAATCTTTTCAGAGAAAAGTTTATTTTACCACGTTTAACAAGATTTAATAATCTGAAAAGTATTTTAGAGTTAGTATAAAAGATAGCATTCTCAGATTCTTTATATTAGCTCAAAATTATTACTAAATGGCCTTAACGTTACTTTTTACTCTTTCATCGCTACTCCAAAGGGATTTATCATTGGCATATGCACTAATAAGGTTGTGCATTGCTTTATCGTAGTCATCCATCTTGGATCTTGGGTAATTTCCATCTCGCCCTGAAGTTCCGCCACGATGATAGTCTATAAACTTTTTCATTCCATATTTTTTCATTAGGTGCGTCATTACTTTTACGCCTGAATCAAGATCGTTGTTTATGGCGCCTGGATTGCTTGCATATTTTTGATCAATTACTCCATCTTTTGCTGCTTCTTTAATCATCGATCCGTTACACTTAAATGGGGTAAAGCAAGCTGAATCTCCGCCTTTATTATCTCCATATGCATAATTGCAGTCCATTTTTTGGGTTTCTTGATTTGCTATTGCTAATAATGCTGCAGTTTCTTTGTCTCCGGCACCAGCTTTTTGTGCTGCGGCAACTATTTTTTGTTTATTTTGGCCCAAACCATTTACGTTATAAGTTTCGCCTTTGCCTTTACTTCCATTAATATAATTATCTAAGCCTTGCGTACTGCTAGCGCCGCCGTTTGGTCCTGCACTACCACCACCGCTTGTAGGACCTTGTGGGCCTGATGATCCACCACCTGGGCAGCCACAACCATTTGCATTATCTTTGAAGTTGGTGCTGCCACCTCCTCCATTGAATTCATTAGTTGGAGCTTTGTTGGCACTTGAGCCTCCACATCCGGAATTGGACCGGCCTGACCCAAATATACCTTCTAGCATGCTACTTATTTGTTTAAATAAATTTCCCAGAAAGCCCCCCGTGCTTCCAGAATTGCTTTCGGCGTTACAGACTTTATTACATCCTGTGCAGTCGTTGCTATCTCCTAATCCAAAGAAGTTATCCAGGCTTGAGCCTTCACCTAGAGAAAAGCAAACTATTCCACCATTTGATTCAGAGTTAAAACCTGCTGAATTTCCTAATCTACTGATACTTGAATAAGCATTTATAAAATTTAATACATTACCTGGGAATGTCATATAAGTGCTCCTATTATCAAGACTACACTGACTCTAAAAGTTGATAGATAAGCAGTATAAATAAGTATACTTGTCAAAATTAGTTGCTGCTACACAATTACATATGTTTACCATAAGCCTTGAGGGTAAAGTATGGGTAAGTTTCTAAATTATTTATATATACTATTACTTATTAACTAATAATGTTTACCATAAGCTTTGAGGGTAAAGTGTGGATATAACTTAAAGCCATTTTCCATTAATACTTATTTATTTAACTACTAATTGATGATCCAAATTTCATATTATATAATATGCTGTACATATATTAAAAAATATTTCCTTATTGTATTGCCTTTTTGGGAGTAATTGTTAAGTTATTTAAATTGATTTTTTTTATCTGCAATATATATAAAAATCTGCAAAAAAATATACAGTCGAGATACTGATAAATATCGACTGCGTATAAGAGAAATTTGTTTGAAAGAAGAGAACTAAATACTTTAAATAGATAAAGGCTAAACTAATAGAATAGATACACTGTCGGGAAACTTCTATTGAGAGAATGTGAGCTGACTTAACCAATATATGTAATGATGATTTAAAAATCTTTTACTTGTATTAGTTTAGAGCCTTAAATATAAAATTTTAAACCTATTATACTTAGTTTATTTGAGGAAACTAAATATATATAAATTTACTATCACTTGATAAACTCCTCTTTTGGTATGCTTGCGACGTTTGAAATAATTAAGATACTTATTGTGCTGTATGAATAGATAGTTATGCTTTTATATAAATGTTGCTAAATTAAATAAAAAGTTGGTAATAAATGAAATGTAATGTGTTATATATATAAAAACAAAAAGTTTTGGAAAATTGCTATGCTAATTCAAAAATTTAGTTAAAATTTTAACAAACAAAATAAAACAGTCGATGAACGACTGCTAGATAAGAGACATTTATATAAAGGAAAGAGAATTTTTAATAGTGTTAATATGCTAAAAACGGGAAACTTCTATCGAGATAACGGTGAGAGAGAGAGTATACCTGCTTAAATTGTATGATGATGTTTAAAAAGATAATTATTTGTAATATACTAACCAAAATCGGGAAACTTCTATCGGGATAATAGTTGAGAGAGAAAGAAAGAGAAAGAGGGTATAACTGCTAAGTTATATGATGATGACTTTGATGATAGTTACTTCTATTGAATTTGAATATAAAAATTTTGTAATCTATATTTAATTACTTTTAAGTAATTAAATATAATATATTAATTATCATGTTTTGAATCTCCTGGTTTATAATATGCTTTACGATGATTGAGATGAATAGATATTGTGCTGTTTTTGAATTTGGTAATTGAAAATTTGGTTTGTTATATATATAAAAACAAAAACTTTTTGAAAATTGCTAAAATTAAATGAAAAAATTTGAATTTTTTTTGCCTTATATTTCTTTGCAAATAACTTATTATAGGTGTTTAATGCTAAAAAAGCATAAAAATATTAAAATATAAAGACTTAAAAACACTAAAACAATTAAAAGCAGTCGATATATTGATAAATATCGACTGCTATGTAAGAGATATCTATAAAAATAGATATTTAGTAAACTAAAATACTTATATAGTAATTTAGTTACGTTTGAAAATGCTGAAAGAGAAATTTGGTAGTGCGTAACGATGATTGTGATTTGGAATATACTATTGATATATTAAATTTTAGATTTAAATAAAATATTTTCTAAAATCCAAAATTTATAATATAATTTAAGTATTTATTTGGATAGTTAAGTTTATTATACGACTCTTTATGTAGAGTGAATATAACTTTTACTATCCTGGTTTTTAATTGTTTTTTAGATATGCTTTTCGATGGGACTCAGATTTAAAATTGTGCTATTTGTAAAAAAAATATGGTTTGTTATATAAATAAAAACAAAATAAGTAAAAAATTTGCCTTATTTTTTTAATTTTATAATCTACATTTTGTTGATTATTTATGAATATAGGTATATATGTTAATATGAAGTTACTTGACAGAATATTGAATGTACAGCCTTTATTTATTTTGAATGGAAGTATAAAAGGGTAGATCAACGATATGGGTAAAAGAAAAACAATAGCAAGTGATTCAACAGAATCATCTACATTGAAGGGAAATGGTACTAAGAATTTATTAGTGCGTTATTTAATACCTTTATTATCTATTTCAGGCTTTTTAGTAAGCTTAAAGTTGGCATTTATTTTTTTTGATGTTAACTTTGGAGAAGTTGTAACTAAAAGCTTTTGTAGTGTAAACGACTATATTGACTGTGATGGGATCGCGAAGACAAAGTTTTCTCACTTTTTGGGCATTCCATTAGCTCTTTATGGACTGCTTTTCTATATTTTTATATTTGGAGTTAGCGTATTTCCTTTTAAAAAATTTAATTTATTTAAGTCTTTTAACTACCCTACAAGTTTTATATGCGTTTTGTCTGTTGTTTCTTTACTTTTATCAATAATATTAGCTTTTATATCTTATGCTGTTATTCAAAAGCTTTGTATTTTATGCTTTGCTACTTATTTTATAAATCTGTTCATATTTCTTACTACCAGAATTGATGATAAGCTGATTAATCATATAAATAACTTTAAAAAAGACACCTTAAGTGTTTTATCGGACAAGGTTTTAGGTAACTTTATTATATTTGGTATTCTTTGTTCTATTGCTGTTTTAACTTATACAAGCCACACTAATATATTGATTTCAAAGCCGCAAAAAGATTTTAAAACAACGGTAAAACTTATTACTGAAACAGAAAATATTGGAAATCTTTTGGGGGCTAAAAATCCAGCTTTGATAATTAAGGATTATTCTGACTTTGAATGTCCTTACTGCGCTACATTGAACGAATATTTTATAAGGCTCGTTAAGGATTTTGATAATGTTATGATTTTACATTATGATTTTCCACTAAGTTCCGGTTGTAACCCTTATGTAAAAAGTGATGGCCACAAATATAGCTGCAAGGCAGCCTTATACGCTCGTGCGGCAAAACAGCAAGGCAAGTATTGGGATATGGTAAGCTTATTATTTAAAAATCAGAAAAACTTAAGTGATGAGAACCTGTTAATTCTTGCAAAAAGTTTAAACCTTGATATTATTAAATTAAAATCTTATGTTAATAACCCTAAAAACCTGGAAAAATTAAAAAAAGAAGCTAGTAAAGGGGTTAAAATGGGAATAAATCTTACTCCTACTTTTTATATTGGAATGAAAAAATATGAAGGTATTATGCCTTATGAAGAGCTTAAAAAAGAAGTTGAAAATAGTTTGAGGCAAATTAAAAGAGATTAAAATTAATCGCGGAACTTGAACAAATCTTTTGAAATTACTAATGTAACATGCGGTATTAAAAAGTGAAAAACATTGAAAATGAGTAAAACAGAAAAGAAAAATATACTGGTTCATACATGTTGTGGGCCTTGTTGTACACATGTATTTCAATATTTAGCAGAGAATAACTTTACTCCTTATGGCTTTTTTTATAATCCTAATATTCATCCACTGGATGAATATCAAACGCGCCTGGAAGAGCTAATATCTTTTGCAGAGATAAGAGGGTATCCGCTGATCTTGAAAGAAGACCCGGTTGATACTTGGTTTGAACAAGTTAGAGGCTTGGAAGACTGCCCGGAAGGAGGTAAGCGTTGCCAGATCTGTTATAAAATAAGACTGGAAGAAACGGCTAAGTACGCTAGCAAAAGTGATTTTGATACATTTACAACCGTATTAACTGTTAGTCCTCATAAAAATACCCAAATTATAAACAGCATAGGTATTGAATTAGCAAATAAATACAGTTTGAATTTTTTAGAAGCAGATTTTAAGAAAAACAATGGATTTAAAAAAAGTATAGAATTATCTCGTAAATATAATATGTATCGACAAAATTATTGTGGCTGTATATATAGCATTAGTAGCGATAAATAGAATTCTAAAGCGCCCGGGTAAATGAAATCAATTTATCAGAGATTATGGCATTTGTTAAGAAGAAAAATTTTTTTATAATTTTTTGAATATGCAAAATGTAATTTACTTCTAAATTGGGTGGATTATATTTGTTTTATTGAATTTATATTTGTTATAAAATTGGCTTGTACAGTAATTCTATTAATTACTAAATAAGTGTATTTTTAAACATTTATTAAAAAATTCTATAAATTTAAGCAATCCTACTGTATTTTTTTTTTTTTTTATGGGAAAAATAAAATAGCAAAATTTTTAAATTTATGTTTAATGATAGTTATATTTATTTGTTAATTAATAAAATTACGTTGGGACTATAAGGAGACGAACAAAATGAGAGTTTTACCCCAAGACTTAATGTGGAAGGCAAGAGGCGGCAGAGGCTATATTGATCACCTTAAACAAGCTGGTATGGAATTTGTAGTTGGTCAAATAGTTAACTTAATAGGGACTTCTAGTAAAAGAAATCTTATTAATTTAACAAAATTGTTTGAAAAAATAGCCGGGTCTGAAGGATCTGTAAGGCATGCAAAAAGAATGAGATGGCTTTTTGAGACAGATCACCCTCATCTGGCGTGGTGGCAGAAAATTATTAATGACTTACATCCCAACTGTAGAAATAAGTTTTTGTTAAACTTTTTCGTTCACGGTTATTATGGTGACAATCAGAGAAAACGTTCGACCTTTAATGAGGCTAACGGATTTTATCCACCAACAGTATTGTTAACCAGCGTAACTCAAAAATGTAACTTTACTTGTGCCGGTTGTTGGGCTCATAGTTATGAGCAAAAAGATGATATGTCTTTTGAAACACTAAAAAAGGTTTTCTCTGAAGCTAGAGATGAACTAGGCATTCACATAATGCCTGTAGTTGGTGGTGAGCCATTTATTAGAAATGATTTTTTAGATTTAGCTGAGCAATTTCCTGATTGTATATTCTTGGCGTTTACAAACGGTTCTTTATTAACTGATGAGAAAATTGAAAGACTTAAAAAACTTGGTAACGTTGCACCAATGTTCAGTTTAGGCGGTTGGGAAGAATCAACTGATAAAGTTAGAGGCGAAGGTACATTTAAATTGGTTATGGAAAAAATGGACCGTCTTAAAGAAGCAGGTATTTTCTTTGGTGTTAGCTTGACTATGACAAAAGAGAGCACTGAAGAAATTATTTCTGATGAGTACATGAAGATGTTATCTGACAAAGGCAGCTTGTGGACTTGGGGCTTCCATTATGTACCTGTTGGTGAAAATCCTGATCCTTCTATCATGCCAACTGCTGAGCAAAGAGAAGATATTAAAAAAGCATTATATAATGCCAGAAATACATTGCCAATGATGACTGTAGATTTCTGGGGTGATGGCCCTGAAATGATGGGTTGTATTGCTGGTGGAAGGCAATATATTCACGTAAATGCCAAAGGTGATGTTGAGCCTTGTACTTTTGTTCACCTTGCAACACATAATGTTAAGGATTCAACCTTAACAGAAGCGCTTGCAAGTCCTTTCATGAGTGCAATTAGAAAAGGCGCACCATATGACGGTAATATGCTTAGACCTTGTATGATTGTTGACAGACCTTGGGTTCTTAGAGGTTATTATAAGAAGTTTAAGCCTTATGAAACTCACAAGGGTGCTGCAGATTACTTGACAAAGCCTGAAATTATGGAACAAATTGATGAGTATGCAGAAGAAGTTGCTAAAATTTCTGATGAAAGCTGGAAGAATGACTACTATATGACGTTATTCCCACTACCTGGCGAATACTATCATGACAGAAATGTTCTTTGTAGTAGTAAAACACCGCATGGTGGTGTACACGGCGGATGTGAATCTCAAGGATGCTGCGGTTGCGGAAAAGACTTAAGCGCTGTTGAAAAACTTAATGAAGAAATTAAAGAAGAAGATACTGTTAGTGTTTAAATGGAGTATACGAGATGCCAAGACAAATTCTTGAACAAAATTGCATCGGGTGCGCAACTTGTTATAGTGCCTGCCCTGTGGATGCTATATATCAAAAAGATACTGTATATCAAATAGATTCCAATGAATGTGTTGATTGTCAAACATGTCAGCGCATTTGTCCTGAGGCATGTACTATTGGCGGACCTAGAGAATTTAAGGAATTGGTAACAAAGTAAATTATGCAAAAAACATCGGATAATAAATCAAAAAGAGTTGTTGCATTTCCTCATATGGGAAATCTATATATACCAGTAAGCGCTATGCTTAGAACAATGGGGGCAGAGCTATTATTGCCCCCTGAAAATAATTCGGAAACCTTGACAATTGGAACAAGGCACAGTATTGAAACTGTTTGCCTTCCATATAAGATGAACTTAGGCAATTATATTCAAGCTTTAGAAGCAGGTGCCAATGTTTTAATAATGTTTCAGGCACCTGGTAGCTGTAGGCTGGGAAATTATGCTACTATGGCAGAGGCAAAACTTAAAGAGCTTGGATATGAGTTTGAAATGGTTGTATTTGATATGTATAAGGGCAAGTTAAAAGAAGTTGCCAAAAAGTTTAGTCATGCAACAGGTACTAAAAATATATTGAAAACTCTTAGAGGCATAAGAATTGCATTAGCAAAGATAAGTGCATTGGATGAGGTTGAGAGCAGGCTTCTATTCCTAAGACCAAGAGAATATAAAAAAGGCAGTGCAGAAAACGTTTATAATCATGCTAAAAAAGAAATACACAAGGCTGATACAATTAAAGACTTAAAGATTGCTTTAAAAAAGATAAATAAAAAATACGATGAAGTAGACTATGACGCTAAAAAAGATGTATTAAAAGTTTATTTGACAGGAGAGTTCTTTGTACAACTTGATCCGTTTACTAATATGGAAATTGAAAGAGAGCTTGGAAGTTTGGGTGTGGAAGTTGAAAGACAAGTAATGTTTTCTCACTGGAGTAATAACACCTTGATGCCTAAGTTTTTGCAGAAAGAAGAATCTCACAGAGACAGATCTGCCAGAATGGCTAAAAAGTACATAAAAAGAGCAATTGGCGGAGAATGTTTGGAGTCTGTAGGTGATGTTATTTATGCTGCGGATAAAAATATTTCCGGTGTGATCCATGTGGGACCATTTAACTGTAATCCGGAAATTGTAACGCAATGTATTCTCCCTAATGTTAGTAAGTTAGAAGATATTCCTGTAATATCATTTGCTATGGATGAAATGACCGGAAAAGCCGGTCTTGTGACAAGACTAGAGGCTTTTGTAGATTTGATTAATAGACGTAGAAGATCTAAAAAAACAGCGTAAGCTGATTTTTATGGAGGTTAATAAATATGAAAATTGGTATACCAAGAGCTTTAAATTATTATAATTATTATCCATTTTGGCATGGATTTTTTAGTGAACTAGGCGTAGAGCTGGTTTTATCAGATAGAACTACTAAATCACTTGTTTCTTCAGGCAGTGCACTTGTTGTCTCTGAGACCTGTCTACCTGTAAAAGTATATGTGGGGCATGTGTTAAACCTCCTTGATAAGGGTATAGATGTAATTTATTCTCCTAGTATTCAATCAATTGCACCTAAGGTTTATAATTGTTCTAAATTAAGAGGTTTGCCGGATTTAATTAGGAATGTTGTTAATAAAAACTTTTTGTTGATAGAGCCAACTTTAGATAAGTCGGAGTCGAATCAGGGTTTTTATCAATATTTATATGAGTCTGTTGCTCCTCTTGGTATTACAAATAAAAAATTGATTAAGCAAGCTTCAAAAGCCGGCTGGGAGTGTATGAATAACTTTTCTGTGATGACAAGAGCTGGTGTTGATGTACCTACTGCAATGAGAAATGCTATAAATGGCAATATTTCATTTGATTCTTCTCAAAAAGAAGGAATGGCAAAAGTTGCTGTGATTTCTCATGGTTATAACCTTTTTGATGATCAAGTAAGTATGAAAATGCTTAAAAAGCTTAATCAGTTGGATATAGAAGCTTATACTTCTTATAATTTAACTGTAGAGCAGATGGATCAGGGTATTAAAAATCTTGATACACTATTGTATTGGGCTAATGAACATGAAATGACTGGAGCTGCCGGGTATTATCTTAAAGATGATAATATTGATGGTTTAATTACCCTTACTGCATTTGGTTGTGGGCCTGACTCTCTTATGATAGAAAGAATCACACGTTATGCAAAAAGATTTAACAAGCCATTGTTAAACTTAACTACTGATGAGCACACTGGTGAGGCTGGCTTTGTTACAAGAATAGAAGCATTCACTGACATGTTGATTAGAAAGAAACGTACTAGTATTGTTAATAGCCTTAAAAAGCAAGTTGTAAACAAAGAAGAAGAAAAAAAACTTGTTGGCGTTGAGTAAATAAATAAGAGGTCACTTAGATAATGAAAATAGCATTTCCCCACATGGGTAGATTGTATATCGCTCTTAGTGCCGCCATAAGAATACTTGGTGGAGAAGTAGTTGTGCCACCTTATAATAACAAACGTACACTAGAATTAGGCAGTCTTAATAGCCCTGAAGCTGTATGTTTTCCGTATAAATTGATACTTGGTAATTATATGGAAGCTATTGAAAATGGTGCTGATGCATTATTAATGATTGATAGCCCGGGCATTTGCCGTTTGGGCCAGTATAGCAGTTCATTAAGGACTACTTTATCTGACCTGGGATATGATGTTAAATTTATAAATTTTGACTTGTATAAAGGCAAATTAAAAGAATTATACGTCAAGTTTAAAGAGGCAACCGGTAACGCGAATCCTATCACTTTAATTAAAGCTATTAATATGGCTATATTAATTATTAATATGCTAGATGATATTGATAAGGTTCTTTCGTACTATAGGGCAAGAGAATTAAATCCTGGTGATACAGATAAGCGTTATTATAGAGGATTGAGAGAAATTGAAGCTGCACTTAGCTATAAAAAAGCATTAAAAGCTAAAAAAAATACAATTGAGTATATAAAATCAACTCCTATTGATCCAGAGAAGGACATTGTAACTGTGGATCTTGTTGGAGAGGTTTATGTTGTACTTGATCAATTTTCTAATCTTGATGTGGAAAAAGAGCTTGGTCGCTTAGGTGTACACGTAAACAGACAGATTAACTTAAGCGATTGGGTAAAATCTTCTATAATGCCTTCTGCTTTAAGATTTGGTGAAACTCATGAAGAAAAGGCCAGAAAATCAGCCAAGTCGTTTCTGAAAAGAGATGTTGGCGGTGATGCAATTGAATCTGTAGGAGATGTAGCATTGGCAGGAAAAGAACATTCTGCTGATGGTGTAGTGCATTTATTGCCGTTTACTTGTATGCCGGAAATTGTTGCTCAAAATATTTTACCTAATGTAAGATCAGAAGAGGATATACCGGTTTTATCTTTAGTTTTAGATGAACATATGGGTAAAGCAGGTTATATTACTCGCTTAGAAGCTTTTGTTGACTTATTAAGAAGAAGAAAACGAAAGTCAGCGTTAGCTGCTGTTGCAAGCTAGATTCTAACCATCTATTGGTTAAGCTTTATATAATAAGCTAAAATAAAGTTTTATGCAGACTAATTTGCGTTTTAAAGCGTTGATTAGTCTGTTTTATTTGGAATACCTTTTAAATACAGTATACATTCCGAAAATGATGCTCATCAATGCAAAGCTCATTGTAAAAATAGGAATCTTCATCGTTAAAGCCTTATCCAAGTATATTCCAATAGCTGTGCCTATTATAATTGGCCCCAGCAATATAAATGCTATGTCATTCACCCTCTTCTTACTCCTTACTCTCTATTTTTGTTTGTTGATGTTCTTCTTTTATATTTTCAATTATTAGTTTATTGTACCTATGATATATATACGATGATCCAAGCAAAATTATGCCCAGGCAAATAAATGATATTATTCTGTGGAACTCATTTAAGAATGCTAGGTCAATTAAGAATATTTTTAAAATAGCAATAGATATCACGCCCATTGCAAAATACCTAAACGGTCTTATTTTTTTCCAGATTCCAATGCTCATTAATGTAAATGAGAACAGCAGCCATACAATAGAAAATGTCAGTTTTTCCATATCAGAGTTATTAATCAAATTAAAATATGTCTTAACTTCTGTATTAATAAATAAAAACAGTAGTATACAAAATAAATATCTAAACAGATTTTTGATTTTTAGTTTTGTATTCCAATAACTTAGTGTTAATGCAGCTGCGCATGTGCTTAACCAGCCAAGGGCTCTTATGTTTAATATTGGTATAAAAGCATCTAAAGGTACAAAATAAAATCCGTATCTTAGCAATGCTATTATTGATAAGAAATAAACAAAATATCCAAAATATAAAACAGCTCTGTTTATCCCGTAGCTGACCAGTCTTGCACCGTATATTGCCCATAAAACACCGAAAATAATGGCTTTGTTGTACTTAATAATTTCTTTCATATTTGTTGAGGCAGTGCTTAAAAGCTTTAGGTTTAAGTCATTAATCTCAACAGTTGCGAGTACAAATAAAGCCGTTGTCCACATTACCCTTAGAGTATTGATGTGGAAAGAAAATTTATCTGCTGCGCCTTGTGTTTTTTTGATTAGCTCAACTCCTAAGATGCTTAGGGTTATTAATGTTGCAAAAGCTAAGAATCTTAAGTTTAAAATAGGTGTAAACTCTGCTAGTGGTTTATAATTTATTGCGCCTTTAGCGCCTAGCAAACCTGTTGCAGTTAACGCCAAAATAGATAAAGCTGTTTTTATCAAGTATGCCTTGTTGGTTTTTGCCCCAATATATAACACTATAAATGCTTCTATTGTCCAGAGGATAATATTTGTAAAACCATCAGTTAGAATGGCTGTGGCGATAAAGACGAGTAGAATAGAAATAACTATATAAAGCTTATTAATATTTTGAAAAGCCCAATTGTTTTTATGGGCAAGATATGGTGGAATAAAATGTATTATTGCAAAGCAAAATGCTGTTAATGCAGTTATTGAATTGCCAAAATGGTTTAATAATTGATAACTAATTGTATAACAAACAAATATGCTGGCTCCAATATTAATTAATGTATTTAGAGGTCTTACAGTAGCTTTTCTTTTGAATTCGAAAAAATTTCTAATAAAGTAGCAAGAAAAGATTATAAGTACCATTAAAAAGCTTTCTATCCTGCTCTGATTTAGCAGGTTTATTGTGTAGAGCATGATTATTAAATTTGCAGAGTGAGAAAATGTTTCTATAAATTTCCATTCTGCTTTTTTATATATAAAGGCAGAAACTAAAATACTCAAAAATATTAAATATGATAGTAGGCCAAAGCTTGAATTGCTTTCGCCTGGCAAAATAAAAGGTGTTAAGTAACCGCCTATTATTCCAATAAATGCAACTACAAAAGAATTAAACCTATAAGCTGTATAAAAAGTAAGTATAGTTGTGCCTATCATAAGAATAAATGAGAATAAGTAAGGGACTATATTATAAAAATTGTATGCACAATAGGTTACCAGATATAAAATAGCGCAGCCTATGCCAGCTAAGCCTTGAGAGAATATTTTATAGATTTCATCTTTTTGTTGTTTATATGCAAACCAAACTATAGCAGCTCCAATTAAGTAGCCTAAAGTTATTTGCATGTATTCATTAATCCAGTTATTGTTAAATGCGTATTTTAAGAAGAAGCCTATCCCTAAAATAAAAGTTATAGCACCGACTTTATTTAATATGTTTCCTGCAAAGAACGTTTCGAAGGGAGCTTTTTCCTTATTAGAAAATTCTTCTGTCTTGCTGAATTCAACTTTATCAATAATTATTTCAATATTAGTTTCTGTGTTGATTTTGTCCCCTGATAATTCAGCTTTCTCATCTTGAGGTGTATTTATATTAGCTTTTGGCTCAGTTTTGGCAGGTGTTGTACTTGAATCATTTATATCATTTTTATTTAGGCGTTCCAGCAAGCATTTTTGAATTTCTTTTAATTCTTTTATATTATTTTTTAAAGCTCCTATTTGTGTAAACAAATAAATAGTAGTAAGTACTAATATAAGTACCATCCCCTCGAACATAACTATTCCTTATATAATTTTTAAATCGTTTCGTTATTTTAGCATATATTTATAAAAAATTTTTGATAAAATTAGTCATAAATAAAATAAAAATTTATTTCTATTTTTTATAACATTAAATATAAGATAATAGCAGATTGTATAATTGTTCAGCATTGCCTTTTATATAAATAGTCTTGTTTCTTGTTTTTTCCCCTTGAGTAATGCTAATAGCAGATTTTGGGACTTTAAGCTCTTTTGATAAAAATTTTATGCATTTCTCATTAGCCTTTCCTTCAATTGGGGGAACATTCAGCTTTATTTTTAGACTATTATCTATAAGTCCTGAAATTTCGCATTTTGAGGAATTGGGTAATACTTTTATATCAACCTTTATTCCATCACTTAGTTTCGTAATTTTTAAACTGTTTTGATTCATAAACCTACTTACTTTAATATTTTAGTAATACTAAGTAGAAATAAAATTTCACTTATCAGGATTAATTATTATATAATATATTTAATAACTTGATAAATAAATATTTTTTAATTAATTAAAAATGGACTACGTATGAACTACCGAGCTTTATTTTCTCATTTGGATTCAATTTTAAGATTGCATCATATAGAAGAAGAGGACATAAATAAAATTAAAGCTGCTTATGACTTTGCAGCAAAGTTGCATTCTGGGCAATATAGAGTTAGTGAAGAGCCTTATATTGTTCATCCTGTTGAAGTGGCATGTATACTGGCTTCTTTGCAAGCTGATACTGATACTATTATAGCAGCTTTATTACACGATATCTTAGAGGATACTGATACGCCTCCTGAGACTCTTAGAGAAAAGTTTGGGGATGATGTTTTAAATCTTGTCAATGGCGTTACTAAGCTTAGCAAGTTTAGCTTTAGTTCAAGAGAAGAGCGACAGGCTGAGAACTTTAGAAAAATGTTCTTGGCAATGGCTGATGATATAAGGGTGGTTTTCTTAAAATTAGCTGATAGGCTTCATAATATGCGAACTTTAAATTATATGAAACCACTTAAGCAAAAAGAAATAGCACAAGAAACCTTGGAGATATTTTCACCGCTGGCTAATAGATTGGGAATGGGTAAGATACGCTCTGAGCTGGAAGATTTGTCATTGAGATATATTAATCCTGAGAAGTATTTTGAAATTGCTCAATTGGTTTCTCAAAGCAAAATGGAAAGAGATCAAACCATACAAGCTATTATTGCTAAAATGCATTCAGGATTAAAAAATACAGGAATTGACGCTACCATAATGGGTAGGGCTAAAAATTATTATAGTATTTACAGTAAAATGAGAAGGCAGCAAAAATCGTTTCAGGAATTGTATGATGTGACTGCTGTTAGAGTTATCGTAGATAATGAAAAAGAATGTTATGAAGTATTAGGCGTGATACATAGCACATTTAAACCAATACCGGGAAGGTTTAAAGATTATATTGCTATGCCAAAAAATAACTTATACAGATCATTGCATACTTCTGTGATTGGGCCTAGGGGAAAACCTGTAGAAGTTCAAATACGCTCACAAGAAATGCATGAAGAAGCTGAGTATGGTATTGCTGCACATTGGAAGTATAAAGAAAACGGCTCTGTTAATGCTGCTAATGATTCTGATAAGAAATTCTCTTGGTTAAGAAAATTAATTGAATTTCAGCAAGATATTAAAGATGCTAAAGAATACGTTGATAACGTAAAGCTAGATTTATTTTCAGATCAGGTATTTGTGTTTACTCCAAAAGGTGATGTTATTGACTTGCCAAATGGAGCTGTGCCTATAGATTTTGCTTATCGAATTCATACAGAAGTTGGTAATAAGTGTAATGGGGCGCTAGTAAACGGTAGAATTGTTCCATTAGATAAGAAGCTTAAAAACGGTGATATAATTGAAATTATCACTAACAAAAATGCCAATCCAAGGCTTGGTTGGATAAATATAGTTGCTACAGCGCAGGCACGGACTAGGGTTCGTCAATGGTTTAAGAAGAATACCAAAGAGCAGCATATTGCCCAAGGACGAGCTATATTAGACAATGAAATAGAAAAGTCAAAGCTTGAAGAAATCTATAAAGATAACAAGCTTGAAGAAATTGCAAAGCAGTTAAACTATCATTCTGAAGTAGATATGATGGCTGCTTTAGGTTATGGTGAAATTTCAACCAAGAAAATATTAAACAAAGTAAAGACAGAGGAAGAGCAGCAGAAGGTTCCTACGTTTAAAATACCAAGGGCTAAAAATGCTAAAGAGATAATAGGCTTGGAAGGCTTATTATATCATATTTCTAAATGCTGTTTTCCTGTGCCTGGCGAACCTATAGTAGGAGTTGTAACTCGCAGCAGGGGTGTAAGTGTTCATAGAGAAGACTGCAAATGTCTTATGAATGTTGAAAAAGAAAGAATGATGGAAATTAGCTGGGCAATCGCTGAGAGAAATAAAATATATACGGCGAGAGTGTTGGTTGAAGTTATTGATAGGCTTGGTGTTTTTAAAGATGTTTTGGGTAAAATATCTGATAATAAAACGAATATAACGCATGCAACTATTAAAACCCGTGGTAAGGACTTTGCAATAATAGAAATTGGGTTGGAAATTCGAGATATAGATCATCTTAGTAAAATAATGAAGGGTATCTTAAATATTAGTGATGTTGTGTCTGTGAAAAGGCAGCAAACAAATTCTGGTGCGCCATCTAATACTAAAAATAGCTAGTTCATATCAGGGTGTAGCTACTACAAAGAGTACAGCTTTAAGCTGCACTCAAAAGTAGATATTGTTAATTTAAAATCTATTTTCTTAAGATTTTCTTTTTAATGCCTAGTGCTATTGCCACAACCCCTACTGTTGCTAATGCTAAAGAATTAAAAATCAAAACAGGTGTAAATACCCAAATAGCGATTTTATTTTCTAGTTCTTTTTGCTTTCTATTTTTAACATAATAGTCCACATCCTCTTTTGTTAAAAGTTTAATAGGCTTGTTTGTAATAGTTTTTAGCTTTTTATCTTCATGTGGCCAAAAACCACCTTGTCCATAACAGCAACCAAAAGATATCATATTAAACTCCTGCTTTTTCAAGAAATTTACGATTTTGAGTCGTTTATCCCTGGAGGTGATTAAAGAATTCCTAGTCCTTGTTTGTTAAATTTTAGCATAAACTAAACTAAATTTTAGTATTTTATCTTTCTATTATTATTGAATTTTAAAACTAAAAAGAAAAAAATTAATAAAAAAAACTTACTGTAAATCTCATATTTTGGATTTATTGAAAATTTATATAAAAAATGAGAAAATAAATCATTATATTGCTACACTAACTCAAAAATACTTTTCAGCTTATTAAATTCGTGTTAAAGCTAATAGAATAAGCTAAAATCTGAAAAGAGTAATCTTAAATTGAATTGATGAGCAGTATAAATAATAAAAATATTTTTATTATTTCAAAATAGTTTGTTCCGGTTTAAGTTGTAAAAAGATAGCTATAAATGGAAAATTGCTTGCAAAAACTACAAAAATTATTGGGAGCTAAGATAGAGCTAAAATCATTAAAGATTAAAAGCTCTAATATTACGTTTGAGCTGGAAATAATTAATAAAAGTAAACTAACATGGAATAAAGAGAAGAATTATAGTTTATATTTAGCTCTTAACTGGCAAGATTGCAATAATATAATTAGTGAAAAACAAATATACAAAGCTGTAATTGCAGAAGAAATTGAGCCGGAGCAAAGCAAAACAGTATATGTCAAGCTTCCATATCCACAATCTATAGATAATAACTTGTTGTTAGCACAAATTTTAGTGGAAGATGATCAAAATAAAAGCGAAGAAGTTGCTAGCGAAACTTTTGAAATAAAATTATCGGATAAAAATATTTCTGATTACATACTGCCGCAAGATGCCTATAGCGCAAAGATAGAACTTGTTTCTAAAGCGCATTATAAGACTTTTTTAAAAATTAAAGTCAATGTGACTAATAGCAGCCCGGTTTGTTGGGATGTCGAAAATAATAATTTAAAGTTGGCAGTGGTTGCCCGTTGGAAAGATCCTGATGGGAGTTTGATTGTGCCAAAAGATTCTTTTGTATATATAAAAGAAAATATAAATCCGCAAGAAAGCCGAAAGTATGAACTTTTGGTTAATTATATACCGGAAAATAATTATTCTGTTTTGGAAATTGATCTTTGCAATGAGAGCAATAGAAATGCTATGTTTAGCACTCAGGGGTCGAAGTCTTTAAGTATAAAAATAGAAAAAAATTTGAATATGGTGCAAAGCTTAAATATAGATGAAGAGCTTAACTTCTATCTTAAAAGATATCTTGAGCTTTTTGAAATAAAAGAAAATAAGCCTTGTTTTTCTGCGAAGCAAAGTGGATGTAAGCATAAAACAATTTTAGTATCTTTGCCTAAGTGCGGAACTTATTTTGCTACCAAGCTATTGACCAATATTGGTGTGGTTCATCCTGAGGTGCACTTAAATAGCTTGAAAACAAATTTTAAAAAAGATCCTTTAAATAAAGTCACGTTAGATATACCTTTTGAGGTGGCGGTTAATTTATTGCAAAGTGGTCAATTTGCTCCGGTGCACTTGCCGTATTCGCAAGAGTACAATAATATTCTGAGTGGTTATAAGATTTTGTTTATGTATAGAAATATCAAAGATGCTTTAATATCGCACATGCGCTGGTCAGAGCAGCATTTGGTTAATCCTGCGGTATTAAAATTTAAAAATATCGATGATCCAGCTGAAAAAATTATCTGTTATATGCAAACTACAGGCAAAAATTATTTAAGAACACTAAAAAATATAATTCCGTGGATTAAGCAGCCTTATGTTTTAGGCTTGTGTTATGAGCAGCTTTATGGGGATTTAGGTAAAGAAAAGCAGCTTGAATTGTTAGATGGGATTTATGATTATTTGCAATTAGAAAAAAATAATGTTGATTTTGATAAAATAATAACTGAAACAGTAGGTGTACCAACAAAAACTTGGACTGGTAAGCGTTCTAACTGGAGAGACTATTGGAGCGATGGTGTCCAGAATGTTTATGAACAAGTTGGAGCAAAAGAAATTAATGATATTCTAGGTTATGAAGATTAAGGCTTGATTGTTTGATGGAAAATTTGCAAGATTTAACTGAAGAGAACTCTAAGCTTAGTCTGAGCGACTTATTATTAAGTAAGCTTGACTATAACTTTAAGACATTAGAGCAAGGTAGGCACTTGTTGATAAACACTTTGCCAAAATCTGGAACCGGTTATCTTATTGAAATTATGCATGAGCTTACTGGATTTAATAAAATATTTCCTAACAATCAGGCTTTTCCTTTTGTTCAGACAAGAGATATTTATTTGCCAAAGCTTGTTGATCTGTTTGAACAGGATTTGATTATACATGGGTGGCACTTTGAGGCTACGCCTTATAATTTGGAGATAATTAAAAAATTTAATTTAAAGACAGTTTTTTTATACAGGAATATTTTTGATATTTTGCCTAGTATTAGGGACCATGTGTTGAAAACCCTTGATAAGCCTCAGAATGTGTTGCTTAAGGACATGGATTTTGGCAAGATGGATATATCGCAGCAATTTGATTTTTTGATAGAAGATAGAATACATAAGAATATTAAGCTGTTTGCCTGGTGGTATAGGGCTAAGCATAAGCAAAATATTGATATAAAATTTGTAAACTACAATGATTTGGTTGATTGTACTGAGGAAACTATACAGAAAATTTGTGAATTTTATGGGCTGAATATCAGCGATAATAATATAAGGCAAGCTATACAGAATATAAATTCTGTTAAGCAATCAGAGCAGAAAATTCATTTTAATAAAGGTGTTAAAGGTCGTGGAAATTCTTTATTATCTTGCGAGCAAAAGCAAAGGATTGTTGAAATTGCTAAGAAGTATACAAGCATTGATTTTTCTATGATAGGTATAAGCCAATGAAAGAATTAAAAACGCCGCAGAAAGTTTTTCCTTGCTTCAGTGAAATAATTTGATGCCTTCTATCAAATTATATCTTAGCTGGTATTTTGCAAAGCAGGTCTATAATATAGATGTTATGTTTATATCTTATGAAGGACTTTTAGATAATAAATTTGATATATTAAAAAAATTATGCAATTATTATGAAATAGAATATAATGCTAAGAATGTAGAGAATAGTAAACAATCAAAAGGAAGTGCAGATAAAATGTTGACTGAAAAACAAAAAGAGAAAATTATTGAAACTTTTAAGCCCTATAAAGGGTTAGATTTTTCTGCATTGGGAGTATAATTTTTTAATCGGAGCGTACTTGAAACAATGCTTTTTGCTGATATACCTCAAAATTCTAGAATATGCATTTGTTATGAAGAGCAACTAGACTGCTTTTTCTATAAGCTGCTTCATACGTTTAGACCGGATGTCCAAGTAACAGGAGAGTGCATGCTTTCTGACTGTGAAAAGTTTTGTTCTTATAACAGTCAAGATAATTTTGATGCTTTTTATATTTTTGCAAAAGCCCCTCAAAAAGAAGAATTTTTTGCTCAAAAAGGTATCAAATACATAATTAGCAACTTTGAAGAGTATTCAGAAATAAAAGAGAAATTAATAAAAGAGTTCGTGTATTTGGTAAAAAGTACCAAAGAGCTAACTGAAAATATTTTAATCTGTAAAAAACAGGGTACACATATACATATTAACTCTTACTCTGAGACAGGGCTTGACTACCTTTGCAGTTTGATTGCCAAGTTAACGGGTTTTAAGCAAACTCAGTTTGAGGATCCATCTAAAAGTAAAGAATATCCAACTAATAGATTTTATTATCCTGAGATAACCAGCTTATATGATCAAAATATGATCATACCAACAAAGCTTTTGCCTGGTATTGAGTACAATTTTCAAATAGTTAAAAAGCTTGGCATTTCACAAATTTTCTTGACCAGAAACTTGTTTGATACAATGGCTGAGGTTAAATATTATATTCTTAACAACAAGCTAAATTCTAAACATTCTGTTATAAATTTGCTTGATGTTGAAAGATTATCTGAAGAAGAAGTTGTGGCTTTTGTTTTGGAGCATAGGCTGAAGGGAATACTTAGAGCTTATAGTGCTTGGTATAGAAGTAAGCAACTTTATGATATGGATATTAGTTTTATTAGTGTTGAGGACTTGGCAAACTCACCAAATACTGTATTAAATTATATATGTGCGCATTATAATCTTAAATATTCTCAGGATCAGATTTTAAAAGCTGTTGCGTTGCTAAGCGATAAAAAAGCATTAATAGATTCAAATACTGTTGAGTTGTCTGCTGGTGAACGAGAAATGGTTATTAATTCTGTTAAAATATTTAAAAATATTGACTTTTCTCTACTTGGTGTGCCTAAAAGCATTATTTCTAATACTTGATTAAATATAAAATAAAGGATAAACCTAAATGAAATTAGTTACGCAGGAGATTCCTAAAAACTTTAAAGTTTGTATTTACGGCTCTGGAGAAACCGGCGTTATTGTTAAAAATTTTGTAAACATATTTAGAAAAGATCTTGAAATAGTCTGCTTTTTAGATAGCTTTAACAGTGGAGAGCTAAATAACACAAAAGTTTATAGTATAGATGAGTTTCTTTTACAAGATATAGAATATGATTTGATTTTGGTTAGTTCTGCTTATTCTAAAGAAATAGAAAAAACTCTACAGGAAAAAAATATTACTAATTACAAGTGCATTGACTATAATGTTTATTGCAATTTAAAAGATGCGGCAGTATTGTCTCTTTTAAATTCTAAATATATAAATAAACCGGCACCTGCCATTATTGAAGCTGCTTTTGAATATAAAAAAGCTAACTTTAAGCAGGGTAAGCATTTGTTGTTAAACTCTATACCTAAGTCCGGGACAGGGTTCTTATTGGAATTAATGACTGCTTTAACAGGTTTTGAAAAAACTAACTTAAATGATTCTTTTATAATGCCTCATTATCCGACAAATAATTTTTATTATCCTGAGCTGGTGGACTTATATCATAAAAATTTAGTTATAGATGCTTGGCATCATTCGGCTTCGGATTATAATATTGAAATAATTAAAACATTTAATTTAAAAACAGTACTTTTAACCAGAAATATATTCGATAGCTTACCTAGCATGAGAGATTATGCGCTTAAAAATATAGATAAATTCAACTGTCGCATTCATAAAGAAATTGATATGAACTCTATGGATGAAGAAGAGCAATTTGATTTTCTTGTAAAATATAGCTATGCTGGCATGTTGCAGTTGTATATTTCGTGGTATAAGGCAAAACAAGAGCATGGGCTTGACGTGATGTTTATTACTTATGATGACTTGGTAGATAATACGGCAGATACATTGGGAAAAATTTGTGATTATTATGGCTTAGACAAGTCACAAGGTGACATACAGTGTGCTATTGAAAAGGTGAACATCTATAAAAAGAAAGATCCCAAGATACACTTTAATAAAGGCATAAAAGGTCGTGGGGGTAAACTGTTAACAGATAATCAACGGCATAAAATGATTGAATACGCTGATAAATTTAGTAAAGATATAGATTTTTCAATTTTAGGATTATAAAAATGATTGATAGTATAATAAATATTGCTAAAAAAGCTGGTGAAAAAATCCTTGAGGTTTATAATTCGGAAGATTTTGAGACAAAAATAAAAGAGGATAAGTCACCTTTAACCAGAGCAGATATTGAATCTAACCAAATAATAGTGGATGGCTTAAAACAAATATCAGAATACCCTATAATTTCTGAAGAAATACCGGTTGAGCATACTAACAGAAAAGAATGGAAATACTTTTGGCTGGTTGATCCACTTGATGGTACAAAAGATTTTATTGTTAAAAATGACCAATTTACAATTAATATAGCTCTTATTCATAAAGATACACCTGTAATGGGATTGGTTTATGCTCCTGCGATGAATGTAATGTATTGGGCTGAAAAAGACAAAGGTGCTTTTAAGAACGGCGAGAAGATTTATAATAATTCAACTAGAGAAAAATTAATTGGAAGTGATAGTAATTTTCATTCTACGCCGCAGACAATTGCTTTTTGCGAACGGCATAATATAAAAGAAATTAAAAGATTTGGATCTGCTATAAAGCTTGGAAAGCTTGCAGAAGGAGAAATTGATATTTATCCAAGGCTTAACGGGACTATGGAATGGGATACTGCGGCAGGCCATATAGTTTTAAAAGAAGCAGGGTGTAAGTTGATTGATGTTAAAACTAAGCAAGAATTGACTTATAACAAGGAAAATCAGTTAAATAATCATTTTATAGCAAGCCGAAAAGATTTAGAGTTGTTTTGATAAAATCAAAACAGATTAAGAATATTATTTTTTATTATTGCTTAGGCATGAATTTTTAAAGTTTTATCTCTGATGAAAGGATCAAAGTGTATGCATAGACCATTAGCAAATGTACATTGCCATTTTATGAATTCAAGTCATGTTCCAGATGAATATGCTAAAAAACTTGCGTTTGAGGTTTCTTGTTTAAGACTGCCTGAAGCTATTGTAAAAATTTTTAAAAGTAGCATTAGGTCTAGAGATTTTTGGTTTAAAGATGGAACTATTGATAATTATATAAACAAGGGTTATTACAAAAAAGGTAACATTAAAAAGGGTATTCTTAAATATGATTTGCTTGTGCCTTTGATGATGGATATGGTAACAGCCAGCTGCGTAGAGTTAGAGGATGGGAATATAGAATATAAAAATCCTAATGAACTTGCGTTTAAAGAAGCAAGGGGCGTTACTCCTTTTGAGGTGCAAATAAGTGAGTATTCTTTTATTACAGCAAATTATCCTTGGAGGATATTTCCATTTATAAACTTTAATCCATATAAGCCTAAGGGGTTGGAGCAGTGTAAAAAAGCTATAGGGCAAATGGGTTTTGTCGGTATAAAAATGTATCCTGCCCATGGCTTTTATGCGGATCCGTTTAAGTATCTTATAGAGCCTGATTGCCCTAAGAATATTGATTTATTTGATGATGATAATTTGAGTAAATTTAAACCTGTTGGGCAAAATTTGATTAAATTTTTTAGATGGGCTAATGAATTATCTTTGCCTATTAATGTTCATTCTCAGTATCAATCAATGCAAAATATAAATTTATCAGATGATGATGCTTATCAGTTTAATGCACCTAAGCATTGGGAAAATGTTTTAAAGCAATTTTCTAATATTAGAGTTAATTTTGCGCATTTTGGCGGGTCTTCTTATAGTAAAGAATGCGAGGATGATAAGCTGCTTTGTCAAATTGGTGAAGAGTGTGAAAACTTTGATAAAGCTACTAATACTTGCTTAAAATGCAATGATACCGATGAAAAGTTTTCTCTTGAGAGTGTAAGCCAAATATTGGCATTTGCAGAAGAATATAATGGTTCTGAAAATAGAATTTTTGCTGATATATCCGTGCATTCAGAAAGCCACTTTATCCGGCACTTAAAATCTATACTTGATTCTGAGAGTAAAATTAAACTTATGTTTGGAACTGATACGCCGGTTATTGCCAAAGATAAAGACTTTTATAACAAATATAACAAAGTTATTAAGCATAAAGATTATAAAGATTTTTATTGGGACAATACTTTGGAGTTTCTTTTTGGAAAAGACAGAACTATACCTGAGAGTTATATAACTTTTTTGGAAAATTATTACGGCAAATCGGGAGAAAAGTTAAATGAATATACAGAAAAGCCTGATCTTATTGAATATACAGATAATAAGCAGTATAGATACTAAGTTATAAATACTTATACTATTAGAAAATATTTATAACTTTTTTAAATTAAAAAGTATGGATCTTAAGCACTGGCTTATACAGCTTAGTAGATTATTTAGATGCTCTTTATTTGTTAATGGGTTGGTTAGTGTAGCCCTTAGGTAAGTAATATCGTTTAAAGAGGTAAGTGTAATCATTGCCTGGCCTGAATTGTTAATTTTGTCGCGCAGGTAAAAATTGATTTCATTTAACTGCTCATTAGTTAAATTGGTATCTCTGGGTGCATAACGAAAACATATAATGTTGAATTCTGGATCATTAACCGCCTCAAATAACGGATTATTTATAACTTGATAGTAAAAGTATTTTGCCATGTTATGTAGATATTGATATTTCTCTGCAAAAAATTCTGTACCATATGCTATAAGACAGCCCCACAGCTTGAAAGCATCTGCTCTTTTTGTACACTGTAAAGAGTATTTGCTTAATTTTATGATTTCTTCTATATCATTGTATAAATAATGTGCATTAATGTCATCAAAACACGATTTAAGTGTATTTTCATCTTTTACAAAGAACATACCCATACTAGAAGGCATAAACATCATTTTATGTCCGTCTATAGAGATCGAATCTGCTTGATTTATACCATTTACAAGATAACGCATGTCTTTTGATAAAATTAAACTGCCACCGTGCGCAGCATCAGCATGTAGCCATATATCATATTTTGAAGTTATTTTTTGTATTTCTAGCAGATCATCAAAGCTAGATGTGGATGTAGTGCCTGCATTTGCAAACATAATAAATGGTTTAAGATTTTTAGACTCTAAATCTATTATAATTTTTTCTAGTTCTGCTATATTAGTTTTAAATTTTTCATCACAAGGCACTTGTATAACATTTTGGGGCTTGATTCCTGCTACAAAAGAGTTTTTTCTTACAGAATAGTGAGATTCTTCCGGGCATAGTACAACTGCATTAGCCAGGTCATTATTTGGAAAATATTTATTTCGTGCGCATATTAAGCCCATTAAGTTAGATATGGATCCGCCACTTGTTACGGTTCCGCCTGACTTGCTATCGTAGCCTATTTTATTTGCCAGAAAGCTTATTAGGTCTTGCTCTATTAATGTCATAACCGGAGACATTCTTGACACAACAAGGCTTTGATTTAAAGAGCTTATTAGATAATCTAACGCTGCAGCCATAGGTAAAACAGGTGGAACTTGATGGCCCATATACATAGGGTTTTGCAAGTTATTAGAATACGGCAAAACTATATCTTTTATTGCCTTATATAAAACTTCGTCTCCTGAGCCTTGGTCAGTTAGCAAGCCTTGAAGTTGATTTTTCAGGTCTTGCTTTGGCATATAGTTTAAAACAGGTTTTTCTTTTGCCTCAGCGCAATGATCTTGTATTAAGCTTAGTATTTTATTTTTTATATCAGATTCACAATAGTTCATACTTAAATCATAAAATAAACAGTGTAACTTGTGAAATGTACAATGCGTAAATTTAGTAATTTTTCTAAAAAAATTTACATTCAGCCTTTAGATTATAATTATAGCTTTAACTGCTTTGCTTTTATTTTAAAGTGGATTTGAGTAAAATTTATTTATTACCCACTTATATCTAGGGAGGATAATAAATTGAATATAGATAAGATAAGAAAAAATTTTCCGATTACTAAAAATTTAATATACCTGGATCATGCAGCTGTTGCGCCTGCACATAGCCTGACTAAGAAATATATGGATGAATATATGGAGCACTTTTTAAATTTGGGGCTGAGGGATTATGTTAAATGGGTAGACCTTATGGAGACTACAAGGGAAAAGCTTGCTCAATTTATAAATGCTAAAGCCGGCGAAATAGCTTTTATTAAAAATACTTCAGCCGGGTTATCTATTATTGCAAATGGTATTGACTTTAAGCAGGGCGAAAATGTAATTATACCCGATATTGAGTTTCCATCTAATGTGTATCCTTGGCTCAACTTGGAAAGAAAAGGCGTTGAAACAAAGTTTTTAAAAGCTGATGAAAATGGCTTTTTAGATTGTAAAAAGCTAGAAGAATTAATAGACAGTAACACTAGGCTTGTTTCAATCAGTTGGGTGGAGTTTGTTAACGGCTTTAAAAATGATTTAAAAGCTATTTCTTCAACAATAAAAAATAAAAGCAATGAATTTGGCAAAAAGATTTATTTTTGTGTTGATGGTATTCAAGGTCTTGGGGCATTAAAGTTTGATGTTGAAGATTATGATATAGACTTTATTATTGCAGATGGCCACAAGTGGCTCTTGACTTTGGAAGGGGCCGGATTTATGTATTGCAGTGAGAAGGTTTTAGCTGATGTGCATCCTGTATCTGTTGGGTGGAAAACCGTGAAAGACCCATTAAACTTTACAAAAATAGATTTTGATATAAGGGATGGCGCTGATAAATTTGAAGAGGGAAGTATGAATATTGCAGGTATTACCTCTATTGCTGCAAGTATAGATTTGCTTGGGCAGTATGGCATGGACTTTGTAGAAGAGCGAGTGCTAAACTTGAGTGACTATGCTATGAATTTGTTTGAGGAAAATGGATTTAGTATTATCAGCTGCAAAGATAATAAACACCGTTCTGGCATTGTTAGCTTTAGCACACCTGATATTAAGAGAGATTTTTTAAAGCTTATGGCTAATAAGGTTCAACTGTCCCAACGCGGACCTAACCTGAGAATATCTCCTCATTTTTATAATACAAAAGAAGAAATTAATAGGTTAATTGAAATTTTGAGTTAAAAAATATCCCCTTGCCTTAAAGCAAGGGGATATTAAGAAGATGACCTATAATTTTGACTTTAGTTTTTTATAAGGAGTACTTTAATGCCGGGTTTTCTCCATCGCCTAATCCAGGAAAGTTTGTGTTAGCCTGTAATCCGTTTGTTGCGAATTCTAGGTTGTTCATTTGGCCTGAAGAATGACCTAGTTGATTGTAGTTTACCTGCAGACTATCTGCGGAGCTTAGTATTGTATTTAATTGGTTTAAGTTCCATCCATCTGCATTTCTGTTAACTTGTAAGATGTCTTCTGATGTGGTCATCATGTTGTTTTGTAAGTTATTTTCACCATTTGAATCGTTTACTTGACCTGAGCTGCCACTTGTGATGGCTGAGTTCTTTTGAAGGTTAGCAAAACCTGAAGCAGTGTTTTCTTGGCTTGCGTTGTTGCTGCCGTTAGCTAAGTTTTGTTGCTTGTGGTTGTCGCCTAGGCCGTGGTTATTCTGGAACATATTGTTTGAATATAAGTTGTGGTTGTTTTGAGTTAATTGGTTGCCTTCGCCGGTGTTGTGCATTTGTGATAATAAAGATCCTATTGAGTTGTTGAATTGTGATCCATAATCACCGTTGAGGTTATTGAATTGTTCTACTGAATCGGATTCTTTTGCAACGTTACTCAGTGCACCCCAGTCACCTGACAGGTTGTTTGTTTGCCCGATGCCTTGGGAATGTAGTGAATAGTTATTTAATATTGAGTTATTGCCGGTTAAATTGTTCATTTGATCTACTAAGCCGGAGTATAAAGCAGTGTTAGCTGTAGAGTTGAAGTTACCAGTGTTGTTACTGGTTTGTCCGATGTTGTTTGCTTGCTCTGCATTGTTGAGCATTGAGACACCTAAGCCGTCGCTGCTATTCTTTTGATTTGTACTATCTGTATAGAATGTATTGTTAGTTTGTACACTTGAGCCTTTGCTGAAGTTATCTTGAGCTGCTCCTACTGCGTTGTCAGCAAAGTTGTTTTGTGTTGCCGTGCCATATGCATTGTTGTTTGTTTGTGTTCCGTCTAGTGCCTGTTGGGTTAAGTTTTGCTGCTTGGCGTTACCGTAGTTTATATTATTTTGATCCCACTGTGTAACGTTATCACCAAAGTTATATTGTTGGCCTACGCAGTAGTTAGAGTTGTCTTGAGCTATTGATGCTGCATTGCTTAGTTTGTTAGTTTGTACGCCATCTCCAGACTCAAAGTTGTTATTGGTTTGTTTATAGTCAGAAACTTTGGTGCCTTGGTTTAACTGGCTAGCTATATTTTCGTTAGTGTTATATTGTCCGCCTTTGCCGGCTTCTATGCCTTGGTTAGATTGAAAGCCAGTTCCATTGTTCATATTCCCCTGTTCTAGTAGCTCAGCCTGATTTGCTATGTTGTTTTGTATGCCTGTACCGTTATTAGTACTTAATTGTTGTATTTGCCCAGCATTGCTAATTGTATTAGCCTGGGATCCAAATCCGTTATTAATATTACCTTGGTTTATTAAGCTAGAGTCAGTAGTGTTATTGGATTGGCTACCTATGCCTGCGTTGGTATTATGTTGAGTTAGCTCTGAAGCCTTTTCACTAGTGTTATTTTGTAAGCCTACATGTTCATTTGTGTTAAATTGGCCTGATTGAGATATTAAATTACCAATATTTGATTGAACGCCTAGGCCGTTGTTTATATTTGATTGAGTTCCCTCTGTTGCCTCTGTGAGCTTATTAAATTGGCTGCCTTGTCCATTATTTTCGTTCATTTGACCTGTATTGCCAATATTGGCGCCGAGGTTTGTTTGAATTCCTGTTCCATTGTTTGAGTTGCCTTGTTGAGCTTCATTTGCATTTATGAAGCTATTAAATTGGCTAGATAGTCCGGTGCCATTGTTATCTTGCAAGATGTTGCTTGATTGAGAGGCTTGGTTTACTTGTTTGCCAATACCTTGGTTTGTGTTGGTTTGGTGACTATCAGAAAGATAGCTACCGTTGTTAACTTGCCAAGCCATCCCTAGATTTGAATTACTTTGGTCTGTATCTGTGCATCCTAAAGTAGAGTTATCTTGAGCATATGGATTTGATATTACATCTGACAAGTAGCTGTTGTAGAAGCCTTGTGATGAATCAAAACCTAAATTGTTTGTTATTCCATTACTTACATTGTTAAAAATGCCACCAGCCATTGGTGCTGATGCTTGATTTTGGAAGTTGCCTTGTAAACTCGGATTTGCTGAGGTAGAATTAGTTAAAAAAGTAGGAAGATTGAAATTTGTATTGAAAGACATAACCTGTTTCTCCTTACTATCACGTTTAGTTAATAAATTCTTACTTATAACCTATAATTTATTTATGTTTTAGCTTGATCTAAATAAAATATATATTTGGTATATTATTATTAAAACGTATAGTATATAAAAATTGCTCAGTAGTGAATAAAAAGTATATATTATTTAAAATCAGGCTTAACTTTGGTATTTGAAGCTTTTTAGGTATTATTGCTTGTTTTTATAAAGGATTACACTTTAAGAGAATATATTGATATATATACGCTTTAAGGCTTCAGAAGAAAAATTTAAAATCAAGGATTATATATTTTTTTAAAATACTAGCTTTAAAAATAGCCTCTTAGACATAGAGACTATTTTTACTGTTATGTATATTTTTTTTGGTAAAAACAATGTCTTACCAAAATTTTTAAATTTTTTATTGGGGTAGTACAACTTGAAATATAACTATAGTAGTATAAAAGATCTTAAAACTGTCTATATAAGTATGTTAATAACTATATTATTAGGATATTTATTTAATAATGTAGCTTATGCAAAAATTGATCCGGTTGAATTAGTCGAGATAAAATTAAAACCTCCAGATAAAAGAGAAAACCTAGTGGGTAAAATAGAGTACAACAAGCTGGGAGTATTAAAAAAGACTTGGAAGCTTATTAAAGGTAAGCCTACTAAAAATGGTATTATACTTGGTATGTTTAGTAAGCACACCAGTAGCACAAAGCGCAATGAAGATAACCATATGGTCGGGATTCAATATAAAGGTTATACTGCCGGTACTTTTGTAAACAGTTATCATGACCGAACTTATTTTGCTGGAGTATCTAGAGAGCTTTGGCAAAAAAAAATAACTGATAATTTTGATATTAATTTTCATTATAGGGCCGGCTTGCTGCATGGCTATGGAGATCATTACCCTGACTTGTTAGGCTTAACTCCTGTTATATTACCAATTGTTGGTTTTAACTATAAGGGTAAATGCCTTGATCTTACTATAATACCAGATGATCGACCTATTTTTTGTATTAACTTTAGGGTAAATTTTTCAAAATTTTCAAATATAAAAATGTTGAAATATCAAAAAACATTCTTATAATAAAATATAAAAGGTCACAAATATCAAAAATATTTTTGAAGAGTAGTCTAAAAATATGAGTCGAATAAATTGAATAACAACATAAACTTTTTTAAAAACCTCAATAGTGTTTTAAAGGCAATGCAGCAAATTGAAAAAAATTTGCAAAACACTGATGTAGCTAGTAATAATGAATTGACAGGTGGCAATAACTTATTATCTAAAGAGTTAAAATCTACTTTTTTAAAACAAATGTTCAATTCTGATAATTTTATGACTGGTAAAAAGTTGTTATTTAATGAAATAACTGTTATGCAAAAAAGTATTCTGGCAAAAGAACTCTTGAACTTGCCTAAGGACTTTAAAGATCTTTTGACTATGATATTGCATAGAGAGGCTAATTCTCATAATTTGCAAAAACTGTTAAGTGAAAATCAAAAAATAAGCATGGACCAGGTAAAAGAATTCTTTAATGAAAATAACAAACAGGTGTTAAATAAACTTATAAACCTAACTGCCAATACGCCTGCAAGAATGTATAATTCAACCCAAATTGAAGAAATAGTAAGTCTTATAAAGCAAATAGCCCCGGGTAAAAAATCGTCTGCTAAAGAAATTATGGAAGATTTGATATTGCTTTATCACCCGGGAATACAAGTAAACCAAAAGCAGGATCTTGACCTTGAGTTTGGTCCGGCAAGTGCAGAGGAAGATTCTAACGATGTTTCTGTGACGATATTTCTTTCTACAGAAAATATCGGACAGTTTATGGTTACTTTGATTCAGGAAAATAAAAATAAGCTAAATGTAAAGATAGAAAGGAAAATAGATCATGATGGCAGCGGCAAGGTTGAAGCCGAAATAGAAGAAGCTATAAAAGATGAATTATCCAAGAATAGCATAATAGCTGAAATAATTTTTGTTGATTCCGAAAAGCTTCCACCTACAGAAAAGCCTAAAAATAGGGAATTTGGTGTTGAATCAATAAGAGATAAAGACACTGAGCGGCAGGTTTTATATCAAAATATAACTGCAATTTCATCGATTTTAATGTTATCTTCTTTTTCTGTAACAAGAGCTATTTTTATAGTTGATGATAATAATGCACTGTTAAAATCAAGACAAAAACGTTTATAAAAAATATTTCTTTTAAAATAATGCGTTTAGTTTATCTATTTAAGAGTTTGCTAGTTTAAATTCACTCAGAAATTGTATTTTTGTTAGATTATTAAAACTTTACAATTTTGCTGACGATGATATTAGTATAAAGTTTAGTAACCTATTTATTCAAGCGATAGGAGCATTTTTGCATGAAAGTTTATGGCGGAATAATCTTTGATGAAGAAGGCATAAGTACCAGTATAAGGGCTATGCATCTGCAACAAGCCTTAATCAAAACCGCAAACGCAAATGTTTTAGGCTTTGGTAAGGTTGGCTATCAAAGATTAGTTCCAGTAGTTTCATCTTTTTCCGAAGTAATTGGTGTACATGGTTATTCGGAAGCTAAAGATACATCCATTGGCAGAATTCGCTCTACAGCTAATCCTTTGGATTTGGCCCTGGCATGTGAGGGATACTTTCAGTATAAAACGCCTTACGGGGTAAAGCTTACCAGAGATGGTAGGTTTAAGCTGGATAAGGATGGAAATCTTTTAACTTTGGATGGGCACAAGGTTATGAGCATAGGCGGAGATCCTATGAAGTTGAAAAATGTACCACAGGATTTAAAGAAGATCAAAGTTAGTCATGACGGTGATATGACTTATTTGGATCCTGAGACAGGCAAGTATTTTAATTATGGAAGATTGTCTGTTGTTTCTAACGATGGGTCTTATATAAAAGATGTGGATGTAAGGCAAGGGTACACTGAAGATTCTAATGTTCGTTTGAATACTGAAGTAATGAGTTTGGCACCCTTAAGAAGAAATTTTGAGGCAAATAGGCAGTTATTTATCGTGCAAAATGACAAGCTGTCAAAAACAATACAAGAGCTTGGTCGCCCGTAATTTAGCATAAGGATAAGTATATGACACAATTTCAAGGAATTATATCTAGAACTGTTAATAATGTTGATAAGCAGCTTGATGCGCTTATTAATATTTCAACGAATGTTGCTAATATTAATAACTGGAGCTACAAGAGCAAGCGCTTTGAGCATTATATGAAAGAAAATGGTTACCTTGAATCTACAACCAGAGTTGACTATTCTCAAGGTACGCTTTATAAAGCCGAAGGTGAATTGAATATTGCGATTGATGGTCATGGATTTATTCCTGTTACTGGGAAAGATGGAGAAGTTTCTTACACCAGAGAAGGTACTTTAGAAATAAATGCAAATGGATACATTTGTACCAGAGATGGACATGTGGTTGGTGATGGCATCAAGCTGCCTGATCATTATGAGCGAATACAAATATTTAGAGACGGTACAGTAAGTGTATTTACAGATCAAGAAACATCTTATCCAACAAAAATAGGTAAAATACCTATAGTTAAGTTTAGAAACTACGAAGGCTTAAAGGAACTGCCAAAAAATAAAGTAGTACCTACCCAAGAGTCCGGGCCTGCTACTTTGGTTACAGATCATACTTCAATAAGACAGGGCATGTTAGAAAGATCAAACGTAAATATGATAGATAATATCAATGATACATTAAGGCTAAATGGAAGTTTGATTGCCTCTACCAAGCTACTTAAATTTTGTGACGAAATTTATAGGCAGAGTATAAACTTGAAACAATAAATTTAGCAAATTAGTTAATTAGTTATAAAATTACAAATATAAGGTTTAAATACTATGGGCTATTCTCCGCATCATTCGATAGAAAAAACAAATTTAATACTTGATTTAATCTCAAAAAAACAGCAGGCACATGGTGTTAACATCACAAACGTTAATACCCCTAACTACCAAAAGCGTGGCGTTGACTTTGCTAAACATCTGGGGCTTTCAAATAGTCCATTAGAAACTAAGTTGTCAGTAAAGTTTGGAGCGTCTCCTGTGATGAAAGATCAAGGTGGCCCAGTCCACATACCTGAAGAGCTTATTGCGATGCAGCAAAATTCAATACTTTACTCACTGGCTACACGTAGAATGAGCGCTTTGATACAAGAAATGAAACAAATCGCGCAAGTAGGCAAGTAAGGAAGGTAAGATTATACTATGACTTTGATAGACACATTAAATATAGGTGCATCAGGTCTACATACGCATGCACTAAGGATGGATGTCCATGCAAAGAATATTGCCAATATTGATACACCAAATTATGTTAGGAAAATACCTGTTTTGTATTCTAAAGATGACGTATCCTTTGAGGGTATGCTTAGTAGAGTAAAAGATAATGTTTTTAAAATGGGAGCATTGCCCCATATTACAGGAGGGGTTACATTTGGTGGAGTAGTTGAGGATCCTACTGAATCTGACAGGATTTATAAGCCAGGGCATCCTGATGCTGATGAGTACGGATACGTTCGTATATCAAACGTTCAACCTATGGTTGATATTGCGGATGCACATAAGACTTCAAGGGCTTATGAGGCAAGTATGGCTGTAGTAACAATAACTAAGGCTATGACACAAAAAGCAGCGGAAATAGGAAAGGGTTAATAAAACTTGTTTAGCAGTGGGATAAATAATCTTTTAAGCACAAGTGGTGTTAACAGCGCAATGAGCAGAGCATCAAAGATTGAGCAAATGCTTGCAGAGCATACTGCAGCAATGCAGGCTGCTAATAGCACGAATGTTTTCGCTCAGCCTGCTAAAAGTTTGGATCAAGCACAAAAAGTTGAGTTTTCTGAGTTATTGAAAAAGACAAAGACAGAAAATGTTAATTTTAAAGTGGTAAAACAAGAGCCGATTACCCAGGGTGGGATCAGTACACTTGTAAATCAGGTTGCAAAAAAACATGATATTGATCCAAAGCTTGTAATGGCTGTTATTAAACAAGAGTCTCGATATGATACAAATGCTGTTTCAAAAGCCGGAGCAAAGGGGTTGATGCAGCTTATGCCGGAAACAGCTAAAATGCTTGGTGTAAAAAATCCTTTTGATCCTAAACAAAATATAGATGGCGGAGTGAGATATCTTAAGAGTCTTATGAATAAATACAATAACAATATAGTCCTGGCGCTTGCAGCATATAATGCAGGACCTACTAATGTTAAAAACCACAATGGGGTTCCTCCATTTAATGAGACAAGGGGCTATGTGAAGAATATTCTTTCTGAATACCTAGACAAAGGGAGTTTAACTACTAAAAAAGATGATATGACACATAATAAGATAACTCAAAATGTAAAGTCACCTTTTAGCCCACGTTAATGAACATAAAAAATACAATAATTAAATATAATTAGCCAAAATCAATACAAAGGAGCAGAAAATGCACAAATATGTACCTAAATTAAATCTCCCCCTTGATATTGCAGAAAGTAAATTGTACACTAATAGTGCATCAATTGAAGCATCTATGAGAATGCCTTCTATAAATAATTCACCGGAAGTGCCACAGTTCAAGGAAGTGTTGTCTGGCATGTTGAAAGATTTAGACTCTACTGTTAAGGCACCAGATGCGATAATGCAAGATGTAGTTTTGGGGAATGGTGCAGATGTACATGATCTTATGATTGCTATTTCAAAAGCTGAAGTAAGTGTTAACCTAACTACTCAAATGATAACAAAAGTAGTTCAAGCGTATGACAAAGTTCTACAAATACAGGTGTAGAATAGTAATAGGTACAAAGACTGCATAGGGGTAGACACTCAGAAAAATAGGAGCGGCATATAAAAATATGAATCCAAAGGCTTTGCTACAAAATAGAGCAGTTTTATTCGGAATAATTGGCGTAGTTGTTCTAATAATTGCCTTGGTTATTTTTATGGCTGTTGCAGGCGGTGGAAGCAAAGGAAATGCAGTAAAAGAAGAGCCGATTGAAAAAGATCCTTTTACTCTAATAACTACATCTAATCCAGGGCAAGCTATGGAAGTGCAAGCTCATCTTGCACGCGTAGGAATAACTAATGTTGTTCAAGAAACTGAAGGCTCAAAAGTAATATTAAAGCTGAATAAATATAAAAAATCTGAAAGAGATAGAGCTATTATTGCGATAGTTCAAAGTGGCTTAATGGATAAAAATATTGGGCTTGAAATATTTGATAAAGGTGACTTTACTTCAACCAGAGAAGATAAAAGGATACGCCTTGCTAGAGCAATTAATGGTGAATTGACCAGATTAATTAAAAAAATTCCACCAATTCAGGATGCTACTGTTTTTGTATCTATACCTAAAAATGCTTTTTTTAGGTCTGACAAAAAGCCAAGAACTGCAACCGTACAGCTGGTAATGCCAGCTCCAGGCGATGAAAGGGAATCTGATAAGCTGCCTAGAGATAAAGTAAGAGCTATCAAAAATTTATTGTTAGGTAGTGTTGAAGGATTGAAGGCTGAGCATATTTCTATTACCGATACTAACGGTAATGTTTATAATAGTATTCTTGACCATTCTGACGATAGAATGGAGCTTTTGCAAGAAAATGACAGGTACATGAAAAATAAAGTTATGATGCAACTTAATAAGTTGTTAGGCAAGGGGAATTATGTTGTAACTGTCAGCACCTACTTAAGAGAAGTTCCTTTGGAGAAAAACAGAATTGTTTATAACCCAAAAGACTCTGCAATTGCAAATAAACAACAGTTTTCAGAAGGCTTGGGTGATCAGTCTCACGACAAGAATCGCCTATCATCTGCGGTGAGTTCTTATTTGCCTGGTGGATTACCTATGGCTCCAGATTCCGCACAAAAAAGAAGATATTCTCGCTCGGCTATTGAATATAAATATGGTTTAGGCAAAACACAGTTTGCAGAAACATTTATGCCAGGTATGCTCGAAGAAATATCTATAGCTGTTACTATTCACAAAAGTGCTTTTCCTCCTAATATATCTATGGCTGAATTAAAAGGGTTAATAGCAATGAGTGCAAGCCCTAAGGCTAGAGCGGAAAATGTTGAAATTGCATTGGCTAATATTGCCCCGCCTTTGTTGGCATCCGAAAGAGGTAATCAGATGCCGGAACCGGAGAGCTCTGGTAATCCTTGGTGGACAGTTGCCGTGCTATTGGGGGTAGGCTTATTGATAGGTCTATTTGTTATTGCAGGTAGAGCAAGAAGAATTGCAGCACAGCATCAAAGAGAAATTGATCAACTTATGCAGCAGACTCAACAGCAAAATAATCAGCTACAAGAAGCAAACGAAAGAGCTGCAAAGCTTCAAGAAATGCAAAATCAACTAAGACAGCAAGTCGAGGCAGTGCCGTTACAGCAGTCTCAGCCAGCCTTGCCGCAAGTTAACGATACTATCTCGGAAATTAAAAAAACAATAGAAACTTCAAATAACCAAAGTGAAGTTGCTTTACAACTTAAGAATTGGATAGAAAGCAAGTAGATTTAGGGGATATATATGCCTATAGAAGGGTTTGATTCGCAAGCTTTTGCACAAAATCTGGCACAGCAGGCTGGTGAGTACCTGCCACAGGATTTTAACGATGACTGTAAGAATTATACTATAAGTAAGCTTCATAGTTTCTGTGAGATGGCTGGGGGCTCATTGGAGCAGGACCCCAATTTGCAAATAAATGCGGACCAAGCAACTACAATTGTTCAGTATATTGGAGAATGGACGTTTCATAAGTGCATAGATATAATCAGGTCTAATTTGCCCCCAGAGCTTTGGGATCAAATTATACAGCAAGTTGCTTTTGTGGTTTTTGAATCTGCTAAAAAAGCTATTATGGAAAATATTCCTCCTGAGCAAGTTGCACCAGCGATTGAAGCCCAAGTTGATAGAATTTATAAAGAGTCTATAATGCAACTTGTTCAAGCCGGACAGTTGAAAGAACAAGATGTAGAGCATATATTATCTCAATCTAATGTGGCGCAAGTCTCTCAAGAGATGGCTGATGAAGCTGCTGCTAATGCACCTCCTCCAACTGAAGAACAACAAAAAAAAGCTTTTAAACTTGCTGCTATATCTATATTATTAAAAAGCATGGATAAAAAGACTGTTCAGGGTATTTTAGCTGGCATGCCCCAACCTGATGTTGATCAAATATTAGATTTTATGAATATGCCGGGACTTGAAAGTCAACTTGATCCAGGTCTTGTAGCTATCGAGCTTGAGGACTTTAAGCGAAGCTTAAATGTACAGCCTGATCCTGACAGTATAGATTATACTCAAATGATAATGATGCTTTCAGCTCGGATTAAGCCTAACAAAATATTAAGTTTGACAAAGTACGAAAGACCACTTATAAGAGAATATCTGGTCCAATGTTTTTCATCAGATGTTAATAATATGCCAATTTCAAAAAATTTAAGTAAAATAATATATGAGTACCTCTCGCTTAAATTTAATTAGAGCAGCATAAAGAATGATAATAAAAAGAACAAAAAAGAAAAAAATATCTGCACCTGAAAAAAAACAATCAGCGACAATTTCGACTCCACCTGTCCTTCCTGAGGAGTCGAAAGTAGATATCTCTGTGCAAAATACTGAGGTAGAAGAGCCACTTATAAAAGAACGACAAGAAAGACGCCGGGGAGATAGGCGAAGAGGATACAGAAGAGTAGATGACAGAAATATCATTTCTCGTGCGCATGAAGAGGCTAATTCTATAAGAGAAAACGCAGCAAAAGAAGGCTTTGAGTATGGTCTGAATCAGGCTAATGATGAGATAAGCCAGCTGCAAAATGCCATGGGTGAATTCTTTAGAGCAAAAGAGTTGGCTTATGCAGATGTATCTAAAGATATTGTAGATATTGCGCTAAAGGTTGCAGAAAAAGTAATAAAAATAGAAGCTGCTTGCGATGAAACAATAATTTTAAGGATAATTGATGATCTTGTAAGGCAAATAGGCAGCAATGCCAGCAGTATAACCATTAAGACACATCCGGAAAGTGTAGAGCTTGTTGAGGAAAACATTCCTAAAATATTTACCGGTGGAAACTCTAATGCTAGAATAGATGTAGTGTCGGATAATACAATAGATGCTGGAAGTTGTATTGTTATAACAAATAACGGAATAATTGATGCATCTTTTCAAACCCAGTTAGCTGTATTGAAAAAAGCACTGGATGCGGGACTTTAAGGGGGAGAAGTAGCTAACAATGATGGGTGGACAAGGTAGTATAGTTAATGAGATAATTTTAGGCTTATTTGTTTTTGCCTTAATTATCATTATTATAGTAGAGTTGCCAACACCATTTATTGATCTGTCAATATGTTTGAATTTGACTATTGGTATCGTTCTTACAATGTTATCTTTGTATGTAGAAAAACCTCTTGATCTTGCGGCATTTCCTTCTATTATTCTTATTGGAACCATGTTTAGGCTTTGTATATCAATTGCTTCAACAAGATCTATTTTAGCAAACGGTGAAGCCGGTGAAGCTGTTGAAGCATTTGGAGAGTTTGTTACCGGTGGTAACATGGTTGTTGGTTTTGTAATATTTCTTATTCTTACCCTTGTACAGTTTTTGGTTATTACCAAAGGTTCTGAGCGTATAGCCGAGGTGTCTGCCAGATTTGCATTGGATGCGATGCCGGGTAAGCAAATGACTATTGATGCTGACTTTAACGCTGGCCTTATTTCCCCGGAAGAAGCAATTCAAAAGCGTGAAGATTTAACCAGGGAATCTAGCTTATTAGGTTCTATGGATGGTGCGATGAAATTCGTAAAAGGGGATACAATAGCAGGTATTATTATTACTGTTATTAATATCATTGGTGGATTAGCAATTGGTATTATGATGAAAGGCTTGCAGCCTGAAGAGGCAGTTGCTAAATATACAATATTAACAATTGGTGATGGATTATCTGCTCAACTTCCATCATTACTAATGGCTGTATCTTGCGGTATAACAATGACGCGTACTACCGCAGCAAATCGAAGTTTGGCAGAAGATCTTATGGGACAGATTTTGGCTAAACCATACGGGATAATATTCTCTATTGTTATTTTGTCTGTAATCTTTATCAGTACGCTTTTTGGTATTCCTTTACCAGGTTGGCCATTTCTTTTGTTTGCTATTGTATTAGGCGTTGCTGTTACTTCTGTATTTGTAACTAATGATGTGCACCAGCAAATGGGTGAACTAGAGCATGTTAAGCAAAATATGCAAGAGTTAGTCAATCCTAATCGAATGTATGAGCGTTTGGGCGTTGATATTTTGAGTTTGCAAGTGGGAGGAGGCTTATTAGCAATTGCTGACCCTGAACAAGAAGGCCAATTGTTGGCTAAAATTGCTTCGTTGCGTCAAAGAATGACTGATGACCTTGGTTATATCATCCCTAATATTAGAATTATGGATAGTACAGCACTTGCTGATGTTGAGTATTTACTTGCAATTAGGGGTAATCCTGTAGCTCAGGGTGTTGTATATCCTGACAGATATTTAGTTATTGCTGATCAGTGGGATGCAACAGGAAGGCCTGTACCCGAAGATACGGAAGTAGGTGTAGAGCCAACTTTCCAATATAGGGCATACTGGATAAGGCCAGAGCATATAAGTCAAGAAGATAATTTTACTTATGTTGATGCTACAGATACTATTATTACTCACCTGCAAGAAATAGTGCGTAAGTATGTAGATGAGGTCATGACAAAAACTGATGTGCTTAAACTTATGGAATTGGTTAAGAGTCAGGATCCAACACTTGTTAATGACCTTGTACCGGCTATTATTTCCACAAGCGACTTGCGTAAGATATTTGTGAACCTTGTTAAAGAACGTGTTTCAATTAAAGATATTATCTTTATATTTGAGCGATTGTGCGATTATGCAAGATTTTCTAAAGAACCTGATATTCTTTCTGAAAGACTGCGATCTGCATTAGGTAGACAGATATGTCTTGCTAATGCTACGCCAGATAAAGTTTTGTATGCTATAACATTATCTTCTGAATGGGAGAAAAATCTTGATGATTCTTGTCAGAGAACAGAGCTTGGAACTATGTTCCTTTTAAATCCGCTACAGGTACAGGAACTTATTGAAATGGCTGCTGGAACTTTAATGCGGGTACATCAGCGTTTGGGTATTCAGCCTGTTGTTTTATGCTCACCAAGGATAAGGCTACCTTTGTATCAATTACTAGAAAGACATATTCCTACTATAGTTGTGCTTTCTTATAGTGAACTTATTACTGATATAAGAGTGGAAGCAGTTGATACAATCGGAGAAAGCGAATATGATGAGTAGTAAAAAAGAGACAAAAAACTATATTTTAAATGAATAATAATAATCTTAAAAATAAACGTCCCCTTCCTAGGGGGTAGAGGATAGATCAAAAATATGAATGAGCAAAGCTATAGTTCGGTTGAATTTTTAAAGAAAAAAGCAATAGATATTGTAGATAATACAGAGCTTTATAAGTTTAAAGGTACTGTATCCAAGTTGCTTGGCTTAACAGTAGAAGTTAAACTGCCAGGACTTAAAATTGGTGACCTTTGTTATATAGAAACTAGTGATGGAACTCCTAAGCCGGCTGAGGTTGTTGCATTTAAAGGTGAAGTTGCGCAACTTATTTTACTTTTGGATGGAACAGGCATTGGGCAAGGTAGTTGGGTAACTAGCAATAGAGAGCCTATTATTGTGCCTGTGGGGGACTTTCTTTTGGGGCGTTTGATAAGTCCCTTAGGTAATCCAATTGATGGCAAGCCGTTGGATGTAGCAGGCGCAGATTATGTTTGTATTGAGGGACCTCCTCCTGATCCATTTGATAGGCCTATTATTGAAAGTAAATTCCAGACTGGGGTTAGGGCTGTAGATTCATTGTTGACAATGGGTGCAGGTCAAAGGATGGGATTATTTGCTGGTAGTGGTGTAGGGAAGAGTACATTGCTAGGTATGATTGCAAGAAACAGTGAAGCTGATGTAAACGTTATGGCTTTAATTGGAGAGCGAGGACGTGAAGTTAAGGAGTTTGTGGAAAAAAGTTTAGGGCCTGATGGCATGAAGCGTTCGGTCCTTGTATGTGCAACTGGCGATCAACCTCCATTGATTCGTATGAAAGCGCTGCAAACGGCTACTGCTGTTTGTGAATATTTTAGAGATCAAGGTAATAAAGTGTTTCTAATGACTGACACTGTTACTCGATGTGCAATGGCAGGGAGAGAAGTAGGGCTGTCTGTTGGCGAGCCTCCTACAATGAAAGGCTATCCGCCTTCTATTTTTTCTTGGTTACAAAAAGTTCTTGAGAGAACAGGAACTAGCCCTAAAGGGTCGATTACTGCCTTGTATACTGTATTAATGGAAGGTGGTGATTCTAATGATCCTGTTGTTGACACAGTTAGGGGCATTGTAGATGGTCACATATTTTTAGACAGAAAGGTTGCTGAGCAAAATCATTATCCTGCTATTAATGTTCTTGGTAGTATAAGCCGTTTGTTTACAGAGATTGCTGATGGCGACCATCAAAAATCTGCTGGAAAAATGAGAAATATGATGGCTATGTATAGAGAAAGTAAAGATCTTATTGATGTTGGTATGTATCAAAAGGGTTCTAATCCTAGATTAGATTTGGCTATTGACATGATGCCTGAGATCAATGCTTTTCTTCAACAATCAATTAAGGATAGTGTTGATATGGAGGGTACTATTCAACGCTTAAAGGACTTGATGGGCCCTATTGACTTTTAATGTACCCAAGTTGCCACTTGGGTTTCTTTAAATTTATAACTACTTCTTGCCTGTATAAAAAAGGCTTATTAATAACTTTAAAAATCACTCTTAACTTTGCAATGGCTCAAAACCTTCATTATAGCAGCAGAAATATAATCTAAAATAACAACCGCAGTAACAGAATGCTCACCCATCTCAGAAGCCGCAATAGTACCAGCTAATCCATGAATATAAGTGCCTGCAATAGTAGCATCTAGTGGAGAAAGTCCCTGTGCAATAAATCCTGCAATGATACCCGCCAAAATATCACCAGTACCAGCAGTAGCAAGCGCAGAATGAGCAAAAGGATTAATGAATACAGTTCCGTCAGGCCGGGCAATAATGGTTTTAGCACCTTTTAAAATCACAATTGTATTAAATCTTACAGCCGCGTTTATAGCAGACTTAATCCTGTCAGCCAATACCTCTTGAACAGAAACTTTCAATAGTCTGGCAAGTTCCATAGGGTGAGGCGTTATAACAGAATTCAATGGGAGAATTATATCACTGTTATTGCTCAAAATATTCAGCCCATCCGCATCAATAACAGCACATGCCCCCCTGTCCACCAGTTTGTTGATAAATCCTTTAACAAACTCACCAGTAGATGGATTAGTTGTAAGCCCGGGTCCAATAAGAAACACATTATGCTTAGAGCTTTTATCCAAAGCTGTATTAAGCGCGTCAGCACAAATAGAGCCATCTTCGGTCTTGGTAAGGCGCTCGTAAATAATCTCAGGTGTCATTGCAGATACAGAATTAATCACACTATCCACAGAGCAAAGAATTGAATAACCTGCGCCTGCTTTTAATGCAGCGCTCGTACAAAGATAAGCGGCGCCAGGATAATTTGAACTACCCGCAATAGAAAATACACTGCCGTAGCTTCCTTTGTGTGTATTGGCATGCCTTTGAGGCAGTAACGTCGCTATACTATTGTTTGTTAAAAAATTTATATTGAAATCCTTGCCGGTTATTAAATACTCAGGGATGGATATCTTTTCAATAACTAATTCGCCTGTATGGTCTGCGCCAGGGTATAGCACCGTGCCAACCTTTGGCGCGAAAAATGTAACTGTACAGTCTGCCTGAACAGCGCAACCTAGTACTTGCCCTGTAGCTGAATCAACACCAGAAGGTATATCTACCGCAACTACATAATTATGAGCAAATTCATTAATGGAATTAATAATATTTTTTAAATCACCCTTAACCTCAGAGTTTAAACCAGTCCCAAAGATAGCATCCACAACTATAGCTGCCTCAGATATATATTGACGAAGCGCGTCTAAGCCAATCTCATCAAAATAAGCAATATCAGTAAAATGCTTTAATATATTATAATTAATAAGTGCATCGCCGGATAAATTTTCTTCTGAGTATAAAGAGACGACTGACACAGGGATATTTTTTTCGATTAAATGCCTGGCAATGACAAACCCATCACCGCCATTATTACCCTTACCGCAAATTATAAGAACTTCGTTAGTAAAAAAACTATTCTCTTTGATAACATTGATAATCTTATCAGCAACAGCCCTACCAGCATTTTCCATCAATATTATACCAGGTATTCCCAGCTCAACAATTGCTTTTTGATCTATATTTTTCATTTGAGAACCAGTTAAGACTTTAATCATAAATACCCCCTATCTTTATATATTTTTACTTTATCATAAAAAATCGGTTTGCCTAATTGCCTCATAAAGCACAATTGACACAGAATTTGAAAGATTAAGACTTCGTTGGTCTTCTTTCATTGGTATAGTAAGGCATTTATCTTTATTATTGAATATCAAATTCTCGTCTAACCCTTTAGTTTCACTGCCGAATACTAAAAAATCACCCTCTTTGTATTCTATATCAGAGTAGCGTTTTTGCACTTTAGTGGTTAGGTAATAAAAGTTATTATCGGGGAATTTCGCTTGTAGTTCTTGCAATGTATTGTATTCTTTTACACCTGCTTCACTCCAGTAATCTAACCCGGCCCTTTTTAAATATTTATCAGTAAGCCTAAAACCTAGTTTACCTACCAAGTATAATTCACTGCCAGTACAAGCACATAGCCTTACAATATTTCCCGTGTTTTGTGGTATTTGTGGCTCAACTAATACTACCCTAAATGGATTCATTCTGTTTTTCCAATTCAATAAACTGTTTACTCTCCAGAATAACAGGTAAGCCTCGTACTACACAGAACACAACTGATAAATATACACAAGCATAAGCAAAGTGGCTTACAATTCCTTCAAAGGGATAACTAAAATTAGGTATATTAATAAATATAAGTAGAGCAAAAGCAATCGCTTTAAAGACTGCATAGCTAAATCTACTAAAATTAGAGGCAACAATAAATTTGCCAATTGGTGATTGCATCATAGTGCTAGAGCCAAATGCTGTATATCCTTGGCTAAGTGCCATGCTTCTTAATCCGTCAGTTACAATACCTCTTGTTATAACAATAACAGGCACCCAAAAAGGAATCCATCCCAATGCACAGAACACCAACCAGTAAACATTTTCTACTACTCTATCGCCGATGATATCTAAAACCGCTCCAAATTTGGAAGTTTCATTAAATTTTCTTGCTATATAACCATCTAGTCCGTCCATCCAAATGACGACGATTGTTAAAACAAATGCACTCCAATAAACACCTGAGTTTTTTATAAAGAGCAGACTTACAACTGCAATAGCCAATATAGTTCTGAATATAGTTATAAAATTTGCCATTCAAACCCCCAGTTTTTTAACTTTAACAACATAAAAAATCTTAACATAAATAAGCTGGTAAGACTAAACTGTTAAAAAAGTTTCAACTCCCAAAAACCGGGGGTTAGGCTTTATTTTAATTTATTTTTTAAGAAATATTAACTTATCGCCAAAATAATTGCCATATTGTTTAATATACTTTATAGGTGTAATAAAATACAATCAGTAGTATAATAAAAGAACAGATGTAAGAGATTGGCTATTTGGCGAAGATTATGATTAAAAACCTAAACAAATTAGTTAGCTTACTATTATTAATGCTGGTTATTGCTAAACCGGTATATGCCGGTAATTTAAAGAGGCAGTCTGGGACTAAAGATTCTGATAACTCTATATGTTTGTTGAATAAAAAGAAAAGCCTTGAGCCTGAAGAGCTTTATATACAAGAAGTGAATAATAATCGTCAGCGTAACTATACTAATAATCGTAATTATACTCATAGCAGAAGAAATGTAACTACTAGTAATTCTAAGAATATGTATATGCTAAATACCAATAAGAAGCATACATTGAAAATTAAGAAACAAGTTAAAAAACTTGATACACCAATATTTAAATCTGATGAAGAGAAAATGCAATATGCGTTTCAGGCGCAAAAGAAGTTAGATATACAAGATATTAAAAGATTGTGGGAGTCCACTGTATCTAAGAATAGTGTGATTAAGTTTGCGTTGAAAAAGCTGGCAATGCCTGCTGATAAAAGAAGGGTTCATTCTTCGTTGATGGCACGTACGGTATCTACTTTGATTAGTGGTGTGGCGATTTTGCCTAGTATGTTTGGTGCTGATACGGTCTCTAGTACAGCATCTTTGGCTAGTGGTAGAATTGCTAATAATATGCTGTCTAAAAAGACAATGCCTAAGAAAATGCCTTTGACCGATACTGAGTTGATTCACCTTGCGGGATTGGTGGAGAATCTACAAAACGCTATAATCAAAAACTATTATGACTATAAAACTGCGCTCGAAGAGTTAAGACTATGCAGGCAGAAGTTGGTGGACTTGAATGAAAGATACTCGAAGGCGCTTGAGTCTAAAAATGATTTTGAGATAATCGCGGCATCTGCTCTTTATGATAAAGAAAAGCTTGATGAATTAAAGTATAAACAACAAGTAAAAATGAATAGGCTTAAACTTGAAAGACTTGCCGGGCTAGAAACTGTTCAAAAATTAAATTTGACTAAGTTGGCAAGCTTTAACCCTGCTGAGGATATTCAGCCAATGAGTAAAGAGGTTAAACAATGAAACATTTTAAATATATACTGGTTTTTATCTTGTTGTTGAATTGTAACCGGGCCTTTGCTCAAAGTAATAATCAAATGGAAGTTGCTGTTAATTCTAAGGTGAAAAACGACAAGACTATGTACGAAGGTGCGGGGCTTTTTGGTAGTGAGGATATCAAGCAATTAGCAGATGAGATAAACGCTGAGCTTGATGAGGAGAAAAGCTTTATTGTTGAAGACCTTAGAATTTTATGGCAAGCTGCGGTGGGACGTAGTGAGACAATTAAGTTTGCTATATTTAAATTGTCTAACCCTAATGGTGATAAGAAAAAGAAAAGTATGGTAAAAAGGATACTTGCTCCAATTGCCGGGGTTGCTCCTATTATCGGGATGAATAGTTCTAACGCTGCTGCCGGTAGTGGCGCTTTGATTGGTGGTGGGGTGTTGGGTTCTGTCCTCTCTGATGATAGTGCTATTAATACTAAATTATCAAGAGTTACTGATGTTGATCTTGTGCTTTTGGCGCAGGAGATAGAAAATTTGCAACAAAAGCTGGTAACCTATTATTATGATTATTTGACCGCTATCAAAAAATTAAATATGATTGATAAACTTGTTCAAAACAGATATAAGTATCTTAATGCTGCGGTTAACTCATCAAAGAAGGATGCTAGTGTGATTGCAGAAGTGTTTTATAAAGAAGCCGTCGAGATGCAGTTTGAAGCCAGGCAAAATGTTTTGAAGACAAGAGCTGTGCTTGAGCAATTTGTAGGTGGTGCACCTATTGTTATAATTGATAAAAACATTAAAAAACGATTTGCAAAAAAGTAAAAGAACTATATAAAGTTATAAGAGAGCTAGTCTTAGAATAAAGCCGGCTCTCTTTTATTTTGTTATTTCTAATTAATTAATAGGTGAACCTAGCCAGTCTCTTTCACCTGTATAAGGTTTGCCCATACAAGTATTAAATTTTTCTGATACGCTTCTATAAGTGTCAATTACTCTATGACCATGGGGGGTAGGTTCTATAGCGCTACATTTATTACTACTACCCTCTTTATAAAAGTACTTTAACTGGGCCAGCAGTCTCTTTAATGGATTTTTTCGACCTTCTTGCACTGTAGGAAAGTTTTTGTAACTCATTGTTAGCCCTTCGCTATCTTGGCTTAACTTTACTACATCAGTATTTGGTTCCATTTTTGCTACATAGCTTTTGAACAAATTATACTGAGGTGACTTTTTTAATGATTTGCTAAGAGCTCCTTCTGCTACTTGCAACCTACATTTGAAAGAAGGCTGCATTGCATTTTTATTTAATCCCGGTTTTATCAAGTTCATTTTTCCTTATTTATTTAAGCTTCTATATCAATACATATTTTAAATCGCTAAAAAAATTTTAGGGAGAAGTAAATGCAAATTATTTACAAAAATAAATGACTGGCAATTGCATTAATAACCAAAAACACAAATGGAAGAGACCTACTTGAGTTTTCGGAATCTTCCATTTGTTGTATTTATTATACATATTGGAAATTTTATTTTTATTCCCCAATATGGCTATATTTAAGGAAGATTTTTTGTGTTTAGCTTATTTTAGCCCAATACCCTCCCAAGAAGGTCAAGCAATCCACCAGCTGCTTCACTAGCTAGATGAGCGCCACCTTCAGCAGCAGATGCAGCTGCGTCACCAACAACCCCAGCTGCATTTCTTAGCCTATGATGGCCATTGGAGGGTGCTGGGGGTTGAGTTACAAATGGCATGCCCTCGTATCCTTCCGGCGACATTTGATTAGCATATCGTCCTTGGATAGCGTAAGGTTGAGATGAAGTACCCCATACTCCCGGCTGTTGCATTTGTTGATGAGCTTGCCCTATAGTGCCCGGCTGAATAGGCATTCCTTGTTGTGTAGCATGATAAGCTTCATATGTACTTTTAGATGTACCATTTTGACCATAAGCCTGTCCGGCAGGAACTTTTGTTTGCATCGGCATATGACCTACTTGTTTAACTTCAGGAGCAAGCTTAAAAGGTTGATTAAGCACTACAGGTGTTTGGGGGGTAGGAGTTTCTTTTGGCCTTGGAAGATTTGAAGGCCAAGCTGGTGGAGCATAAGGCGCAGAAGGTGCAGAAGGTGCAGAAGGTTCTGTTGACACTTTCTTTCCTGCTTTTACAGCAGCTTCCGGACTAGGAGGAGGGCTAGAAGAGCCCGAAGGTTTTAGTGATTCTAACTTTGCTCGCATATATTCTGTAGTAGTTTGTGATTTAAAATCTTGCATCTGCGAAGCTCGACCATATTCTGAGGCATGGGGAAAAAATTCAGGATTAACATCTTTAAGAATAGCCTGAGGGTCTTGTGAAGCGGATGGTATACCACCTCTTATTCGATCTATTACTTTTGGATCAGGAACATGAGCAGCTGCTATTTGTGTATATGGGTTGTAAACAGGTGTTGCATCTGCAAAGACTGCAGCAGTATTAAGAGGAGGTTGACCTGGCAGCAGTCCTCCCACTTGGCCGGCAGGGGCTTGCGCTACAGGTACATGATATACAAATGCAGAGCCTACCGGCATTCCAGGAGCAGAATTTCCAACTGGAGGCATAGTTGTAGTAAAGACACTCCTATTATGTTGAGCTATCAAATTTGACACCTTGTGTTCACCTGTTGCTATATATTCAGCTTTAATTTGATTACCGCCACAGTAATATGTTAGCTTTAAACCAAGGTTTTTGTTTGTCTCCTTTACCCTACTTAAAAAAAGAGTCTCACCCTCTGCAAGCCTACTTGCGGCTTCTGTAAGCTGCTTTCTAAGTTGTTTAGTTAGTTTATTTGCTGCTTTTCCTACAACTTGAAAGTTACCACCTTCAAATGCCGGTTGCATTTTACTTTTACTTTTACTTTGCTTTGACTGCATTGCACTTCTATTAAAACTTGGTTGCATTGAGTTTCTGTTTGTACCGATCATTTAAACTTACTCCTACTTATCTTCTTTATTTAATTTATATTATTTAATCTTTTTTAATTTAAGCATTTAAAAAAGAGAGATGATATTACAATTATTATTTCGTATAAATTTTAACATGATCAAAACCAAAAACAAACAAATGGATATTTATATTTTTATTATTATTTGGTATGAAATTTAATAATTTTAAAATGATAAAACACCTAAATGCAAAATATTGCGCAAAAAATAAACAAAAAAAGCAATAACAAAGCCCCCTCTTTTTCTGATAAAAGAGACTATTATTGCCTTAATTTTTAAAATAATATTTAAAACTTTTTAATAGTGCGGCTTTTTCTTTTTTAGTTCCTCTTTTTTATTAGTATTTATATTTATTATATTATTATTTATATTATT